>CALBCY010000253.1 GCA_937927195.1 uncultured Chitinophagales bacterium
TGAAAATTGTATTTCCTTGCCTAAGGAACTCACCATCAAAAGACTTTTTCATATTCTCAAGATAGCTTCGTTCTGATCCTTTTTTTTCAAATACTGAATGTTTTATTGTCAAATTTTTGCTCCCCCAAAAAAATCTTATACAATTTGTACTATAAAATGTCTGACTGGATATGAAAGAAAAAATCATTCAAGTCCAAACGGTTCCACGCTGGGACAAAAAATGTAGGCTTGTCCGATGATTCGGTAGCTATGCTAAGGCGGGCCTTTTTAACGACGGGATTGGATGATTTTTTTCATTTATGTCGGACATTTGGTGGTTTATATTGTATTAGCACACCATCTGAAATTCAAAGAATAGGAACAATCTAATATCAGTTTAGACAAAATATGGCAAGTATTTTGAATCATATTCTCCAATAAATCCAATGTTCTTAAACAAAATAAATTTACCAGATCTTTAAATAATTGGCCAAAATCGCGTTTTAAACGGATTTGGTTAAGAATAGTTGTTTGAAAATCACATTTATATATAATGATTCTTAGGATAATTGTAATATTTCATTATATTTGGTTAACCAAAAATTGGTCAACCAAAGATTTATTAAGCATGTTGCTAAAGGTGTATTAAAAAACGCCCGACGATATTGTCAAAATTCAGAATTAACTAAAATGTAAACCAGGTATGGAAATGCTAACATTTCCATTGCCACAATCAAACTTTATCAAACTTTATTTTACAAATGCTAAACTTTTATTACTATGCATAAAACTATCAATCGCTGGCTTTTCAACAAAGTTAGTCTTCTCTTTTGCGTTTGCCTTCTCTTTTCCAGTTCTATAATCGCTCAAAGTGTGAGTGGAGAGCTTAAAGATGATGAAGGAGAACCACTTATTGGTGCAACTGTACTTGTAAAAGGAACAGATACTGGTACGATCACTGATTTAGATGGAAAATTCACAATTAAAGCCTCCGAAGGCGATGTTCTCGTGATCAATTATTTAGGTTACGAAAGTCAGGAGATTACTGTGGGACCCAACAATAAAATCCCCTCTATTGTCATGACCTCAGATACTGAGTTCTTAGACGAGGTTGTTGTAGTTGGATATGGTACCCGAAAGAAATCCCATAATACTGGTGCAATTGCTCAGGTGGATGGAAGTGCTCTCGCGGCTGTTCAGACTACTCGTGTCGATGATGCCTTGGCAGGTAAATTGGCAGGTGTATTGATTCAAAATCAAGATGGAGCACCAGGTGCAGATCCAAAGATTCAAATTAGAGCGGCTTCTTCTATTTCAGGAGACTCGAATCCATTGATTGTTGTCGATGGTTTCCCTATTTCTGGAGGCTTAGCTACTATTAATCCAAACGATATTGCAAGTATGGAGGTGTTAAAGGATGCTGCCTCGGCTGCAATTTATGGATCCAGAGGAGCAAATGGAGTTATTTTGGTTACAACCAAAAAAGGAAAATCGGGTAAACCAAGTGTAAGTTACAATACCTACGTGAGTACTTCTCATAGATATGTAAAGGACAACATCAATCCGACGGCTTCAGAATGGGCCCAAACCATTGAATCTGGGATCGCAGATGGATCTTTCGATGTTTCTGAAGTAGACCCAACTTTGTTGAACTATAGGTTGAATGCTTTTAAAAATTCACCTGGTGTTGTTGCTATGGAAGATTGGCTATTCCAAAATGGGAATGCTATGAACCATGATTTGAGTGTAAGTGGAGGGTCAGATGAAGTAAGATATTTTGCTTCAGTTGGCTATCTAGATGCAAAAGGTATTGTACAAACTCAAGGCTTTGAAAGATACAACGCTAGATTGAGTGTCGATGCTAATATTGGAAAAAGATTCAAGACTGGATTAAGTGTCAATGGATTTACCTCTACTAGAGATATGGTTGGTCATGACATGAGAGATTTATTGAGATCTTACAGTGTTCATCCTATTTACCATACAGCTGAGTCTATTGAATTTGTTCAAGGTTTGGATGCTCAAGCACAGGAATTGGGATATGATTCATTTGACTCTGGTTTCAGAGGTGGTGATGCTGCACCTTGGAATAGCAGTATCTATACTTTGGAACCTGGTATGACAGCTCAAGATTGGCATTATGGAAGAAGCGGTAATGGTATTGGTGGTTCAGGTGATGCAGGTCCTGCAACGAAGCTTGACAACACGGATAGATGGCAAAAAACTTTTTTCGGTAACGTTAATTCGTATTTGCAATTTGAAATTGTAGATGGTTTGTTTGTAAAAACTGTTTTAGGCGGTGATTTAAATGATACTAGAGATTATTTTCATAGAGAACTTGAGTTTGATTCTAGAGCAAGAGTTGATCAAACTGCATTGGATCAAAGAGATGTGAAAAACTCCTCTTGGTTAAGTGAAACCACATTGAATTATGTGAAAACATTGGGCAAGCATGATGTAGGTTTTGTAGCTGGTGTGGAATTTCAAAACTTTTATCGAAAAGGAATCCAGTTGTTAGGACAAAATATGCCTTTTGGTCAGCCTTTAAATTATGCACTTTTAGACCCAGCTGATATTGCAGTTTCAGAGATAAATGAAACTATTTCAAGAAGAAGTCTTTTTGGAAGACTTAACTATGCTTATGACAACCGTTATTTGGCATCAGTATCAGTTAGAAGAGATGGTGACTCTAGATTTGGAGCCAACAATAGATTCGCTGTATTCCCAGCATTTTCTTTGGGATGGAATGTACACAACGAAGCTTTTTACAACTCAGACTTTTTGTCTGATATAAAAGTACGATTCAGCTATGGATCTTTAGGAACGCCTTCTTTCTTAGGGGCATACAGTTCGTTGAGTCTTCTAAATCCTCAAGCAACGGTGTTTGGAAATGGATTTTTAATTCCTAATGATTTGGCAAACCCAGATTTAACTTGGCAAACAAATACGGAAACCAACTATGGTATTAATTTAGGTTTTATGAGAAATAGATTTAGAATAGGGGTGGATTATTATACCTCTGTAATCGATGACATTTTGATTAGACAAAGTGTTTCAGAAATATATGGTACCACATCGGTAAATCTTAATTCTGGTGATGTTAAAAGTTCTGGTTTAGAGTTTGAGTTGGGAGCAACAGTTATCAATAATAGAAATCTAAAATGGAATGCAGGGGCAAACTTGTCAACCGTTAAAACTGAAATTACTGAATTAGGTGGTCTGGATGAATTAGCTCCGGCAATTTACGGGCAATCAGGTAGAGGTCCAGTGTTTAGAAATTATGTAGGTGGTGAAATTGGTGAAATGTGGGGAGTAGAAACTACTGGACAAGTTGAAATGAAATATGTAGCAGATCCAACAAGAAATAATGGCATCAATAGTGGTGAAAGTTATGTTGTTGATCAAAATGGTGATGGTATAATTGACAGAACAAGATCCGTTGAAGATGGTGGAGATTTGGTTAAAATAGGACAAAACACACCAGATTTTTACTGGGGTTTTAATAGTCAAATCGATATCAAAGATTTTGACGTTTCATTCCAGTTCCAAGGAGCCCAAGGGGGAGATGTTTACAACATAGATCCGCTTTACTATAACTCACAATGGGGAGGAAGATTAAGAGACAGTTTTGATGCTGATGAAGATGGAATTGCTGATCATAATGGAGAGCATTATGGTAGAAATAGAGATCAATCAGATGCAATGATACAAGATGCATCATATACTGCATTGAGAAACTTGACCATAGGATATACGATTAATCCTAGCGTGGCAAGAAGATTAAGCTTAAATTCTATTAGGATTTATGTGGCCTCTACTAATTTGCTGTATTTAATGGCAAGCGATTACACTTCTTTTAATCCAGAAGGGGTAGAAATCACAAATGGTGGTTATGCAGGGCCAACAACGTATGGAGTTCAAGTCGGTGCAAGCCCTGTTGTAAGAAGCTTTTCTTTGGGTCTAAATGTTAATTTTTAAATAAGAAATAATGAGAATACTATATATAATTTTGGGGTCATTGCTGTTCTTGACAGCATGTGACAATGATTTAGAACAACTGCCACCAAACATTTCTAGTCAAAATTCCTTGGCAGCTTTTGATGGAGTTTTGAATGCTGCATATTTTTATCAGCATGCCTCTGCCACTCCAATGGCAGTGATGGGAGATTTTAGAGCAGACAATGCTTTAATGATGGAAGCGCCTTATACGGATTTTGATAGCTACGGTCCAGATTTAACCACGATGGAAGATCAATTTTTTGGACCTTTTTACTCAGGACTTTATAAGTCAATATTAAGTGCGAATAATGTAATAGAAAACTCTTCAAACGAGACTGAAGTAGGGGAAGCTAAATTTTTAAGAGCTTTGGCTTATTTTAAATTAGTAAGAGTTTTTGGAGATGTTACGGTGAATTTATCTGCAACACCAGATATCGCAGATGATGCTATTTTAGCGAGAAAAAGTTCTTCGGAGGTCTATACTGTAATCATTTCTGATTTGGAAGATGCTATAGCAGCTTTAGGGACTGACATAGTAGATGGAAGAGCGTCTAAATTGGCAGCTCAAGGAATGCTAGGTAAAGTATATGTGCAAATGGGCAACTTTAGTAGTGCTGAATCACACCTGAAGGCTGTTATTGACGGAGCTGGAGGTGCAGGAATTAGTTTACAGGAAAACTTTGCTGATGTTTTTGTCAATGATTTGAATTCAGAAATCATATACGCTACCCAAATATCAAGCTCAATATCAGATGAATATGGTTTTTCAGAGTTTTGGTCATGGTCTGGTGGACTGGATACAAAATCTCTTATGCCATTAGATGAGGATTTAATTGCAGCTTTTGATGCCAGTCCTGGAGACTTGAGAAGAGATGTAACTATCAATGATACACTTTTTGCTTCTCCGAAATTTCCTCAAGCGGGAGGTGCTGATCTTGACTGGATAGAACTTCGATTGGCAGATGTCATTCTTTTATATGCAGAGACATTGAATGAGAATGGGTCTCCTGCCTCAACTGTACTTCCTATAATTGATCCAATAAGAACTAGAGCGGGAATTGCTCCTTTAGATCCAGGAAGTATTAATTCACAAGATTTGGTTAGACAAGCCATACAAGATGAAAGAAGACTTGAGTTAGCTTTTGAAGGGCAGAGATGGTTTGATTTGGTTAGAACTGGTACTGTTGACGATGAAATGGGACAAACTATTAATAGTCAATATCATGTGTTTCCAATTCCAGTCTCAGAAGTGTTGGCGAGCTTTGGAAAGATTACACAAAATCCAGGATATTAATTTAATGAATGAATATGTTCCAACAAAATATTTTTTGGAGCGTATTGTGAAATTTGGATTCTGAACTAACCAGATTACTGATCTAATTCAGAAATGTTGCTTGATTCAGATTCCAGATTATATTGATACTGTAATTGAAGAAATTAAAATTTATTTTGATCATATTTGAATCTACTTCAAATAGCGAAACTCATTTAACCGAAAACGTTATTGAGTCATCAATGAAATTTTAGTTTCTTCAATTTTTTTTTTTGAAAAATAAAGGTGTTACAACCTGATTTGAAACTAATTTTATACTACCAGATAACATTCAATTACATTTTCAAAACCCAGATGATTCTTTTCACTTGGTTTTGTCATAGTTAAAATTTTATTTGACTATCAGATGGTTATAGGAAATATACATCAAGTGATTTTTTCTGTGCAAAAAAGCAGTAACTTTGTCTGAAATTATAGGTTTGATATCTAATCTGATAAGAGCATCTTCACTTTACTTTAATCAATGATTTGATGGGAATTGTATTCCTATTAGTGTTATTGGTATGGATCGTGCTTAATAGTGATCCTACTAGTACTTTCGTTGGGTTCAAATAGTCAACCTAGATTTCTAGCATTGTAGATTATAAAATAACAAACTAAAAAAAATAATTAATATGAATTTGAAAGGAAAAATTGCAATTGTTACTGGTGCTACTAGTGGTATAGGTCTCGAAGTTGCAAAACATCTTGGTAAACATGGTTGTACAGTGATCCTAAATGGAAGAGATGACGATAAAGGAGCAGCTTGTTTAAAAGAATTGACAGACCAAGGATACACGGCAGAATATTATGGCTTTGATGTTACGAATGAAGAATTGGTAAGCGAGAATATTAAAGCAATAGGGGAGAAATACGGTAAAATTGATGTGTTGGTTAACAATGCTGGTGGTTTAGGTGGACGATCTAGATTTGAAGTAATGACGACCGAATTTTATAGAAATGTAATGGCACTTAATTTGGATTCGGTTTTCTTTGCATCAAGAGCAGCGATTCCTTATCTAAAGAAAGGAACCCATCCTACGATAATTAACTTTACTTCTAACGCTGCTTGGAATGCAGGTGGTCCAGGAGCGGGAATGTATGGGACTTCCAAAGCAGGTGTTCAAACTATTACAAGAGCCTTGGCAAAAGATTTAGCAGAATACGGAATTCGTGTAAATGCAGTTTCGCCAGGCACGATCGACACCAATTTCCACATCGGAATTAAATCTACAAAACCTGAAGTCTTTGCCTCTTGGGCGAATAACATCATGTTGGGTAGATTGGGACAACCTGAAGACGTAGCCTCTGTTGTTGCATTTTTAGCAAGTGAAGATGCAGCTTTTATAACTGCAGAAACCATTCAAATTGGCGGTGGCCAAGCACTTGGTATTTAAGACCTAGATTTATTGGTTTAGAAAAATATCAGTTAGGAAATTTCACTTCGGTTTAGATGTGAAATGGCTATTGGTTTATAAGAAGAGATACAGTTAGACTACAAAATGTCATACGGAGTATGAGAAATAGAATGGATCATTGACAAGGTGATAAGTGAAGACATAGCCTTCACTAAAGCGGGACGTTTTCGATGTGTCGGTGGGTTCTTTATTTCTTTCTTTATGTGCGGCATTTTGTAGTTTAATATTAGTTTAAGAGTATATACCGAAACTCCCCCAACTTGATGGATCTAGAATGAAATGTATACTCGCATTTCAAAAAAAAATAGACCAAGAAACAAATAAATTTGCTCCCCGGCCTATAGTTTTCCACTGTCAGTAATTGCCCTTTTAAGCCCAATTCCAATGTCCAAATATTTATCCTTTTGTGCTTATACTTACCAAGTTTACGCGCTTTTCTCAAAGGATGAATCTTCAGAACTTAAGAGAGTAGTTGAAATAGTTGTTGTTATCGTTTGAGTTTTGTTTTTTAACCAAGCTTTAAATACTTTGCTTTTGCTTTTATTCGTTTGGCATTCCAATTTGTTCAAATCAGCAATGCATTCCTTGACAAATTCCAAAATTTCTTCTTTTAATTTATGTTTGCCTAGTTTTTTTAAAAACTGGACGATGCATAAATAATAGGGGTGGTGAAATTCATTCTTCCTATACAGGTAGTTGATCGAATCAACTTGTGAAGCCATCAGCATTTCGTTCTGTTTTTCATATTGAACTAAAATGGAATACAATTTTAGATGAAAATAGTTATCGAAAAACTGCTTATTGTTTACTTCTGATTCTGCCTTGAAAATTAGGTGTTCAAGCTTTTGAAAATTACCTAGAGCAAAATTGGCCATGATTGCATTTAAATAGTAGTAAGATTTTTGTTTCTCAGTGCTAAATGGCAATGATCTTTCAATTAACTCAGTATTGTTTTCGATGTAATTTTCAATCTGCTGGTAGTCTTCAGTTAAAAGTAAAAGATGTAAATAGGTATTGGTGTACTTTGAATAAAAGTAAGCATCATTTGATTGGGTAAAATTTGTCGGATGATTATCAGCAGTTGCTTTTGCTTCTTCCAATTTTATAATGGCTATTTTGTAGTGGCCAAATGAAGCATAAAGTTTTACTTCTTTCAATAAGACAGTTATGTAATAGCGAAAGTTTACCGCAATTTTGTCAGGATACTCTTCAAAAAGAGCAATGAATTTTTTTATTGGGTTTAAACTCGTCTCAAAATTTTCAAGAGGCTTGTTGAGTTCAAGTTTTAACTTGTTTAATCTTGATTTAAAGGTCTCTGGAACCTGAAAATCCCAACCTTTCGATTTTACACCAAAGGTTTGAATAGAATTGGGGTCTTTTAATGAATGAATTTCTTGATGGCAGTCGGTTATAAACTTCGATTCATTGCTTAACTGCTTGTGAGCATCTTTCAGTTGAATCAAACACTCAGCAATTGGTTTTTTGTTTGATTCAGCTTCCATGTTTAATAATTGAAGCCTGTATTGACAAAGCTCAAATTTGAAATAAAACAATTGATGTTCTTCTGCAATTTCAAGCCCTTTTGCTAATTGTTTCTGAGCTAAGTTGAATAATTTTTTTTCTATGCAGATTTTTCCTTTTTCTATGTACAATTGGCATTGTGTTTCTGGAGTGGTTTCACGCCTGTTGTAGCACAAGAAATTTAATATGTTCTCCTTTAATCGATGCTTCTCATAAGCATATTGCTTTTTAAACTTTGCTTTTAGAACAGCCTCATTGAATACTTTTTGTTTGTTGATCAAGTCAAACAAGACAATCACATTATTGGCAGCTTTCAAATCATAGCTTTGAGAAAAGATCTTAAAACTTCGTTTCTCTTTTTTTTCTAAAGAATGTACTAAATCAAATATGTGCTTATTTTTAGTCAATTGCTTATTTTTTGAACTTAAATATATTACATGGTAAGTGTAATGTTTTATCAGTCCAAATCTATAACAGTTAAAGGCTTAGGCCATTTAACTTTGTAACAATAGTTTGTAAAATTGTAACAAAAGGCTGCTTTTGTGTTCGATTTTGTAACAAAATCAGCGAAAAATGCCCATTTCATTAAGAGAATGGCTCAATTAATTGAAAATGATTAAACAAACATTTTATTTTGTTTAATATTACAAAACGAATAGCAAAAGTTTAATTTTTGTTTTCGAATATTTCAGAAGGTGAAATATTGTACCTTTTTTTGAAGGATGTAGAAAAATATCCAGGCGAAGCAAATCCAGTTTCATAAGCCACTTCTGAGACATTTTTATCGCCTTTCTTTAGCAACTCATATGCTTTTTCTAATCTAGTTGATTTAATAATTTCTCCAGCACTTCGATTGGTGAGTGCTTTGAGTTTTCTATGTAATTGCATTCTGCTCATGCCTATTTCTTTGCTTAAGGCAGTAACATTGTATTCTTGGTCATCAATATTAGCGAGAACAGATGATTTTACTTTTTCCATAAAATCCTTTTCTTTTTGAGAGACTTTGGTTTCAATATCTTTAGCTGGCTTTTTAAACTCCAACTGCTGGTAAAACAACTGAATCATATTTCTTAACTCCAATAGTTTTCTAATTCGAACATCGAGCTCTTTGTGGCTAAAAGGCTTGTTTAAATAAGCATCTGCTCCCTTTTCCAAACCTTCAATTCTGCTGTCAAGGGCCGTTTTAGCTGTCAACAAGATAATTGGAATGTGTGAGGTGGTGATATTCGATCTTATGGCTGTAGTTAACTCAAATCCATCCATTATTGGCATCATGACATCAGATATGATAAGATCTGGAATGATCTCATTTGCAATGTCTAGGCCTTCTTTTCCATTGACGGCATGATAAAAATTATACTTTTTATCATCAAGACAAGAGCATATATACTCACGAATTTCTTGATTGTCTTCAACTATTAGCAATTCCAGTTTTCCATCATCTTCAAACTTGATTTGCTTAACATCAACTCTGTCTTTGCTTGTGTTTGATATTTTGACGGCGGGATTAATATTTAAAGTTGGTACCGAAAGGGTAGAATCGCCAATGGCATCTGTTGAAACGGGTAGGATTATTTCAAAACTGGTGCCTTTTCCAAGGGTACTTTTAACCGCTACACTTCCTTTTTGTAATTCCACCAATTCTTTGACCAGTGCTAAACCTATTCCAGTTCCCTCCTGTCGCCTCGTAGTCGATCCGTCAATTTGATAAAAGCGCTTGAATATATTCTCTATATTTTCTTCCGAAATGCCCTGTCCAGTATCTTTGACCAGCAAGCGAATAAATTCTTGATCAGTTTGTTGGATTAAATTTAGTTCCAATTGAATCTCCCCCTCATGTGGAGTAAACTTAATTGCATTTGAAAGAAGGTTTAATACAATTTTTGTCCATTTGCTTTTATCAAAGTCAATGTCCCAATGCTCAAGAGCAGAAGTAAATGAAATACGAATATGTTTGGCTTCGACAAGTGGTGTGAATCTTTGTAACAAATCTTTGGTAAACACAACGATATCTCCATGTGAATAATTAATTGGCATTTTACCATCTTCCAATTTAGAAAGGTCCAGTAACTGACTTAACAGATCTAGTAAATGATTGGCATTTTTCAGGGCGCCATTAACTTTTGTTTTCGTGAAATTGGAATCGGTTTTTTCTACCAATTGTTCCAAGGGACCAATGATCAAAGTGAGCGGTGTACGGAATTCATGAGTGATATTAGAGAAGAACCTGGTTTTTACCTTGTCCAATTCCATCAAATCTTCCGCTTGTTGTTTTATGGTTTTTCTGTCCTCCTCCAATTCAATGGTTCTTTTTTTGACTTCCGATTCCAAGGTTTCTTTGTCTTCTTGAAGTTTACGGATTCTCCATCTAACCAGCATCAAAGTACTCAAGGCAGCAAAGGCCATCAAACTTAGGATGAACCACCAACGAAGGTAAAATGGTTTGAGGACATGAATTGGATAGGAAAGCTGTTTGCTCGACCATCCATTTTCAGAATCACCGGCTTTTATTTTTAAGGTGTAATCGCCATATGGAAGATTGTTTATTCTCAGAGAATTGGATTTCATCGGATTCCAATTTTTGTGAAATCCTTCGATCATGTAGGCAAATTTGTGCTTGGCATGATCCGTGAAATCCATATAGGCAAATTCCATTTCAAAAAACAAATTAGTCGGTTGCAAATAGATAGAACCGTCCTTTAGAATCTCCTTTGTTTTATCTGTTAAGTTTTCAATTTCACCATCAAAAAGTTTGAATTGATTTAAACTAAGTTTGGTTTCATTTTTGGTTTCAACAGCAAAGTCAGAAGGGTCAAAGGAAATAACTCCCCCAAGTCCTCCAAAATATAGCCTGCCGTCTTTGGCTTTTAAATGAGATTTGAAGTTGAATTCATTGTGTGGCAAGCCGTCTTCCGTTAAATATGTTTTTATCTGTTCATTGGTTTTATCCATACAATTGAGCCCCTTGTCGCTCGGAATCCATAATTTGTCGTGTTCATCTCCATAGACCGCATAAGTGAAGTTATTGGACAAGCCATCTTTGACGGTATACTGTCGGCAATCAGATTTTTCTGTACTTTCTGGTTTCCATTTTAAGAATCCCCCTCCTTTTGTAGCCATCCAGAAGATGCCCTCAGTATCTTCATAAATATGTAGCAAATAGTCGAATCTTAAATTGCTGTTTTCAACATTATAGTGATTAACGATTCCTTTTTCTTCGTCCAATAAATAGAGCCCATTTGCGCTGGCAATCCAAATGCCAGAGGAATTTCTATGCAAGTGATTGATCTTCGTTTCTTTTAAAGATTGAAATTCATTGTAATGCAAAAAGGGTTTTATCGAATGATCTGTCAGATTGATGTAGTCGAGCCCTTTGGTGGTGGCCGTCAATAATAGATTGGATTTTTCCAATTCTAAAAAATCGGTGATTTCTTTTGAAGTAGATTTGGATATTAAATTGCTTTCTCCGGTTTCCAAGTTTTTATAAGAATAGTAATGATGTCCTGTATATAAACCAGTAAGCAATAAGCTATCTTGATGATGGATTGCCAAACCCCACAAGGTATTTATTGTATCAATTTGTCCATTCGAAGGATTTAATTGGTAGGTACATTTATTGACAAAATAGACCATTCCATTGTCCGCTTCTATAATTTCTCTAGAATCGGAATAGTCTTCTATTTGATGAACAATATTGAAATGATTGTTTTTTAAATTAATTTTCAGAAGCCCAAAGGCAGAACAAGCCCAAAATTCAGATCCATCGGCATTGCATTCTATTTCACTAATACCGTATCCAGACTCCTTTTTCGAGAAATTGGGAAATTCGTATAGCCAATTTCCCATTGGGTCAAAAAGGTTCAATTGTCCAGACACCATGGAATACCAAAGACCATTAGCTGTTCTTTGCAATGCGAATGGTTGAATTCCAAAAGTATCAGGGTTAATTGTTTCCTTTCCTTTTTTTAAATGAAATGGTAAAACGGCTTGATTATATTGTTTGATCCAAGTTTGAACAACAGGATTTTCATCGAATTTCCAGCCTTTACTGGCCGTTGCGAAGGCCATTTTATCCTCTTCTCCTGCCCAAAGACCAACGACTTCATTTTCGAATTGAACAATATCAATTAAAGTTCCTTTTTGATCTAAATTGAAAACTTTTTTACCTGAGTTTACCCAGATATTATCCTCGGAATCTATTACTAAGTTATAGAACAATTCTCCTTCTTTGTGAAATAGCTTTTTTAGCTTTTTATTCTGATACCTATAAATTTCACCCGCCAAAGTCGAAAACCAAACCCTTCTTTTAGGATCATCGACCTTCAAAAGGTTTAAGTCGGAAATCTTGATGTCAATGGCCTGTTTCTTAAAAAATGTTTCAAAAGAAACGGCCTTTTCCAGAACAGGATCGAATATTGAAATGGCATCTAAAGGATAATGCTTGTTGCCAAATTTTAGTTTTTTGATGATAAACAACCATTTGTTATTTTGATCATCCTCCTGAATTTCACTTGCCATTACAGTCCGAGAATCCAGTCCATTATCTTTGGAATTGTAATGCTTGAATTCATAGCCATCATATCTATCCAGACCATATTGATTGGCTATCCAAATGTATCCCAATGAATCTTTAAATACAACCGAGGTAAACAGATTGGAAAGGCCATCTTCAGTCGTGATCAGTTTAGAATCAAATAGATAATCTGATGAGTTTTGGGAATAGATGGGCAGGCTGATTAAAATCAACAGAAGAGAAAAAAATATTCTTTTGCCAGCTTGCTTCATAGTTTGAATAAAATGGATCTAATTAATTATCTACTTTTTGCAAATCGTGGGATTTTCAAGATAGTAATTATCAAGTAAACAAGTAAATAACTCAAAAATAATCAAACAAATTTGTTGATAATATTGATTGTTTTATTGGGAAGGGTAAACAAACTCAATTTTATTTAGATGAAGGTACATGGGCAATCTCGGAATTCCAATTTAAACCAATCTTTCACATATTTTCGAACATAAAAAAAAGTGAATTTATTTGCTGTTCAGTATTGTTAATATGGGTTCCTTTGACTGTTTACAATCTGTTGTTTTCCAAAACTTCAGAAGGAGAAATATTGAATTTTTTCTTGAAAGAAGTAGAAAAATAACCAGGAGAGGAGAATCCTGTTTCATAAGCGATTTCTGAGACATTAAGATTGCCTTCTTTTAATAATTCAAAAGCCTTATCCAATCTTGTCGATTTGATGAGTTCTCCAGCTGTTCGATTGCTGAGTGCTTTTAATTTCCTGTGGAGTTGCATTCGACTCATCCCCATTTCTTTGCTGAGCATTTCAACGCCAAATTGTTGGTCATCTATTTTTTGAACAATACAGGCTTTAAGCTTGGCTATAAAATCAAGTTCTTTTTGGCTGACTTTGTCTGCAATTTCTGGCACATCTTTGTCCAACTCCAATTGATGGTAGAATTTTTGGATCAAGCTTCTTATTTCCAGCAGTTTTCTAATTCTTACATTCAATTCTTTGTGACTAAAGGGCTTATTCAAATAAGCATCTGCTCCTGTTTCCAGACCTTCAATGCGACTGTCGATTGAAGTTTTGGCAGTTAAAATTATGATGGGGATGTGAGAGGTTGTAATATTGTTTCTAATAGAATTTATCATCTCAAATCCATCCATTATTGGCATCATTACATCAGATATGATCAAATCAGGAATGATTTCATTTGCAATTGCTAAGCCTTCTTTACCATTAACAGCTTGGGAAAAATTGTATTTGCTACTATCCAAGCATGAACAGATGTATTCTCTTATTTCTTGATTGTCTTCCACAATCAACAATTCTAACTTATCGCTATCTTGTAAGGAAATGTTGTACAATTTCTTGGTTTTAGAAGGAGCAGTTGTTTGCAATTCAGCCTCAATCTCAGCATTGGTTTTGACAAAGAATGGTTTTGAATCTGCAGCAATTTTTACGACAGGAATTTCTATTTCAAAAGTGGTTCCTTCGCCTTTGCTGCTTTCAACATGAACATGCCCATTTTGAAGTTCTACCAACTCTTTTACCAAAGCAAGTCCGATTCCGGTTCCTTCTTGCTGCCTTGTCAATGTCCCATCTATTTGATAGAAACGCTTAAATATTTTATCGAGGTTTTCTTTTGAAATGCCCTGCCCGGTGTCTTTAACGACCAATCGAATAAATTCTTCATTGTTTTTTATTAATTGATACAATCCTAATTGAATCATGCCTTCTTGCTCCGTAAATTTAATTGCATTGGAAAGCAGATTTAAAACAATTTTAGTCCATTTACTTTCGTCAAAATCGATGTCCCATTTTTCAATGTCTGAGGTAAATGAAATGTTGATGAGTTTGTTCTCCGCAAGTGGTTTGAATCTTTGGAACAAATCTTTGGTAAACGAAATGACATCCCCATGAGCGTAATTTATTGGCATTTTACCCTCCTCCAGTTTGGAAAGATCCAAAAGTTGACTCAACAAGTCAAGCAAGTGATTGGCATTCTTAAGGGCTCCTTTTATTTTGCTTCCTTTTACTTTACTTGTAATAAAATTGGAACTCGATTTATCTACTAGTTGTTCCAGAGGCCCAATTATTAAGGTTAATGGAGTTCTGAATTCATGCGTGATGTTTGAAAAAAATCTGGATTTAACTTTATCAAGTTCCATTAAATCTTCGGATTGTTTCTTTATGATTTTTTTATCTTCTTCTAATTCCAGTGTTCTTTTTTTAACCTCGTTTTCCAGGTTTTCTTTGTCTTTTTGCAATTTGCGAATGCGCCATCTAACAGCCAGAATTGAACTTATGGCAACGAATGCTATTAAACTTAAAATAAACCAAAGTCTTAAATAAAATGGTTTTATTACATAGATGGGATAAGAGAGTTCTTTTGACGACCAGCCTTTTTCTAAATCTCCAGCTTTGACTTTTAATGTATAATTACCATATGGAAGATTGTTAATTCGCAAATGATTACTTTCCATAGAATTCCAGTTTTTGTGAAATCCTTCTATCTTGTAGGTGAACTTGTGCTTAGATGGATCGTTGAAATCCATATAAGTAAATTCCATTTCAAAAAATAAATTGGACGGGTAGAGTTTAATGGATTTTTCTTGGGAAAGTTCATTGGTTTTGTCTATCAAATTTTCAGTGTCTTCATCGAAAAGTTGGTATAGAGTCATTAAAAGATTCGTTTTGTTCTTGTTCTCTAAAGCAAAATCTTTTGGCTGAAATGAAATGATGCCTCCCAGTCCTCCAAAATATAAAGTTCGATCTTTTGATTGGAAATGTGAATTGAAATTGAACTCGTTGTGTGGCAAGCCATCTTCTTTTAAATAAGTTCTAATTTGTTTAGTGGATTTGTCCATACACATTAGCCCTAAATCACTTGGAATCCACAGTTTATTGAAATCGTCTTCGTAAACTGCATAGGTATAGTTATTGGATAAACCATCTTTTGTTGTGTATCGTTTGTAGTCAGATTGATCTGCGCTTCCAGGTTTCCAGCTGATTAATCCGCCGCCTTTGGTTGCCATCCAGAAAACACCAGTTTCATCTTCATAAATGTGAACCAAATCATCAAAGTTTAAATTGCTATTTTCAGAATTGAAATGATTGATAATTCCTTTCTCTTCATCCAATAAATAAAGTCCATTGGAACTAGCAAGCCAAATACCAGATGCGTTTTTATGTAGATATTTGACACTACTTTTCTTAAGGGACTGAAATTGATTGTATTTTGAAAAAGCTTTAACGGAATAATTTTCAGGATCAATGTAATATAATCCAATTGTTGTTCCGATTAATAGATCATTCGATTGTTCTAAGTCCAGAAAGTCATTAATGGCTGTACCTGGAGTTACACCGGTTTCTGAAATAGATTTTTTGAAAATCATTGTATCTTCTTGACTTTCTAAATTCAAAGCATGAAAAAAGGCAGTGCCAGAAAATGCACTGGAAATTAGCAAACCATTTCGATAGTAAAGGGATGGACCATGAGTTTCTAAAAGTCGATCAATTTGTCCAGTGGATGGGTCAATTTTGTATGTGTCTTTATTTGAAATATAGAGTATGCCATTTTCGTCCTCAAGAATATCACGGCTATTAGAAAGGGCTTCCGTTTTGTGAACAATGTTGAAATGGTTTTTTTTGTAGCTTGCTTTTGACAAACCAAAGGGAGAGGTGCACCAAAAACAAGTACCATCCTTACTAGAATTTGAATCGTCAAAACGGTATTCCATTTCTTTTTCAAAAAAGTTTCCAAAAGCCCCTAACCAATTGCCTTGCGGACCAAAAAGGTTTAATTTTTTAGAGACCATTGCATACCAAAAACCTTTATTCGTTCTGTACAAAGCAAAAGGGCTCACTCCAAAATTGTGATCTATTTCAAGGGCAACAGAATCTTTCTTTAGCGCAAATGGAACAATTTCACCAGTCTTTGTCAAGGACCAAATGTGAATTGGTTCAAATAAAGTTATTTTACCGATTTTACCGAAATGTGTAGCAATCTTAACTTCAAGTTCTCCAGCAACCCATAATCCTACAACTGCTTGATCGAATCGAAAGACATTGATTAAATCTCCTTGGGGGCTTAATTTGTAAACTTCATTTTTGGAACCAATCCATATGTTATCAGCGTCATCAACTGCAAGCCTGTTAAAAAGAGCACCTTCCTTTTGATAAACTTTTTTTAGCTTCTTATTTTGATACAAAAAAAGCGCTCCATCTAAGCTTGAGAGCCAAACTCTTCTTTTGGGATCTTGAACCGCGATTAGTGTCAATTTTGAATTTTTCAAAACTTCGGCCTCCTCCTTCAAATAATCTTCAAGGTCGATGGCCTTTTCTAATTCGGGACTGAAAATTTGAATGGATTCGATCGGTCTATCCCAATAAATATCACTAGTAACTTTAGAATAACTCAACCATATCTGGTTTTGATCATCCTCTTGTATTTCATTTAGTGACTGACCATTTGGATTCAGCCCATTTATTTTTGAATTATAGTGTTTGAATTCATAACCATCATATCGATCGAGACCGTATTGATTGCCAATCCAGAGATAGTCGTTTGAATCTTGAAAGATACTTTTAGTAAATAAACTGGAAAGACCATCTTCAGTTGTAATTAGTTTGGACTCAAACAAATAATCGGATGAATTTTGGGAATAGAAGGGTAGGCTGATTAAAACCAACAAGAGAGAACAAAATATTTTATCGAATTGGTATTTCATTGAAAAAATAAAAAATGCATCTTGAAAACTCCTCATTATTAGCAATGAGCTGGATACGAAACGCTCAAAGTTAATAAGATATTTGACAAGAGATAAGCAAAAATAGGAGAACTGAACTCAAGGGAAATAGACGAAAGATTTCTGACTCAATTGTGGTTAAATATTTTGCTCCAAATTATTTGTGTTTCAAGATTAATAAAATACATATTCATATTTAGATTGCTGCATGAAAGTCTTTTAACTATTTGTCTTTTGCATATGGATAGTTGAAATTAAATATCAAATAATCTACTAACTTTTATTTAAAAAAAAAAGAGGCTACATAAACGAATGTAGCCTCTTTTAAAACAGTGATTTTTCTTTAATGTTAATGCGCAACAATAAAACGCTTGGTTAATACTTTTTCACCTTGCGTCATTTTAAGCAAATACATTCCGTCATTTAAATGTAGCGTCGGATATTTGATAAGTGTTTTTCCCTTTGGCAATTGTTGATTGCTTATTATGTCTATCTGCTTTCCTTCAATATTTATTACTTCCATAATAACATTGGAAGCTTCTTCTATTTCTATATCGAATGTAATCGCTGTGTTGGCCGGATTTGGGTTTAGTGAAATTTTTATATCTCTTGAAATTTCATCAATACCAGTATCAGTAGTTTTTAAGGCAACAACGATTAAGTCATCTTTTTCAAAATTTGGATTGCCTTGCAGAAACTCGACTTCAAGAATTCTTTCTTCATCCAAAACAGCATCCCAACTTTTGATAAGGAAACTTTCTCCTGATTCAATTCCATTAACTCCATCTGAAGAATCATCTAAACCGTAAATCAACATACCAGCCATTCCATTGTCTTGACAAACAGAAGAACCAACGAGTAAGCCATCATGAGTAAATACAGCTATTTCATCTTCTGTTTTTAATTGCCCTTCCGGGTCCATTAAAATGAAAGTTGCATTGTTTGGATGTGGAGCCAGATCTCTTGCAAAGTGAACTGGTTGCAGTCTTGAGTCTTCATCATCAGATTCTGGCTTTAGCATAGCATCAGAAGGATCATACATCAAAGTGTTAGGAACGGACATTTTAACTTGATAACCCTGTGTCGGCTCCATCATACCCATTCCGTTAAATCCGAATGCTGGAGTATAAGCACCATTTAGATTTTTTACTTGAATCACATCGGCAGCAATATTAGCAAAAACATCAATAGGATCAGCAACTCCATTCTTTAACCAATAGGCCACTATGTTCCAACCACTATTCAATGGAATAACATCAACCAATGGATCTACTTCCTGAGTTCCGTTTATATTCAAAGTGGTTGCTGTAGCTGTTTTTACTTGATAGCCATTGGTGATTTCCCATCCACTAAAAGTGCTGAAGCCCAATGCAGGTGAATAAACATCTACCAAATCTTTTACTTGTATTACATCACTTTGAATGCCCGAAAAGATGGCAATCATGTCATCATTTACTGGTTCGCAATAACTCGAAATTATGTTCCAACCCAAATCTAAAGGTATGGCCAATGAACAATCTTCACCAGGCAGAACTACAGGAATTACTCCTCCAATTCCTATTTGGAAAAGTCCTGTACTGATAATGTTGGTTGTATAAGTTCCAGAACCAGATGCAAACACATATGGAGCGGGTAGGCCAATAACAATATTGTAACTGCCCAATGGAAGCCCTCCTTGAACAAAACTACCGCCCGAACCAGTCATTAAATTATAAACCACGTCATCAGCTGTTCCAAATGTTCCATCAGGACCAGCTCCGGTAACCATTACAGTTGCATTTTGAATCCCCATTTCACTCATGTCCATCATGCCGTTTCCATTGCTATCTTCAAAGACAGTCGAGCCAATAGAACCCGTTTGGCAAGATGTATATTCACAAGTCGCATCATCACAATTGGCATTCATATCATAATTACATGCATTGGGATCAACACAACCAACCATCGTCGGTTCTGTTATTTCACATTGGCAGTTTGTAGGATCCCAAGTAGAAATACCTCCAGCCAAGCATGGATCCGAATTACAAGTGGATTGGAAAATACAAGAACCATCATCGCAATTGGCAGCAGGATTGAAATTGCAAGCATTGGCATCATCACAACCTAAAACAGTTGTTGTAACCAAAACACATTCACAGTTTACTGCATCCCACATTTCAATATCTCCCATCGTACAATCTGTATTACAAGTACTGTTGTATGGAGCACAAGTACCATCATCGGCATCGGCATTCATATCATAATTTGTAGAACATGGATCTGTACAACCAGGATTGCAACCAGCAGCAACACAACCTCCATCATCACAATTGGCCATCATGTTGAAATTACAAGCATTTGGATCGATACAACCCAAGATTACATTACATGGATCAGGACAGCTGGTGTTTCCGTCATTACAAGATCCATCATCACAATTGGCCATCGTGTTAAAGTTACAAGCATTCGGATCAGTACAACCTAAAACTTGAGCTTGATCTACAATACAAGAACAAGCATCATTCGGATCAATGATTTCTAAATCACCTGCACATGGATCCGTATTACAAGTTGGCGCAGCCATACAAGAATTGTCATCGCAATTGGCCATCATGTTATAGTTGCAAGCGTTCGGATCAGTACAACCCAATACTTGAGCCTGATCAAAAATGCAAGAACAAGCATCGTTGGGGTCTATTATTTGAATATGGCCTAAACAAGGATCTGTATTACAAATTGGCGTCATTTGGCAAGTCCCATTATCGCAGTTGGCTGTCGCTAAATAATTACAAGCATTTGGATCCGTACAACCCAAAATTTGTGCTTGACTCGTGATGCAAGAACAAGCATCATTGGGATCAATAACTTGAACATCACCCATACAAGGATCTGTATTGCAAGTTGGCGTAGCCATACAAGAATTGTCATCACAATTGGCCATCATATTATAGTTACAAGCATTCGGATCCGTACAACCCAAAATTTGTGCTTGATTCGTGATGCAAGAACAAGCATCGTTAGGATCAATAATCTGGACATCACCCATACAAGGATCAGTATTACAAACTGGTGTTGTTTGGCAAGAGTTATCATCACAGTTTGCATTGGTATCAAAATTACAAGCATTCATATCTGTACATCCCAAAACCGTTGGCGAAATGAGCATGCATTGACATGTACCACCATTCCAAACATAAACTCCTCCATTCGTGCAAGGATCAGTATCACATGTAGTTTGAAGGATGCAAGAGTTGTCGTCGCAATTTGCAGTCATACTAAAGTTACAGGCATTGGGATCCGTACAACCCAGCACCTGAGCTTGATCAAAAATGCAAGAACAAGCATCGTTGGGATCTACAATTTCCAGATCACCTAAACAAGGATCAGTATTGCAAACTGGAACCGCTTGACAAGTGCCGTCGTCACAAAGTGCATTCATGTCGTAATTGCATGCTGTTGGATCGGTGCAACCAGCAGAGGCATTGC
This sequence comes from uncultured Chitinophagales bacterium, assembly GCA_937927195.1. Taxonomy (GTDB): domain Bacteria; phylum Bacteroidota; class Bacteroidia; order Chitinophagales; family UBA2359; genus JAHDGP01. The sequence goes on from CALBCY010000253.1 coordinate 20,954, forward strand.
TTACGACAATTCCGTTTGAAGGGTTGGTGTCGCAAAGGGTGTTGTCAGTGCTAACAAGGTAAACCGTATAGGTACCAGTTTGACTTGCTGTGAAAGTTTGTCCAGTAGATCCATTTATATCTGTCCCGTTTAATTGCCATTGATAGGTGTATCCTGTCGGTGCAGCAGCTCCAGCATCTAATGTTGGGTTGGCCAAGCCAGATGAGCCTGTTGGACAAATCTGATTGTTTCCAGTTATCGTTGGTGGAGTTTCCGGGCTGCAAATGCAAGGGAAACAAGCACAAGAAACATTTAAATTCGTCGTGTAATCTCCAAAGGTTCCATTGTCATACTTGTTGATCGGATCATTCGAACCATCATTGAAATTGGTTTCATCCGTATTGTTTGCTAAAATGGGTGTGCCATTTTGGATTCCTGTAAATTGCAAGTTAGGATTGCCATTTGGATTTAATATCTCAAAACAAATTTCAGAAACATCAACCCATGCACCACCAGTCAACTCATTGTTCGGGCAAGTTGGCAGGACGTCGGTGTTTCCATTCAATACAAAAGTAATTAGGAAATCACTTGCAAATCTTCCATCATAATCCTGACTCAAATAAGTAACAGCGCCACCACAAGAAGGTGGAGGTGTAAAGTTGATAGGAGTATAGCTTCCAGTAACAACACCAGTTTGAGAATAGCCATCAAAAATCATGACAGTGTTATCGTAACTAAATCTTATAGAGGAGTTTCCTAAAAAGTCTCCGCCATCTGTCGATCTTACTTGTATTGTAAAACAAACCAAGTCATTGGCGCAGTCACTATTGGGACTTTCCGCAAATTGAACATCAATTGAGGATTGAGCCTGAATAGGACTCGAAACTAAATTCAGAGCACAAAAGAGTGTGATTAAAAGATAAATCTTTTTCATAAGTATTAGAGTTGTTGGTTATTTGAACACGATTAACAATTGTAACCACCGGGATTGGGAAGATGATCCATTTAAATTTTATCAAAATTGTCTTTCACAAAGTTAAAAATTAAGGCAAAAGAACGGTCTGTATTTTATATAAAATAACTTTATTGTCAGGTATTTATGAAGTCATACGTTTTATTGGCTAAATATATCTAAGTTTTTACACTTTTTACACATATTACTTTTGTTTTCAACTGTTTAGCTTGAAAATTGTCACTCATTGTTTTTTAATTTCCATTCCTTCAATAAAAGGAATAAATTTGACCCATTATGATACTATACAATGTTACTGTAAAATTGGAATTCGAAATAGAAAAGGAATGGTTCAAATGGATGAAAGAGGTTCATGTTCCTGAAATGCTGGCTACTGGGATCTTCCAGGAGCACAAGTTTTGTAAAATAATCTTCCCAACCGGTGAGGATGGAGTAACTTATGCGATTCAGTTTTTTTGCAAAGACATGGAAGCTCTGGAAGAATATCAGAAAAACTTTGCCAAGGAACTTCAAGAAAAGCACAAGAGCCTTTTCAATAACCGCTACATTGCGATTCGGACACTTATGGAAGTTTTTGATTAAGGTTTAGATTAAGCGTATGGACTATTGTATAGTCTTATCTTTTTGAAATGTTAGATTGAAATGTTAGATTTTTCCGAATTTTCGGTCAGATGTTGAACAAATTACGTTCAATGTTCATTGCAATTTGATTTTTGAATATTAATAAAATATAGAAATCTTTTATGAAATATTTATTGGCTTTGATGTTTTTGGTTTTGCAATTTGTTCCAATGAACGCTCAAAATGTAGCGGCTTGGCATGACAGGCAAGATAGATTGCAATATTTCGATGATGGAGACTTCATTCAACTGGATCACAATAAGGCAGCTTTTTTTAAAGTTGGTGGAGATTTTATTATTTATCACAATTCTCAAGATGAGGTTGTTTATTATAGGAAAGGACTGAAAGAGATTCTGCACATGCGAGATGTTTTGGAGGATTACACAATAACAGATCATCTAGTATTGTTGGAAGTGGGCGATGTATTTACAGTAATTGATCACAAGAAAAATCATTCACTCAGTCTGCAGGAAAACCCTGTTTTTGTTTATGGTGACAGCATCGTTGCTTTTGTAGACTATTATGGTGGACTAAAAGTATTTTACAATGGTGAAAAATTTAATGTTGACCCTGTAACTCCAGACTCTTTTATTGCTAGTGATAACAGTTGTGCTTATATTCAGAATAACACCATTTTGAAATTTCACCAAAATGGAGAAACCTGGGAAATAACAGATGAGGTTCGTGAAAATTACAACAGTACCAATGTGGCTTTTTATACTTCTCACAAACCAGGAGTTACCACAACCCCGCCACCAATTTATGTTCCCGGTAGTGATTTTGTTCTTTTTTTGGATGGCTACGAAGAATTTAAAATGTGGAGAAATGATGAAGTCCATGAGCTTTCAGAATATCCACCACAATCTTATATAGTTGGAGATGACATTGCTGCTTATATTGATGATCAGGATGCATTTTATTTAATTGAATCAGGAAAAACAGAAGCGGTCGAAATTTTACCATCAGCACCAGAATTTTACGGAATTATCGACAATACATTGATTCTCATCGATGATCAATCCTATTTAAGTGTTTATTGGAATGGCAAATTTCATGACATAGAAGCCTATGCTCCAACACGATACAAATATGCTGATGGCGTTTTGGCTTATCTTGATCATGATGGGAGGTTGAAAGCTTTTTATGAAGGAGAAGTCGTAAACGTTAGCTCTGATATTGTTAGCGACTTTATGGTTTATGGCCGTGTCATTCTTTTTGATGAACTCGGCAATGGTGATTATAAGGTCTTTCACAACGGACAAATCCAGAATTAATAAGTAGTTTTTATCATCTAATACTTTAATCCAAGGCTTTAATCCAAGATTCTATTCTATGACTTTACTGTAGGATTTGAGTACTCGTATTTTCTCAAATCAAAAAACAGCTTACTTTTGGTCTTATGACCAAAAGGGCATTGTTTAATTAATTATGCCTCTTAAATTAAGCATTTTTGCTTCGTTTCATAAAAGTATATCAGATCCTGTGGTTAAAACACCAAAGGAAAGCCATGATTTGTCTAATACTCAACTGTAGGATTTTAATTCTTGGGAGCACGAATATCGTGCTCTTTGAAAACACAAAAATTGCCTTAGCGCAAGACTCAAATGCGGGAGGCGAGCGAAACGAATATTGCGTCCCAATTCCCTAATCCAAGCAAAGCGCTCACAATTATTTTTATATGCAAAGAAACTAGCGTAATTTTGTGCTTCTTTTTGGTAAAAAAAATATTTGATGAAAATATCATACAATTGGTTGAAGGATTTTTTGGACATTAACATACCAGAGGCAGAACTGTCTGAAATGTTAACCAGCATCGGACTTGAAGTAGAGGGAATCGAACATTATCAAAGTGTTCCTGGCGGATTGAAAGGCTTGGTTGTCGGACATGTCGAAGAAACCCAACCACACCCCAATGCAGACCGCTTGAAATTGACCACAGTCAATGTGGGCAATGACGAGCCTTTGCAAATTGTCTGTGGAGCAAATAATGTTGCTGCAGGACAAAAGGTAATCGTTGCCAAAGTTGGTACAACAATCTATCCATTAAATGGCGAGCCTTTTAAAATCGAAAAAAGAAAGGTTCGTGGTGAATTGTCTATGGGAATGATTTGCGCGGAGGATGAAATAGGACTTGGCACCGATCACGACGGAATAATGGTTTTGTCAGAAAATGAAGTAGCAGGCAGTCCGGCAAAATCTGTTGTTGATATAACGGAGGATACTGTCTTTGAAATAGGATTGACGCCAAACAGGTCAGATGCAACTTGTCATTTAGGAGTTGCCAAAGATTTGGCCGCTCTTTTGATCAGTAATGAGAATTTTACCGGAAAAGTCGCTGAAGTAAATGTTGACGCATTTAAAATTGACAATGAAAATTATCCAATAGAAGTAGATGTTCAGGATTTGGAGGCTTGCCCAAGATATTCTGGTTTGACAATTTCAGGTGTCAGTATTAAGGAATCACCAGATTGGCTGCAACAGAAACTGTTGGCCCTGGGTTTAAAACCGATCAATAATATTGTCGACATTACCAATTTCATTTTACACGATTTGGGACAACCATTGCATGCTTTTGATGCTGATAAAATTGAAGGAAAAAAAGTTGTTGTCAAAAAACTGCCAAATGATACGCCTTTTGTAACATTGGATGAAATTGAAAGAAAATTAACCGATAAAGATTTGATGATTTGCAATGCCAATGAAAAAGGCATGTGCATTGCGGGAGTCTTTGGTGGAATTGATTCTGGTGTAACCGATCAAACCAAAAATATTTTCCTTGAAAGCGCTTGTTTCGAAGCAATCGGAATTAGAAAAAGTTCTCAAAAACATTTGTTGAGAACTGATGCTGCTGTTCGTTTTGAAAAAGGAGTTGATCCGAACAATACTGTCTACGCTTTGAAGCGTGCTGCACTTTTGATTAAGGAATTGGCTGGTGGTGAAATATCTTCTCAAATTGTGGATAACTACCCAAATATTGTGGATAAGCCTGAAATAACCCTTCGTTATCAACAATTGAACCGTTTGGCTGGGATAGAAATACCAAAAGAAAGGACAGATGCCATTCTATCAAATATGGAAATGGACATCCTTTCAGCGGATGATGAAAAAATAACTGTAAAAGTTCCAACCAATAAGGTAGATGTTTTGCGCGAAGTTGATTTGATCGAAGAGGTGCTTAGAATCTACGGTTTCAACAATATTCCGATAATTAACACTGTCAATTCGACTTTGTCTTACGAAAGTGAAGCAGACAAGAAGGCAAAGCTTCAAAACAATCTATCTGACTTCCTTGCTGGGCAGGGATTTCAGGAAATGATGAATGTTTCTATTAGCCAATCTAAATACTATGAAGAGGTGATGGAACAAGGAGGTGTTGTTCCGATTCTTAACAGTCAGACAAGTGAATTGGACAGTCTTAGAAGAAATATGATTTTCTCTGGATTAGAAACCATTTCATTCAATCAAAAAAGAAAGAATTTTAATCTGAATTTATTCGAATTTGGAACAACTTATTTTCAAAAAGAAGTTGGTAGTTATATAGAAAATCAGAAGTTGTCTATTTACATAGCTGGAAATGCAACAGAGGAAAGTTGGAGAAAGAAAGCTGAAAAAAGCAGTTTCTTCGATCTGAAAGCAGTTGTAACCAACGTTATCCAAAAGTGCGGGATTCATAGCTACAAAACTGGTGAAACGACTAATGAACTCTTTGCCTACGGTCTTTGCTACAAAGCCATGAATGGTGAATTGGTTAATATGGGAATGCTAAAGCCTGATATTATTGCTAAAATGGATGCTGAAGGTCCCGTTTTTGCGGCGATTATTGATTGGGATTTGTTGTTTAAAATAGCTCAATCACAAGAAATAAATTTCAGTCCAATTCCGAAATACCCTGCAGTAAAAAGAGATGTAGCGCTTGTAGTCAACAAAACAGTTGGCTTCAAGGAAATCGAAGACATTTCAAGAAAAATAGGAAAGAAATTAATGACTGAAATTAATTTATTTGATGTTTATATGGATGATGATAAACTTGGTCCAGATAAAAAATCATATGCTGTTAGTTTCACCTTTTTAGATGAAACCAAAACACTTACGAAAAAAGAAGTGGACAAATTAATGAGTAAAATGGTTTATCAATTTGAGCAGCAATTGTCGGCACAACAAAAGTAAAAACAGAAAGATAGAATCTATTTGTTGGAAAGTTTTTGGGCTATTTTACAAATGATAAAACAAAAAATAATAAAAACTATAAAGTCTTTATTATCACTTGATAGTGATTGTTAAAATTGATTATTCTCAATTTGTTTTGTTTTAAGTAGCTTCTTAATAAAATAAACTTTAAATTTTGCTATTTTAATAGTACATTTATATAAATCTTTTTGTATGAATCCTCTTAAAGTCCAAATATCTAGTATAGATAAGAAAATCAATGTCCTTTTGAAGGACTATGATCAAACTTTGCAATCAAATTTTCAATTAGAAAAAGAAAATCAACGGTTGGAGGGTATGATAAATACTCAGCAAACCAGAATTGCTGAAATGGAAAAAACGATGAATTTGATAAAAATGACTCGGGGAGAAACCATTTCAGATAATGAGAAAAGTAATTTGGACGAATTACTGGATCAATACATTAAAGAAATAGACAAATGCATTGCTGTTTTGAGCAGACAATGATTAAATATATATTGAGGACGTTTGGTTTTGAATAAAGAAAATTTGATTTATCCAATGGAACTGGTTTTTACCATAAATAATAAATCTTAGACCTTATGGAGGAGGGAAAGGTAATAAATATTAAGGTCAATATCGCCGATCGAAACTTTGGTTTAACAATCAAGGAAGATGAGGAAGAGATTGTGAGAAAAGCTGCAACATCTATCAATGAAAGGATCGTTGAGCTGAAAAAGAAATATCAGGCACAAGATCCGCGTGATTATCTTGCAATGGCTTTATTACTTAACACTGTTGATGGCTTGAAAAATCAGTTTAAAACAGAGGCCTATCAAGAATCTGTTAAAATGCTATCTGATCTGGATAATAAATTGGTTAATTTCTTTAAGGAGAGTTAACAAATAGGATTTCGTAATTTTTACCCAAATGAAGCTTAACAATCTTCGATTCTTAAGCTTAGCTCATAATCTGTTTAATCTTTCAGAATAATATCTGCCTGCCTTAATAACTCTTCGAGTATTCTCTTTTTGCATTTGTACTACTAATGAATTTACAACAAACTGCAGAAAGCAGTCTTAGATATATTTAATTAATAAGATCAATTTTATGGAATATATAATACCAATAGTCCTTGGTTTAATAGCTTTGGTCGGAGGGTATTTTTTTGGCAAAACTACGGGAGAGAAATCCACAAAAGGGCTTATTGAGGCTGCAAAGTCTGAAGCTCAAAGGATTGTTTCTAATGCTTCTGTTGAAGGAGAAGGTCTCAAGAAAGAAAAATTGCTTGAAGCCAAAGAACAATCTCTAAAGTTCAAAGCAGATATTGAGCGAGAAAGCAAAAATCGCTTGAAAGCAATAGATGATCAAGAACGAAAGGTCAAACAAAAGGAAAACTCTGTCAACCAAAAAAATAACAATCTCAAAGGAAAAGAAAAAGAAATCAATAAACTCAAAGAAACGGCTAGTCGTGAAATTGAGCTGACTGAAAAGAAAAAAGCAGAGATTGAAGAAATGAAAACTGCACTTGGAGTTGAGAAAACTGAACTTAAAGAAAAGAAAAGCAGTCTTGATAAGGAATTTCAAGGTTTAAAAGAAAAGAGAAAGGCGATTGAAAAAGAAGCGGAAGAAGGCAAAACAAAGTTAGCAGAACAACTAGAGAAAGTTGCTGGTCTAACGAAAGATGAAGCCAAAACGCAATTGATTGAAACCATGACCAAACAGGCTGAAACTGAAGCCATGGCTTTTGTCAAGGAAAAAATGGATGAAGCAAAACTCAAGGCCGGAAGAGAAGCCAAGAAAATCATCATTCAAACCATCCAAAGAACTGCTGCCGAACAGGCAATCGAGAATGCTGTTACGGTATTCAATTTGGAATCAGACGATATCAAAGGACAAATCATCGGTCGTGAAGGCCGAAATATCCGAGCTCTAGAAGCTGCTACCGGAATCGAAATAATTGTAGATGACACACCAGAGGCCGTAATCATTTCGGGCTATGATCCATTGAGAAGAGAAATCGCAAGGTTATCTCTTAAAAGGTTGGTAGCCGATGGAAGAATTCACCCAGCTAGGATTGAAGAAATTGTAAATAAAACAAAAAAGCAATTAGAGCAGGAAATAGTTGAAATTGGAGAAAGAACCGTGATTGAAATGAACATTCATGGCCTTCATCCACAGCTGATTCGTTTGGTTGGTAAAATGCGTTTCCGTTCTTCTTATGGACAAAACTTATTGCAACATTCGAAGGAAACTGCCAGAATTTGTGCAATCATGGCTTCGGAATTAGGCTTGACCAAAAAGTCGGTTAAATTGGCTAAAAGAGCTGGTTTACTCCACGATATAGGAAAAGTTGCTGAAGAAATGGAAGAGCTTTCTCACGCAGTGGCAGGATTTGAATTGTGTAAGAAATTTAAGGAGAAAGAGGCCATCTGCAATGCTGTAGGAGCTCACCATGATGAAATGGAAATGACCCACATGATTTCACCAATTGTTCAGGCCTGTGATGCTATTTCAGGATCGAGACCTGGAGCAAGAAGAGAAATTTTAGAGTCTTACCTTCAAAGAATTCGTGATTTGGAAGATTTGGCTGCTTCTTATGATGGTGTTCAAAAAGCATATGCAATTCAAGCTGGTCGTGAACTTCGTGTAATCGTAGAGAGCGAAAAAGTTAGCGATCAAAAAGTGGAGGACCTTTCATTTGAAATTTCACAAAAAATTCAAAATGAAATGCAATATCCTGGTCAAATAAAAGTAACGGTGATCAGAGAAAAGCGAGCAATCAACTTTGCAAAATAAATTTATTCAGGTTTTATTCTGAATATATATCTAATGAAGAAAATCAGCGAAGCTGATTTTCTTCATTTTTTTTTAGTGTAAAAGAACTTGCAAGAGGATTTTTTCGTTCAAAGCTATATTGGGATTTGTGTATTGCAAATAAACAATTAAGCTTTTGGTCATAAGATGAAAAGAAAGCTGATTGTTGAGTTAAATTTAAAATTCTAGTACTCAATTATTCCAATGATTTTGGTGTGAAATATTTTTCAAACACTACACAAACTGAAATTTTACAAATGGAAAAAATAAACTTCACTGCCGGTCCCTCAATACTGCCAAAGGAAGTATTCGCAGAAATGGCGCAAGGCGTCATCGACTACAATGGATCTGGACTTTCTTTATTGGAAGTCTCTCACAGAGGTCCAGCTTTTACGGCCATCATTCAAGAGGCCATCCAACTGGTCAAAGACTTGTTGAAACTGCCAAGTCAATACGAAGTGCTGTATATGATGGGCGGAGCCTCGACACAGTTTCCGTTAATCCCATACAATCTGTTGCCTATTGATGGAGTGGCTGGATATGTCGATACAGGAACTTGGTCAACCAAAGCCATAAAAGCAGCCAAAGTTTTCGGAGACGTTGATGTTTGTGCCAGCTCAGAAGACGATCAGTTTAAATTCATCCCCAAAGACTTTAAGGTCGATCCGGAATGGGCTTACTTCCATCTTACTTCCAACAATACCATTGCTGGGACACAGTTGCATCAAGTTCCCGATTCTGGCGATGTACCAATTGTAATTGACATGTCTTCGGACATTTTCTCGAAAAAGATAGAAAATATCGAACAGTATGGAATGATCTACGCATCGGCACAAAAGAATCTTGGTCCGTCTGGAGCAACATTGGTCATCATTGACAAAAATCTGTTGGGGAAGACCAATAGAAACATTCCTGAAATATTTGATTATCAAAAACACATAGCTAAGGATTCAGTATTGAATACACCAGCTGTTTTTGCGATTTGGGGATGCATGCTGACTTTGCGTTGGATCAAAAAAACTGGTTTCAAAAAAATCGAAAAAGACAACCTTAAAAAGGCGGAGTTACTTTACGCAGAACTGGACAACAATCCATTGTTCTTTCCAAGAATTAAGGCTGTCGAAGACCGTTCTATAATGAATGTTACTTTCGATATCAAACGAAATGAACTGGAAAAAACTTTTATGGTATTCTGTGAAAATCATGGTGTCGTAGGGATCAAAGGTCACCGTTCTGTCGGAGGATTTCGTGCATCCTTGTACAATGCCATGCCAGTAGAAGGAGTAGAGAAATTGGTGAAATTATTGCAGGATTTCACTTGGAGATTTGGCTAGTGTGAAGATCAAGTTTAAGCTTAATAAGCTAGGAATATTGATTGACTAATTATTGATTATTGATTATTGATTGAGGTGGTTTGTGATAGGATGGTTGTGGAAGATTTATATGGAATTCAAAATCAAGAAGTCTTGTTACTTTATACTATTGCTATTGCGCGGCGATCTTTTTTGATTGTGTTAGCCAGATGATGGCTATGATTAGGTCAGAAACAGAGAGCCAACACATCAGAAAATGACCTTGAGAGAAATATTTTATAGTAAAGAGATTAAAAGTTATTTACAGGCTTATTTAGAAAATAGTTTTTATGATGATTTTATTTCTAAACGTGAATTAAATAGGAAAATCACGAAGAATGAAACATTATTTATTCTTGAGTTGTTAGATGATGCGAATCATAAGTGGTTTGTAGCTTCTTATCTTAAAATGGTTGATGCCTTTGATGTAGAGATACTTCGAAAACTGCTTGAGGTCGCTATCAAGACTTCCGATCCTAGCTTTAATAGCTTTTTCATAACTCCTTGTTTAAGAGTTTTTGGTTGTATCAAAGTCATTCAATTTTTAGAAGAATTTTTGAATGATAGCTTTGAAAATGCCACTGGGATTCTTCGAGCAATATACCATGTAAGATCACTATTCTTTTCAGTGGGAAAGTTTGGGGATAAAGGAGAAATTAAATGGGAACAAGTTGGTTTTTGGTACAATTGGAATGATGAAAAGGGATATTATGAGTCTTACTCTGTAGATCAGAACGGAAGAATGACTGTTGAGGAAATGACCCAATACGAACCAACACATGAGGAGTTTATTAGAAGAAAGAGAAAGCTGATTCAGGATATTAAGAAAGGAACAAAGGACTCAGCTTTGATTAGTGCAGCAGATAGGATGTTAGAGAATAATTAGATATTCTAGAAAATTGATTCAAAAACCCAAAAGCCAATCTAAAAGCATAAGACAAGGCTGCTGGCGATCCAGCGTGCAAAGCGTCCCGGGTTGGTGTTCCGTTCCAGTCTCGACCCAAAAACCATTGTCTATAATTTCACTCCAACAACTATGTCTTGAAAATCATGAAGACGTTCTCTGCCGCTCCACCAACCGGGAAACACACCACCTTCCAAGCTCAATCCATTGTCCTTGTACAAGGCATCCAAATATTTCAAATTGAAAGCTACATTGGCAGTGTTGACCTTTTGGTCCATTAGGCGATAATGGCCTCTGTAATGAGGAAAGGCCATTTCACTTTTATACGTTTTTATATTGTCTCGTGAAATATCATCCAAAACGAAATAAGTGATGAAACAATGTCCGCCTTGCTTTAGAACTCGACTTATTTCAGACATATAATGCTCTACATCTTCTGGAAGCATATGGGTAAAAACAGAGGTCAAGAAAACAAAATCGAAACTTTCGTCTTTGTATGGGAATTTGAACTCCGTGCTTTCTAACTTACCTTTTGTATTGTAAAGTGGATTGAAAATGTCGAGGTGCTGAAATTCAAAATTGGGATATCGTTTGCTTATGTTTTTCTTACACCAATTGATGCCTTTTTTGACGATGTCAAATCCCTTATAAGAGCCTGACTCGTTCAGAAATTTGGTCATTGGAATGGCCATTCTGCCTATTCCACAACCGACATCCAAAACATGGTGTTCGGGCTTTAAGTGGCCCAATTCCTTAAAGTATTCAAGGAATACTTTGCCTTTTTCAACAAAATCTCCACTACCGACAAAAATGATCCCTTTTGGTGGACGTATTTCATCTTTGCTCTTAAAAATGTACTGAACAGTATCATGAGGCAAATAGAAAACCCTGCGAACGAAAGAACGAGCAGGAAGCGGTAGGCCGTAGTATATTTTTCGAATAAACATTTAGAAAGGCGAAAATACAAAAAAGCCAGGTCCTATACTTATAAGAACCTGGCTTTGTTACTTTTATTTCAAAATAATTATTTTTTACGCTTGCTGATTGGAGCGTACTTACGTTCTGTTTGTCCAGTATAAATTTGACGAGGACGGCCAATTGGTTGCTTTTCAGTCATCATTTCTTTCCATTGAGCAATCCAACCTGGTAATCTTCCCAATGCAAACAATACCGTAAACATTTCAGTTGGGAAACCAATTGCTTTGTAAATGATTCCAGAGTAGAAATCAACATTTGGATACAATTTACGGCTCACGAAGTAATCATCTTTCAATGTGATTCTTTCAAGATTTTTAGCAATGTCCAAAAGTGGATCATTGATGCCCAATTTCTTCAAGACATCATCACTCGCTTTTTTGATGATCTTAGCACGAGGATCAAAGTTTTTGTAGACTCTGTGTCCGAAGCCCATCAAACGGAATGGATCTTTTTTGTCTTTGGCTTTTTCTATCCATTTTTTGTAATCACCACCATCTGATTGAATGTTTTGAAGCATTTCAATAACAGACTGATTGGCTCCACCATGACGTGGCCCCCATAAAGCGGAGATTCCAGCAGAAATAGCAGCATACAATGGAGCATGTGATGAACCAACGATTCTCACTGTAGAAGTTGAACAGTTTTGTTCATGATCAGCATGAAGAATCAAAAGCTTTTGCATTGCCTTGGCAATGATCGGATCAACTTTGTATTCTTCAGTTGGATATCCAAAGAACATTTTAAGGAAATTCTCTACGTAGCCCAAAGAGTTGTCAGGATAAATAACAGGGTGTCCTTGAGAACGTTTGTATATCCATGAAACGAGTGTTGGAAGTTTTGCCAACAATCTGATAACAGTATCGTTAACTTCTTCTTCTCCTCTGTTTACATCCAAAGAGTCAGGATAAAAAGCAGCCAAAGAGCAAATCATAGCACTCAATTGTCCCATTGGGTGAGTACGCTCTGGATAATTATCCAAAAACTTACGAATGTCTTCGTGTACTAAAGTATGTTTACTGATACTTCCTGTGAAATCAGTGAATTGGGTTTTAGTTGGAAGTTCTCCGTAAATCAACAAATAAGCCACTTCAAGGAAGCTTGATTTTTCAGCCAATTGCTCGATTGGATATCCTCTGTAACGCAATATTCCTTTTTCACCATCCAAAAAGGTAATGGCACTTGTAGTTGCTCCGGTGTTCTTATAGCCCACATCGTAAGTTGTATAACCACCTGTACTGGCACGAAGCTTGGAGATGTCAATTCCCTTTTCTTTTTCACTTCCGGTGATTACCGGTAATTCGATTTCTTTTTTCTTTATTTTTAAAACTACTTTTTCGGCCATTTTGTTCTGATGTTTGAATTAGATTGTTTAATGGGGCTATATTTGGTAAAATTTTATTTTTTTGTCCTTTTGTGTAAAATTACAAATTGAGTTCGATATTATTTATTCTAAAACGACAATCCTCATAATTATTTTATTATAAAGTGCTCCAACTTGTTATGAATAAAATCTATGCAAGCATTTATGTCCTTGCGTAAGAATCTATCTGCCTGATTAAAGGGCACAAATTGTGCCAATTCCCTAAGTACAGGCCTCAGTTTAGGAGATATTTTAAAATCTTTTCTGAAACCCATTGCTTGAGCCGCAGTCAGCAGCTCTATTGCCAATACTTTTTCTGTGTTTTGGACAACCTTTAAGCATTTGGTTACCGCATTGGCTCCCATACTAACATGATCTTCTTGCCCATTCGAGGAAGGAATAGAATCTATTGAAGCTGGTGTGCACAATTGTTTGCTTTGACTTACAATAGAAGCAGCTGTGTATTGCGGAATCATCAAACCAGAGTGAAGGCCTGGCTGGGCAGAAAGAAACATGGGCAACCCTCGTGTTCCTGATAATAAAAGGTAAGTTCTTCTTTCTGAAATATTACCCAATTCTGCAACCGCCATTGCAAGATAATCTGCAGTTAAAGCAAGTGCTTGCCCATGAAAATTTCCTCCTGAAATAATTTTATCGGCTTCAGGAAAAATATTTGGATTGTCAGTAACCGCATTAATTTCATCCGTAAAAACTTCAGAAACGTGCTTCAATGTATTTCTGCTGGCACCATGCACTTGCGGCATGCACCTGAATGAGTAAGGGTCTTGAACCTGAATTTTTTTTCGCTTGCCAATTTGACTTCCTTTCAGATAAGCTCTTATTTTTTTCGCACTTTCAATTTGTCCTTTTTGTTTTCTTATTTGATGAAGCTTATTGTAAAATGGATCTGTTCGTCCATCAAAAGCTTCAAGGCTTATGCTTCCGATTAAATCTGCTGCTTCACACAAAAAATTTGACCGCAACAAATTGTATACTCCATAAGCGCCCATGAACTGCGTTCCATTTATCAAAGCCAATCCTTCTTTGGATTGAAGTTTCAATGGTTCCATTTTTAATCTCTTGAGGGCAGTGGCGGCTTTCATCCTTTTACCAGCTAAGTGCACTTCTCCAACTCCAAGTAAAGGAAGTGAAAGGTGGGATAGGGGAGCGAGGTCACCTGAAGCGCCTAGAGAGCCTTGTTCATAAACGACGGGAAGGCAATCGGAATTGTAAAAGTCAATAAGTCTGTTTACCAATTTCTCTCTGATACCTGAATGTCCATAAGAAAGAGATTGTATTTTTAAAATCAACATCAAACGAACAATGTCTTCTGGTACTTCATCGCCTAGTCCAACCGCATGCGAAAGGATCAAATTACTTTGTAATTCTTCTAACTGATTATCTGGAATGACGACATCACAAAATTTCCCAAAACCTGTATTTATTCCATAAAAGGCATTATTTCCTCCTTTCATTTTCTTGTCAAGATATTTTCGACAATCACCAATTTTTACCTTTGCTTCTTTACTTAATTTTAATTTGGATTTAGCTTTTAAGAGCTGCCCAAGATTTTCAATGCTTAAATGTTTTCCTGAAATTTTGTGTTCGTCCATGTTTTATTGGTTTTCATTCCATCCAATCTATGATCACTATGTCTGTATGTGTTTATATTTACAGTTTGTATTGCATCAACCCAAACGCAATAATAACTCCTCAACGGTAACTTTTTCCTGCTCACCAGTTGCCATATTCTTCAAACTCAAAAGTCCGCTATCCATTTCATCCGAACCTGTTATCACGACAAAAGGGAACTTCCGATCATTGGCATATTTCATCTGCTTTTTCATTTTCACCTTATTCGTTGGAGATGGATAAATCTCAGCCTTGATCCCTTTTTCTCGTAATTTTCCCAGAATTTTATAAGTATAATTTTGACAATTCTCATCAAAATTGATAAACAATAATTTGCTTTGATTTAAATCAATATCATTGAATAAATCAAGTTCAAGCATTATGTCATAAATCCTATCTAGTCCAAAAGAAAATCCAACTCCAGAAAGATTGGGCATGCCGAATACTCCAGTTAGATCATCGTATCGGCCACCACCATTGATACTGCTTTTCATGTCAGTTCCAAGTGGAACAACTTCAATGATTGTACCAGTGTAATAACTAAGGCCTCTCGCCAATGTAATGTCCAATTTTATTTTTTCTGTTTCCCCTAAATAAGAAAACAAAGATTTCATTTCTTCAATTCCTTTTTTACCAATTTCTGAATTGACCAATTTGTTTTCAAGGAATTCCAGCGTTTCAGTAATGCTGCCATTGAAAGTTAGAAAAGTCTTAAGTTGATCAACACTATTTTGATCCAATCCACGACCTAACAATTCATCAACTACTTTATCAATTCCAATTTTGTCCAATTTGTCAATGGCTATTGTTAGTTCGGTGAAGTTATCCCCTGCTCCAATTTCTTCTGCTATTCCTTGAAGGATTTTTCTATTGTTCAATTTTATTTCAATTCCATCGATCTTCAGTTCCCTATAAACCTTCTGAATAATTTGAATCAACTCAGCTTCATTTAACAAACTGTCGCTACCAATAATATCAGCATCGCATTGGTAAAATTCTTGATATCGTCCTTTCTGTGGTCGGTCGGCTCTCCATACAGTTTGAATTTGATACCGTTTAAATGGAAAGCTTATTTTATCCTGATTCATAACCACATATCTGGCAAAGGGGACTGTAAGATCATAACGAAGACCTCTTTCTGAAATAAATGGTAAAATTGATTTAACATCTCTACTTGCCAATAACTCATCACTTACTTTTTTGAGATAATCACCAGATCTCAATATTTTAAAAAGCAATTGATCTCCTTCGTCTCCATATTTTCCAGTAAGAGTAGAAAGTTTTTCAATTGCTGGTGTTTCCAATGGCTGAAAACCAAACAATTCAAATGCGTTTTTGATGGTGTCAATAATGTATTGACGCCTGACAAACTGTTCTGGACCAAAATCTCGGGTTCCTTTGGATAAGCTGGGTTTTATTGACATTTTCTCTTTCTTTTTAGGGTGTTCTTTTTAGGGAGGTAAAATTAGCAATTATTTATTCATTTGTTGAATCTTAACAATGGGCAAAATTTGAGTACGAATAAACCATGAACAAAAAAAGCTCATAGGGAATTCCCCATGAGCTTTTTTTAATAATTAAATTTCACCAATACTATAGCGAAGAATAGTATTTCAAGATTTATTCACCACAATCGTTACAGTCAACAATTTCATCAATTTCAAAATTTCGACCAAAGCAAGTTTCCAATAAAAGCAATGGATCCGCTGTGGAAGTTACAGTTAGCGTATAAGAACCTATTTCAGTAGGATTAAAATACATGGTACCATTGTAAACAAAAATTTCACCAGTATCAACATGTTCCCATGTGAAAATCAAGTCATCAATAAATGGCAATGGACCCGCTGCATCTGCTTGCCAAAGGACAGAGAAGTTTGCAACATAGAGCGCATTCCCTTTGCATACTCGGTCTATCACAAGACAGTCATCACAGGCTGCAATTTCAATGTTTTGTGTAAGAGACTGTGTACATCCTGCATCTCCAATTTCACCAGTACCATCAGAGGTGAAATTGTAAACCAATGAATAATTCCCGGCTCCAACAGCCTCCGGATCTAGCGGATTGGTAAATGTTAGTCCATTTATTTCATAAACACCAACCCCATCTGTACTTTCACCATTGATAAAGGCTGAACCATTTTCCAGATAAACTGGAGGATCAAAAGCGCATAGGTTTTCAGGAACCATTGCTAATGAAATATCTGGATAATAACAAACATTGCTAGTGTCCAAACTAAAGTTCCCATTGCTCATGGAAATTGAGTAACCGATGCCGTCGGTATGAGTAACATCCAAAACAAATACTCCTGAACCAGCTGGTGATTCAGTAAAAGAATCTCCCGCATTAACATTGTCAGAACCAGTGATAGTAGAAACGGTCCAGGTATCATTGGGAACCCCTTCAATAACCAATTGATCAGTCAATTGTCCGTCGTCTTGCGTTCCACTTGCGTTGTTTAAACAAGCACAAGCATTTTGAATTGAAAGACAACCCAATACTTCAACCACAGTTGCGGCAGAAGTAGAACTACATCCATTGGCATCTGTAACCGTAACAGATAAAGCTCCATTTTGATCAACAAGAATTGATTCAGTTATTTCACCATTAGACCATAAAATTTCATTTCCTGCAGAATTATCGATGCTTAGATTGACTGTCCCGCCTTGACAAAACTGAATAGGTCCATCTGCGCTTACAACAGGAACTTCAGGTAGCGGGTTTACAAGTGCATCCACCGATGCAGGATCGGATTGGCATCCATTTGCATCCATATAAAAAACAGAATAGTTGCCTGAACTACTAACAACAATAGACTGGGTAGTTTCTCCGGTACTCCAATTATTCCCATCGGCATAACTTGAGCTTAAGGTAATTGTTTCATCAGCGCATATAACATTATCAGCGTCACTGCTTCCAATAACTGGCAAAGCTGGACTCATAAATACAGTTACGTCTGTAGTTGTCGAACTTGATAAACATCCATTGGCATCTGTAACCGTAACAGAAAAAGAGCCACTTTGGCTTACTGAAATAGATGCTGTTGTTTCACCATTAGACCATAAAACTGAATTTCCAGCTGAATTGTCAATACTTAAATTCACAGACCCTCCATCACAAAATTGAACTGGCCCATCTGCAATGATTACTGGAACTGCTGGAAGTGGATTGACAGTGACCTGAACTTCTGAAGTTGGAGAAATACATTCATTGGCATCAACATGAAATAGAGAGTAA
>CALBCY010000254.1 GCA_937927195.1 uncultured Chitinophagales bacterium
GGATTGCCTTTGTTAGAACCTTTAAATTCTGATCCATCTAAATACGTTCAAAACTCTGTTGCCAATTGGTTGAATGATGCTTCGAAATCCAATCCAGAATGGGTTCAGAAAATTTGCGATAAATGGGCAAAGAGTTCGGACAGCAAAGAAACTGCCTACATTGTTAAACGTGCATTGCGAACGATAAATAAGTAAACAATCCGATTTAAATTAAGCTCGACACCAAACCTTTTGAGGTACAATTGATGTCATTTCGCTTATTTTTTTTGCGGCCCCGATAGCAGCGGTATTTAGTATTGTGGAAGAAATAGAGACAGAAGGAGTGCTGACGGCTGAGTGAATAGCGAAGACTAAGCACGACTATCTGGAACATTTCTGGCACAGTGCTAATTAATACGATTTAAACCATAAAATGTCGCACATAAATGATTAAAATTAATCAAATGCCTTCCGCACGGCGGACCGGTTGAAAAGCCTCTTTTTAGCTATGGCTAGAACTACGTTTTTCGTCCCAGCGGGGAACCGCTCGGCCTTGATCAATTTTATCATCATATCCAGTACGACATTTTATAATTCAATTCGTATTAAACCATCATTTCATTTCAGCCAATGATAAAATAAGGCATAAAAAAAGAGGCTGCATCAATAAGATGCAGCCTCTTCTAATAGTATTAAATTTCCTTATGCCTAATTACTTTAAGCCTAATGTAGGAAGTTTTGTAATGTCAAAAGTAGTAGCAAAGTTAAGGCTCAATAACCATCTTTGCTGAACGTATGAAAACTCATCGTTTGAATCGATAATGTTTTTGTAATCAATTGGTTGAGTAGTTTCACCAACAAATCCACCAATGATAGAGTGAGTTTCTGGCTTGTAGTATCTCAAATCATAGTTCAATCCAAGCGTTAAGTACTTGCTCAACTGAAGACCGAAAGTGTTCAACCAAGTAGCTTCGATGTTGTCAAAGTTACTGTATGGAGCAAAAGCAGTTAAGTTGGTTGTCCAAACGATGTTTCTCCACAATTCTTTTTTGTAGTCAACAACGATTTTTGCACCAAATTCTCCTGTGCTTTGCATTTTACCATCTTCCAATCCAACTGGATCAAATTCAAATGCTGTTTTTACAGAGTTTGTTTTAGCAAAGATTCCTTTGTAAGTCAAAGGGTGGAAAACTACTGTTAAGTCAGAGTTTGGCAACCAAGTGATACCAGCACCAGCCGTAACCAATGCATTGTCAAAAAAGTTTCCGAAAGTTGTTCTTGCATCAACCATTGCAGATACAGCTAACTTGTCAGATAATTTGTATCCGAACAAAGAAGCCAAGTACAATTCATCCAAGTTCTTTTCCCAGTCTAACAAGTTAACCTCAGGAATTGGAATAACTGTACCAGATGAATCCAAAGATATAGGATTTCCTGATTTGATGTAACCCAATTTTAGGTTCCCCCAGTTGTTCCAGAAAGTTTTTTCTTGATTGTTGTTGGCAAACAAAGAAATACCACCTGAAAAAGATGTAAGACTTTCTCCAGCATTGAACCAGTTACTAGAACCTGCAACACTTAAACCAGCGCTACCAGCTCCACCGAATTTCCAGCCAACTAAATCAAAATCTTTGATTTGAGCTTCTAAATCAAGTCTTTTAGTTTCTAAATCAGAAATACCAGTTTTAGTAGCATCTAATTCTTTTTGTAAATCTTGTAGTGATGTTTGTGCACTCACTCCGAATGTTCCAGCTAAAAGGAACAAGGCGATTGCGTAAAATTTGTTTAGCATAATGACTCTTTTTAATGAATGATTTATTTTATTAAAATGTCTGTATAATTTATTCAATAATTCTCTTCTTATCAATTGACACCTTATACGGCTTGGCTTTGACTTTGGATTTAAAAAAAGGATTAATCCTCCCTAAATCTTTTTTTATTTGGCAATCAAAGACATCTATTCTTTTCATTTATAGACTACTACAAAGCTCAATTAATAATTAGGTAATTATTTTGATTAGACTAGCACCCTTTTTAAAAGTCACACAATCGCAATTTTTCTTAATTATTTTTTTTAATAGTTTAATCTGTTGATTATTAGATACTTGTAAATAGTTTTGTGCAAGGAACATGGTTGTAAATGGTACTATGTGTTGCATAGTACCATTTATTGTACTATCTTTGATACATCAATGGAATAGTAGTGTTTACGGAATTTAGAATAATGTAAGGTCTCCATAATTAAATGCTCAGACCATTGATTCAAAATAGATCAAAAAAAACTGTACAGTAATATGAATATTTTTATTTCAGGATATAAAGCAATTCAAAGCCTATGAAATTAGATAATAGCAAAGCGCAGATGCGCAGAGGGGTCCTTGGATTATGTATTCTATCGATTATTGAAAAAGAGGAAATGTATCCATCAGATTTAATTCGGAAAATGAAGGAGGCTGAACTCATCATAGTTGAAGGAACACTCTATCCATTGTTGACCCGACTTAAAAATGCAGGTTTACTTACATACCGATGGGAAGAATCTGCAAATGGACCACCAAGAAAGTATTATAGTCTTACACCAATGGGGCTAGAATTTCAACAAGAACTTAAACAGAATTGGGACAGTTTGGTGGACTCAGTTAAAATAATTACAGAAAACCCAAAAATAACATCAAAATGAATAAGACCATTAGCATCAATATAGGGGGTATGGTATTCAATATAGAGGAGAAGGCTTATGCAATATTGCAAAATTACATTCAATCTTTGGAAAGACATTTCTCCAGGGATGAGGGTAAAGAAGAAATCATTGCAGACATTGAGGCTAGAATAGCCGAAATGTTCCATGAGAAACTCAATGGTAATCTTCAAATGGCCATCACTCCAACAGAAATCAATTCTACGATTGCAGTTATGGGCATGCCAGAAGATTTTGAGGATTCAGGCTTGGATTTTTCAGATGATGAAAGTTATTCTTCTACCAATAACACTGCTTACGAAGGGGGAACAATCAAAAAACGATTTTTTCGCAATGTCGACGATAAAGTTTTTGGAGGAGTTTGTTCGGGAATCAGTGCCTTTTTCGGGGTAGAAAATCCTCTTTGGCTGAGATTGGCTTTAATTATTCTAGTCCTTTTTTCTTATGGATTTGTGATTCCTATTTATATAATACTTTGGTTTGTAATTCCTCCAGCACTTACAACTTCTGATAAATTGGGGATGGTGGGTGAAAATGCCAATGTATCCAATATAGAAAGAAAAGTAAAAGAAAGCTTGGACGGCATAGCAGATTCTATGGATGAATATACGAAAAGCCAAGCAGGAACCAAGGTTCAAAATTTCATCAGCAGAACGGTTGATTTCAGTATTGACATTCTTGGAAGATTAGGACTCTTTCTAATGGCTGCACTAAAAGTTTTAGCTGTTGCTATGGGATTGCTACTCGTTTTCGCTTTGGGAGCTTCACTAGTTGCACTTTTAACAGGAGGCTTAACAGCTTTACCTTTCTTAAATAATGTGATTGTGAAATCTCCTTGGATGTTGACTTTAGGTGGCATCTCACTTTTCCTAATGATTGGAATTCCATTTGTAATCATCGCTTATTTAATCTTGGGATTGTTGTTGAAAGTTTCAGTAAAAAACAGTTGGCAAATAGCGGGTATCCTTGGATTCCTTTGGTTGGTATCTGTTGCAATGTTCAGCATTCCAGCTGCAAAAACTGGAATGGAGTTTAGAGAAGACGGAAGAAATGAAGAGGTCATTACCTTAGATGAAACCAGTTCAGATGTGCTTCATTTAAAAATAGGAAATGAACATTATTTCGAGGACATTGAAGATTCAAGATATGGAACATTTAATTTTGACAATGAAATGGTAACCTATGATGACAATTCAATTTTGGTCAATCATGTTTCTCTTGATCTGGAAAAAAGTGAGACCAACAACTTCGAGTTAGTAAAGGAGAGCGAATCAAGAGGAAGGACGAATAGACATGCTAGAACTCTGGCAGCCAATGTGAAATATTTTTATGAGCAGGATGATACGATTATGAAATTGGAGCCTTTCTTTTCAGTTCCTAAAGAAGATAAATTTAGAGGACAAGATTTGGAAATAGCTTTGAGGATTCCAGTTGGTAAATCAGTTTTTATTCACAAAGAAGTTCAATCCATTTTGGACGATGCAAAAACAGATACTAGGATCAGAACAAGAAAAATGATTGGCAATACCTGGACAATGTTACCGGAAGGAATTTTAACTTGTATTGACTGTCCAGAGAGAAATGATCCAGATTGGAAAGTGAATAACAAAAAGGCCATTTCATCAACAGATGATTTTTACGACTACAGAGATGAAGATGCCAGCGATATAGATGTCAGTAGCTTTAATGAATTGGATATCCATGGCGCTTTTACAATAAACATAATTAAAGCTGATTTCCATAGCTGTGTTTTAGCAGGAGAGAATGACTTAAAAGATGAAGTTGAAATCAATTCAAACAATGGTGTACTTTCTATACAGGACGAGAGAAAATTGAATTTTACAAATTTCTGGAAAAGGAAAAAGGATGGATCCATGATTCTCGAAATAAAAACACCAAATCTTGAAGACATTGATTTGAGTGGAGCCAACAAAGTCATTGTAAGTGGATTTGATGAGGAACAAATGGATGTTTCCATCTCAGGAGCAAATGAAATTGATCTTTTCTCAAATGTTAACCAGCTTAATATTGAAGTGTCGGGAGCCAGTGATATTGAATTGAATGGGGAAGGAACTGTTTTGGATGTCGATTTTAGTGGGGCAGGGGAATTGGATGCCGGAAACTTTTATGCAAACGAAGTTTATGCGGACCTTTCAGGTGCAACAACTGCTAAAGTTTATGCAGAAGAATTGTTAGACGCAGATCTTTCTGGAGCTTGCAATTTGACCTATAGAGGTGATCCCAATGAAATTCGTCAGGATGTTTCTGGAATGGGAAGCTTGAAGAGAGAAAATTGATAATGTTTGTTAAAATAATCAAGTGGTTTGGAAACCCCAAACTCCATTGTACTGGAATGAATTGGGTTATTTATAGCCTTTGATTTTAAACGGATTTTTCAGGCAATCAATATTCGGAATAATATTTAAGAATTTAGAATTTTCAATGGTCGATGAACAATTTGGTTCATCGGCTTACTGGGAGAGAAATATTTAATTCTTTATAAAATTAGGATTTCGTGTCAGAAAAAAGAGTTGAAAATTTCGAAAGTACTTGGTTTGGTTTGCGACTTTTTGAAAGTCTAATTTCTGAAATCTAGCAAACAAATGACGATTCGATAAAATCTAACAGAATTAACACCCTATTGTTTTTGGTTTTGCAGTTTCCTTTGGCTTTAAAACCTAAATGGAATTTTAGCCATAGGAACTGCATAACAAAGCAAAGTTTTTAAAACAGCATAATAAATCAGTTTACTGGTTGAATTAAAATACTGAAGAGAAATTTTTAAAAATAAAAATTTCTCTAACAGGCGAAGTTTATCAAAAAATCAAATTTAAACCCTAAATAATAATCAAATGAAAACTTATCAAAAAATCACGTTTTATCTTTTGACCTTATGTTTTTTATGTTCCAATTCTTTTGCGCAAAACAAAGGAACTATTTCCGGATCTGTTTTTGACAATGAAGGAGAACCAGCGATGTATGCTAACATTATTTTGAAATTGGCTTCAGACAGTAGTTTGCATAAAGGGGCGGTTTCAAATGAAGAAGGGAATTTCGAGTTTGTTGAAATTTCATTTGGAGAATATTTTATCGAGTATTCTTATGTTGGTTTTGAGAAATTAAATTCAGAAATTTTTGAATTTCAATCCTCTGAAAAAAACTTTGATCCAGTGACTTTGTCCCTGTTGAGTAATGACTTAGCAGAGGTGACCGTAACAGCTCAAAGACCATTGATTGAAATGAAACCAGATATGATGGTTTTCAATGTAGAAGGAACCATTAACTCGAATGGGGACAATGCTTTGGAACTAATGAAAAAGTCTCCTGGTGTGATGGTCGACAACAATGACGCCATTAACCTTTTAGGTAAATCTGGTGTAAATGTAATGATCAACGGAAAGCCTAGCCCATTGAGTGGAGATGAATTGGCAACATATTTAAAAACCATACAGGCTGATCAAATTGATGCAATCGAAATTATTACCAATCCTTCTTCAAAATATGAGGCAGAAGGAAATGCTGGAATCATTAATATAAAGTTGAAGAAGGATGCTCGGTTGGGAGCGAACGCAAGTTTGAATATGAATTACTCAATTGGGAAATTGCCTAGGTACAATACTTCATTGAGCAGCAATTACAGAAATGCAAAGATTAATGTGTTTGGAAATGTTGGCTATTATAATGGGGAAAATTACAACAACCTGAACTTTCACCGTGAATTGAATGGATTGACCTTCGACAATGAAAATAGATTGCTTTCAAGTTGGGAGGGAAAATATGCTGAAGTTGGATTCGATTATTCGATAAATGAAAAGCACACGGTTGGATTTTTGTTTGATACTGGAGTTCATGAAGAACAGGATTCTGGTAGCGGAAGAACCAATATTAGTATGGTCGGTAATACAGAGCTTGACAGCATCCTGGTTTCAAATACAGATCAAAAGGAAGAAAGTGATAATTTAAATGCCAATCTGAACTATCGCTTTAATGGGAAAAATG
>CALBCY010000255.1 GCA_937927195.1 uncultured Chitinophagales bacterium
TCCTGAACCACAAACCACCTGAACCACAAACCATCCTGAACCACGCACCATCCGTCATCTTGGGCTTGATCAAGCCAGGCTGGCGCACCACTGGGCTGGCGCACCAGTCACGTGAACCACCTGTCACAAACCACCCTGAACCACGAACCATCCTTCATTGGCATTCCAGTCACGTGAACCAACTGTCACAAACCATCTGCCAACAATTGACTAAAGCGTATCTCCAGGATAGTAATACAGCGTATCAGCTATGGACATCTTCATTTGAAAACCTTCGTTTGGTTTCAATGGAGCAATGTCACTATAATTTAATGCTGGAACGTAAATCCCAGATAAATCTTTTACTTGAATTAAATTCGGATTCAAATCTCCAAAAACGCTAAAAGGGCTGCCATCGCCTTCTAGGAAGTAGGCACTGAAATTCCAGCCAGCCTGCAAATAAATTGGGGTAGACAACAGATCCACTTTGGTTCCGTTGACAACCAAAGTATCATCTTGAAAAACTTTGACTTGATAAGCAGAAGTGATTTCCCAATCGCCTATACTATTGAATTCAAAAGCAGGGGAGTAACTATCTGTTAGATCTTTTACTTGAATGACATTGGCTTCTATTCCAGTAAAAACCATTTCCATATCCGGATTGTTTGGATCACAAAAAGTAGAGATGAGGTTCCAACCGGCTTGAAGTGGTATTTTTACTGTACAAGGACCACCACTACCAACACTTTGCCCTTGACAATTACAATTGTTGTTCCATGTATCATTTACGGTGCTAGCCAGCCCATCGTCACAAGGAGTCCCAATCAGAGTATTATTCAAGTTTGGACAAGGATCGTCATTATCGCATATCGAATCATTGTCCGAATCTTGGAAAGTTCCTAGGCAATTACAAGCAGCATCATAAACATCAATAGTCGTACATGGATCCATATCATCGCAATTGGTTCCTATCAAATTATCGTCAAAATTTGGACAAACATCATCCAAATCACAAACACCATCATTGTCAGAATCGTCTCCAGTTCCCGGGAATAACACAACTACATCATCAACAAAGCATTCATCGCTGCCGTCGTATATCCTTACTGTATAAAGCGTAAGCGAAGTTGGATTTGAAATGGTATTGCTTACTGTGATGGGTACCGATCCAGAAATCGGACTTGCTGATGCATAATCTGGTCCAGAATAAACATTTCCAATGCTATAGCCATAACGGTCCCCATTGGTAAATGCATCTATCTGAAGAGAGGCAAAATTTGAGCCTGCCGTTCCGCTGATACAAGAAGCTGAAATGGCACTAGCAGATAAACTAGATTGACAGATTTCTTCAACGCTAAAATCTGCAAAACAAACTTGTTCATCATTCAGTGATCCAGCGTCGAGCAAACTGCGATAAATTCCCCATTTTGGGCGCAGGAAATCAGCACCGGTTTTCCACATTCTGATGCTGTTGTTTTGGTAGTATAGCAAGGAGCTTCCATCGCTTATTTTGTTGATTGAAAGTTCGTATGAACCGTTTTCTCCATAAGTAATGGTTTCTTCCACATCTACCCAATTGCCTTTAAAATCATTCAAAGGAACCTCTGTCAAGGTGATTTGCGTATTGGTTTCAGCATACCTCAATTCAAGATTTTGAGGGTTTCCCGATCTTGCTGTAAAAGTAATTTGAGGCATACTGGATTCCGTTCCTCCCACTGCTTTTATCTGGTGTAGATGAGTGAAATTACTGGAGGGTTCAAAGCCTGCACCCAGTTTGAATTTCCATTTATAAACGACCGTTTCTCCAATGACTCCTTTCAAATTGTTGGGAGATTGATTATACGTTTTAATTTCATTCCGTTGGCGGTCAAAATTAATGCAACGATCATCGTCTGGGGAGACATGAATGTGAAAAAGGAAAACATATTTTCCTAGATCGGCATCCCAAACCTCTTCGATATGACGCCCAAAACCAGGATGAGAACAGTCAGGCGTTTCTATCGGGTTTTGACCTGGTGCTAGTACACTGGTAATCAACTCATATGTATTGCCTGGAC
The DNA here is from genome assembly GCA_937927195.1 of uncultured Chitinophagales bacterium. GTDB lineage: Bacteria > Bacteroidota > Bacteroidia > Chitinophagales > UBA2359 > JAHDGP01. The sequence continues at coordinate 2,037 of CALBCY010000255.1, forward strand.
CGTCTGCATTAAGTGTCGTTTGAGCAGACATTCGAATGTTTGAGGACAATAGGAAGAATAAAATTAAAAATGGTCGTATTGACATAATAGTTTATTTGAAAAAAGCTGAAATAAAATGGTTTAGCCTTAATCGGTTCTTGAATTTTGCTTGAAATATTAGGAGTTCCTCCTTTTCTTTAAGTAATTGTTTAGTTTACAACTGTTTTGCTTTTGGAAGAAGAAAAAATCTTCAAATTTAATCGCTCCCAAAAGTCTTGTTGGCAGTAAATTCTAAAAACTCAATGAAACGGAACGAAAATAAAAAAAAACTCATGCAAACTACTAAAATAACTAAATCTTAGACGTCGTCAACTGACAAAGTTTGATATTTTCTTTTTATTGATTGGAGTTATTTAAAAACAAGTAAAAAAATGCATTATGGACAGATAATAGATTAAGTTCCAGTTGGGACTGTTATTTAATCCGAGTTCCTTAGCAAGTATTCATGCACAATGAAATATTCAGTACATCAATGTCAATGTTCATAAAAGTGAATTGAGTAATCGTCAAATTGAATTTAACTAATTGGAAACAATCAATATATGACAGCCCGAAAGGGCCAAATTTGTAGGTGGCTTTCTATGTGTCTCTTGGTTTGATTTGTGCTATTTTTAGTAATTTCTTGAGGAAAGTTATCGTTTTTTATAATTTTATTGAAACAGAGTTAATTACGGGATTATATGATGCAACAAAATCAATCACATGGAGTAATAATAATTGCTTAACAGATTCATTCGGAGATATTAAATTAAATAAGTATGCTAAAATTTCAATTAATAATTACACTGTTCATTGTATTTCAAATGGATGCTTTCAGTCAATGGGAAGAAAAAAACATTTCGACCAATACAACGCTGTCTAGTGTAAATTTCTTGAATGATGAAATTGGATTTGTTACCAGCAGTAATATGATTTTTCAAACGGAAGATGGTGGAGACAATTGGTCATTAAGCCATTCAGGTTTTGACTTGGTACTTTATGAAGATGTTTTTGCAATTGACAATGATGAAATTATTGCTGTTGGTAAAGATTTGAACTTGAATCAAGCAGTCATAACGAAAACAGTAAATGGTGGTCAGGATTGGATTGATGTTGCAATTACAAACTCCTCGTTTTTGAAATCAGTGTTTTTTACCTCAGCCGATATCGGTTATTGTTCAGGTGGATCTGGAACAATATTGAAAACAACAGATTCAGGAGAAAGCTGGCAAGAGCTAATCACTGGAACATTTGATGAATTACAATCAATATATTTTGTCAATGATTTGGTTGGAATTGCAGTCGGAGGCAGTCCATTGAATTCTAGAATTATTAAAACCACGGACGGAGGTGTAAATTGGAATCCCATTACTTCCCCCTCAAGCAATTATCTTCAATCCGTTTTTTTCTCTAATCAAGATACTGGATTTGTAGTTGGTTGGAATGGTGAAATAATGAAAACCGAGAACTGTGGTAACACTTGGACAGTCCAAAGTTCTGTCGCAATGAGTGGTAACTTAAAGGTACAATTTACAGATGAAAATACGGGTTTCATCGTTGGTGGTTCAACTGATGAATCTCTTATTCAAAAAACAAACAATGGTGGAGATTTATGGGAAGACATCAGTCCTCAAACATCAGAAGGATTGCGATCTATTCATTTCCCTTCTCTAAATGTTGGTTATGCGGTTGGCAGCAATGGAACAGTTCTGAAAACCGATTCGAATGGAACAATGACTTCAATAAATAATTTAGAAACAAAAGCAGATTTCAAACTCTTCCCAAATCCAGTAGATAATTTTGTTTCCATTCAATCTGAAAACAACAAGGCCATACAATTAATAAAAATTTATAATTCCAATGGTGTTTTGGTAAATGAATTCCATTCGAATTCAGCAAAAACTGAACTGGATTTATCAAACTTAACATCGAATGTTTACTATCTAGAGATTCATTCAGAGGAATCAAAAACCATCAAAAAAATTGTAGTAAGATAAATATATATATCATATTTGAGTAGACATTTTCTCAAATCGAAAAATAGCTTTATTTTGGCCTTATAAGCATTCTTTTGGTCTTATGACAGCTTACTTTTGGTCTTATGACGCTTACTTTTGGTCTTATGACGCTTACTTTTGGTCTTATGACCAAAAGCTTTACTTTCCTTTAAACCGTTCAACATGTCTGCTTATACCAACCATTATCGAGTATGTGGGAATCAATTACTCCCACATATTCGATCGTAGTGGATCAATTGTGGATCATAGTCGAACATAGTCGAACATAGTGGAACACACTGCTAAGGTGAATGCCACCAATTGTGGGCATTTTCAGAAAAATGAATAGCCCAATATTATGGAGCTTGTTTTATAACTGGAAATCCATTTCGAAATTTCATTGCCACCTATAATTTGCCTACCTGTTTGATGCCTTATTTCTAAACTGTATTTGTTAAATAATTTATAGCCTATTCCAAAGGCAAAATTCCCAGTAGTTGCCTTTCTTTTTATAGGTGTAAAAACATCAGAACCATTGTATCCACTGCCCTCAAAATCCGATTTTAATTTCATGTCAAAAACCACGGAAGCATTCATAAAAATTCTTGAATCATTAAAAAAGAAATAATGCCTTAAGCCTATTGGAACCTCAATAGAACTGTAATCGATTTTAGTTCTAAGTTCGCCTCGAAAAATACTGCTAGCATCCGTAATAAGTCCTTCCGATTTAAAATTTTGAAAAGTCGGCTCAATTAAAATAGCCCATTTGTTTTTATTGTAAGGTAAAATAAACTCAGCTTCTAAGCCAAATCCAAGGCTTGTTTTTGGCTCAAACTCAATAATATCGTTTGAAATAATAATGGCATTTTTTACTGACAATGAAGAATAATTTAAACGAGGTCTAATTGCAAGCTTAAATACATCTTGTTTTTGTCTATGCTTTTGTTCGAAATCAATCAACTCATCGTTATGGCATTCACTATATTTAGCGAAAATTTTCATTAAATCTTTTTTAAAATAGCCAAGTTTACTAAAAGTGTTTATATTGAATTTTGGACATTTTAAATCTCGCCACAACTGTTGTCTAAATGCATTGTTTACAGCAAGTTTACTTTTTGTATCAAGTTTATTATCCTCGGGAATTTTTTTTTCTTTCGTGTTATATATTTTATAAATCAATTGTTCAATATTGGAGTCTTCAGTACCATAAAAAAACTTTTTGACCGAACCATCAATGTATTGATATAGGTTGATTTTACCTTCAATTAACACTTTTAGAAAAAGTACTTCTTCTTTAAATACAGGATTTTTCTCATTACTCAATTTATTAATATTGTCATCTGATCTGTCAATGTTTACAATAGCTTTGACGTATTTTGAAAAATCACCAAAACCAAATTCTTTGACTGATTCTATTGTAAGCTTTTTAGATTCATCTTCTTCGGATAGTTTGTACTCAAATTCAGATGGATTGTTTTTCCAATCAATATTTTTTATTAAACAATCAGTTTGATAATTATTATCATCAATGAAATAGCCTTTTTCAAAAGAAATTTGTGAATGGCAATGAATGCTTACAATTGTTGTTAAAAGAAATAATAATTTAATTTTCATTTTGTGTAATTTGTCATCCTTTGTTAATATTGGGGATGGTCCTCCTCCTATCACCACTTAGCACTAAAGATATACTTTTTTTCTTTGGATTAGTTATTCAGCTACCTTCTTAAGCAGCAATGTACTAAATTTCAAAAAATGAGTAGGGGCCTTCTTGATTATTGCTTTACAACAATGGCTTAACGGTAATTATTATTATATTAGTATTTCTAAACGAATTGTTTATGCCTGAAAACCCCAAATACGAAATTCTATTAAAAGAGATCGACCTGATTCATGATACCATCAAAAATTTTGATGACATCATGTTTAAAACCAAAAATTTTGGTTTGGCCATTTGGGGAGGTAGCCTTTATCTGATAGTTGAACATTTGACAAATAATCCCAGCAAGCCTTTACTTGTTTTGTTTTCTTCAATCATACCATTGGTGTTTTGGTTGATTCATGCACGGTGGCAAGTTCATCTTTTTTCAATTGGCGGTCGAAGCAAGGTGATTTCAACTTTTATCAACAGCAATGATTTTCAAGAATGGAGAGCCGGAAGTGGAAAGGTAACTTTCCCCGTCTATGATGTAGTGGGTTGGATTTACACCAATAAATCTGAGCATGGTAAAAATTACGATCCAGCGTATTTGACCAAACCGGCTTCTTTAATGGAAGCCATTTTCTACAAGGATGCAAAATATTTTTTCGGACCGATGATTTTGGTTTCAATTGTCTTGGGCCTGATTTTGTTAAAAACCCCTGATGTAGTAAAAGGCATTACATAGGGATACTTACTAATTCTGCTTCCCATAAGTTTGCGGACTAGTCTTCCTTTTAGTAATTCAACTAAACAAGGCAATCAATTGATCAAACATCTGCTGTTTGGTATGCAATCATAAGGATAGATTCTTAAAATTGCAAGTTGATCTTTGGTTGGACATTTTTTTCGTTTATATTTTCTTATTTTGAAGCATGAATTGTTTTAAATTATGCTTTGGTTTTCTACTCCTTCTTTCTTGTTCTAGTATGGAGCAGACAGATACGGCTATCAACGAACAATACCGCGATGTTTTTAAAACATTAGACGGTCGCTGGGAAGGAATTTTTTATGTTTACGAAGATGAACGAGGTCAATTAGACAATCCTGATTTGGTTCAACCCAAAAACATTAGCAAGGAACAAATGGATCAGCTTCCATTAAGAGTAATCAATGAAATTCAGGTGGTTCACATTTATGAATCGGAAAGCCCTTTTTATCAGAAGGGTAAAATAATAGATACCTATGCTAATGAAAATGGCGAGTTGATCACCCTTGAAAGTGATGCAGTGAACAAGGTTGAAAATGGGGAAATGTTTTGCATTGTTGAAAAACCTGACGATCATGTTGTTCACACTGGTTCGCTCGATGATGACAATTTCATCATCTGGCAAAGAGACATTCGTGCCCCACTAAAGATTGAATATTTCAAAGAAAAAGCTGAAGGAAATATTTATTCAATCATCGGTTGGGGTTACTATGGAGAAGACGATCCCAATAAAAGTCCAAAGATTTGGTTTTACGGAGCTTATGAAAAACAATGATTCAAAAATGTGAAATCAGGTGAGTTGACTTTTAAAGTTAGATGGATTTGCAATCTAGATAAGATGATGTTGGTGAAAACAATGGATTTAAAACCACCTAAGAACCATTTGCATTTGAGATTTTATAGACAAAAAAAGCCTCGCCCAAAAATGGACGAGGCTGAACATAACAAATTCGGATTTGTAAAAAAACATTTAACTCTCTAAAATTCTCCCAAAAACCCCATTAATAAGAGAATAAGTCAAACGTGCCGGTTTATCTAAATCCGAAAGTATTGCTACCCAATTATTTTTTATTAACTATCTCCGCTTTCATCATCCTGACAAGCTTCCTTCAATGCTGTCATTTCATCTGAACTATTTACCTGTACTTGTGTCCCATCTTCATATTCAACAGTAACTGGGTATTCCAATTCTGGTCTGTCTGCATCAGGGCCATTTGTTTGTTTGTATGCTCTTAAAAATTGCTTCATTGCACTTCTGTCATCAAATGAATATGTTTCGCCCATCGCTGTTAAATTGATTGGATAAACCAATGAGAAGCATTTGTAGCCTTTGCCATTTTTGCCGTTTCCACACTTGCCTTGCTTAGGACATTCTCCTTTTAGATCGCTCAATTCATCTTGAGTAGCTACAGAAATAATTTCCCCTTCCATATTGACTACTTCTATTGGAAAGACCAAATCCGGACGGTTCTCTTTTGAAGGTTCCACACCGCTTGTTTCAAACCAATCTTGAACGGTGTCTTTCAAATCTTCATAGCTCTCAACATCTGCTGTAGTTCCATCATTAAATTCCAGGCTGATCGGGAATATAAATTCTAAGCAGTGTTTTTTGCCAATGGCTCCCCTTTGTAAAGAACTAATAGATGCATCTGTGAAATTGGAAGCATCAACCAAGCTGATCGCTTCTTCTTTAGAGCAGGAAGTAAATCCAATCGCCAAAAGAGTGAATACGAAAAGAGAAAAGGCTTTTAAATTTTTCATTTTGAAATTCATTTTAAAAATATTTAAAGGTTTAAAAATTTAATGGCAAGATATCTTTGCATCGTTGCTTACAATTGGAAAAGGCATGTCTTTGAATTATGTACTCACTTTCCATTAAATAATTAAAAATAATTGTAATTTTGATCAAGAATTTCATCCAAATGAAGGGAAATATTCTTGTTAATCAGCAACTTAGCTATGTCAGATAAAATTTTGTGGAACCAATTAAGAAGCGGAGATTCAAAGGCTCTTGAAAGGATTTACAGGCTATATTTCAAAGATCTATATAGTTATGGGACGAAGTTTACTCAAGATGAATCTACTGTTGAGGATTGTATACAAGAACTTTTTATAGAAATCTGGAAAAACAGATCAGGCCTATCAGAGACAAATAACATCAAACCCTATTTATTTTTATCTCTTAAACGAAAGTTGTTTAGAGTGATTGGTAAAATTCGAAAAATTACCGACACCGAAATCAAAGAGAAACACTTTGAAGCTGAATTGGCCATCGATCAGATATTGATGAAAAATGAAAGCAATATTGAACAAAGGGAAAAGCTAAATGCTGCATTCAAAGATTTGAGTGATCGTCAAAAAGAGATTCTTTATTTGAGGTATTACGATGAAATGGACTATGATCAAATTGTAGTTATTATGGATATGAACTATCAATCAGCCAGAAACTTGTTGGCGAGAGCGATTAAAAAATTGTCCCAATTGCTACTTTTATTATTATTTCTTTTAATCATGTGATTACAAAAAGTCAAGTTTTGCCTTTTATAGTAAAATGACAACTATGAAAGCTAAAATTTTACTTTGTTCAACAGCCTTGTTGTTTCTTGTTTCAGCTTGTAATAAAGAAAGCGTAAAGTTACCGACTGGTGAAGAATTGATGACCTATTTTAATGAATTTGAGTCAGAAGCATTAGAAAGAGGGCTTGAAATTGACCTTGAAATGATGGGCATCACTGGTTATTTTGAAAATTTTGATGATGACAGTGTTCTTGGGCAATGTCGGACCTATTCAGATGGAAGCAAAGAGGTGGCATTTGATTCGAATTACTGGCATAACTGTAATGAAATCGATAGAATGTATTTGGTCTTTCATGAATTGGGGCATTGCGCTTTGGATAGGGATCATACAGAAGAAAAGGATTCCAACGGGCGATGCACAAGCATCATGCAAAGTGGGGAAAACGAATGTAGGAAAAATTTTACCGAAAACAACAAAGAAGAACTCTTTGATGAACTGTTTGAAAACCTCTAAAATAAATCTATGGACAAATTTTTACAATACGATCATGCTGATTTCGCAATGGAGGATTCTTTCATCAATTGGGTAAAGACCAGAGATGAAAATGACCAACAATTTTGGGAACAGTGGACTAGGGAACATCCCGAAAAAAAATCAGAAATTGAAAAAGCGATATTATTGGTTCAAAGCTTGAAATTTAAAGAAAAAGCGGTACCGCAAGGTAAAGAGGATTCGATTTGGGCAAACATTGTCAAAGAAACATCAACTGATGAAAGTTCGACAAGTCCAGTTAAAGAGACAGTTAAAGAGCCAGTTAAAAAGATTAAGCTTAAACCAGATTTTGAACAGGAAAGAGAACAGGAAAGAAACACGAAGGGAAGCTTTAGAATTGTATTGGCTGCTATTGCTTCATTGGCCGCAGCCTTGTTGTTTTTCTTTTGGATCAACCAAGGTTCAGGTTTTGATTCACAGCACAGCACCCAATTGGCTGAGACAATAAACCTGGAATTGCCAGGTGGTTCCACCATCCAATTGAATGCAGAAAGCAAAGTCGCTTATAATAAGAAAACATGGGAGAACAATAGAGTTGTTGAATTGGAAGGCGAAGCTTTTTTTGACGTAAAAAAGGGCGCTAAATTTACAGTGGAAACTAAATATGGAACGGTAGAAGTTTTAGGAACCAGTTTTAATGTATTTGCAAGAAAAGATCACTTCAATGTGTTGTGTGAAACGGGTAGGGTAGCTGTGATTTCAGATCAAGAAAAGACCGTGTTGAAACCCAATCAATCTGTAGCACTTATCGAGGGAAAGCAATTAAAGAATGAAAACGTTCTCAAGGACAAAAATAGAGCATTGTGGAGAAGTGGAGTTTATCATTACGATGCTGCTCCAATTTCAAAAGTTATTGCAGATGCTGAAAGGCATTTGGGAATAGAAGTAAAATGGGATGATCAAGATTCCGATTTGAAATTTACGGGAAGCTTTATGGGGAAAGACAAGGAGAAAGTGCTTACTCAAATATGCTATCCCTTGAATTTGAATTTTGAAATAAAAGGACACAGGGTTCTATTAAGGAAAAAATAATCTGTCGACCATTAACGATCATAAAACTTAAGCTCATTATTTACAAAGAAATATTTTTCAATAGTTTGCAGTTTAATAGAAACAGCATTAAGGCCATTTTATCATTATTGATAAAATGGGTTTCTTGTATTTGTCTGTTTGCAATATTGACACAGAGCAGTTTTATATTCTGCCAAAATGAAGCAACCCAATTAAAAGTAAATTTTACTGGACAAGAAAAAAGCCTCAGTGAAGTATTCGATAAACTGGAATCAGTTTATGGCATTCGATTTTCATATGCAAGCGCTTCCCTTGCGGATGAAAAGGTCAGTGTAAAATTCGAAGAGGCAAACTTGGAGGAAGTTATGAAGGTACTGCTCGCAGGGAAAGAAATGGAATTTAAGGTTATTGAGAACAATGTGCTCATTCGCAAAACTGAAAGTTACGAAGTTGATCCAAATGAAAATTACCAATCTTCCTTACATCTCCGTGGTAAAATTGGCAGTGATGAAAATGAAGAATATGAGGAAAGTCAGCTTGCCTATGCAACCATTCGAATCAGCAATTCTTCAATTGGTACCTACAGCGATGAAGACGGAAATTTTGATATTGAAATTTCACCCGAATATTTTAATGAAAAACTGCTCATAACTTATATTGGTTACGGAGAACAAAGTTATGAAATCAAAGAATTGGATGAAGAATTTTTAATGGTCCAATTGGCCAGCGATCCGCTTCAATTTGAGGAAGTCTTAATTGTCAATCGAGTCAAACCGATGAGGATAGTTTCTGCGAACAATTCAGTAGAAATTTCCAATGGTCAATTTCAAGCTAGTTCATCAAGTTTGGCTGGAGCCGACTTAGCAAGGCAAATTCAATTGCTTCCAGGTATTTGTGCGATGGACGATGCCTCTGCAGATATAAAAATTAGAGGAAGCGGATCAGATGGGACTTTGATGGTTTTGGATGGAATGCCACTTTATAATTCTAGCCATTACTATGGCGTTTTTTGTGCTGTTAATCCCTATTTTATTGACAAAGCAACAATTTATAAAAATGCTTTTCCTGTAAATTATGGTGGCAAAATTGGAGGAGTAGTTGAACTCACTGGACGAGAGAAAGAGAACGATACTAAGAATATTAATTTTATCACTGATGTGAATTTTTTGACAGGCTCCGCCGTCATTGAATTGCCTCTTTCCGATAAAGCTATGCTAGCTGTAGGTGGCCGATCGAGTATTCAAAATATTAGCAACAGCCGCTTTTACAGTCAAAACAATGCTTCAGTTGACTCAATCAATCAATCGATGAGAGAAGATATTCAGAACCAAAAATCCAATCCTGATTTTCGTTTTTATGATCTCAATGGAAAATTTATTTGGCAACCTGAAAAAGGAAAAAAACTGAGCCTTAACTTTTTCAAAAGTGATGACAAGTATGAAAATATTTATAATCGAAAAGTAAAGCAGGATTCCAAAAATCAAATAGGCGTAAATGCTGGCGAAACTGAAGCATGGTCAAGCCTTGCAGGGAGTTTTCAATTTCAGAATAAATTTTCGAACGATTTTGAGTTTAATTCTTTGTTGTATTATACCAGCCATAACAATGAAGGCAACATCAGTTACGATTTACAAAAAAATGATAACAACGAGAATACCCAATCTAAAAATCAGAAATCCAAACAAGTAAATGAATTAGAAGACATTGGATTGGATTTTAATTTGAAGATTCCAATCAAAGACAGTGAAACGACCATTGGGCTTTCGGGAGTTCGACATGATATGTTTTATAATGTAGAAGACAATGGTTATGAAATATTAAGGGACCGAGAAAAATTCCTGGAGGGCAGCTTTTACTTAAATCAAAGTTTCAATCTTCGGGATAAGATAAAACTATCAGCTGGCTTGCGTTCAACTTTTTATGAGCCAATGGATAAGCTATTTTTTTCGCCCAGAGTATTATTTGGTTGCGATTTGACAAAGGGACTTTCAATTAAATCTTCTTATGCTTTTTACCAACAAATTATTCGAGAGTTTGATTATGAATATCGTGGTGAAACGCGTCAATTGTGGGTTCATTCCAGTAAAAGAAATATTCCTGTTTTGAAGTCTCAAAACTTCATGCTGGGAGCAACAGCAATGATGAAGGGCATTACCTTCGATGTAGAGGTTTATCGCAAGAACCTAGATGGTTTACTTGAATTTTCAGCATTGAACCCCGGTGGAGACAACAACGTAGATCTCCCAAGAGATTATGGTCTTTTCAATGGGGATGGTTTTATAAACGGAATGGATATAATGATAAGTTCTTCCGTTAATAAAATTGAAACCATGATTGCCTATACTTTGAGTAAGGCAAATCAACGATACAAAGAAATTGATCAAAAACAATATTTTCCAACGGAAGATGATCGCAGACATCAATTCAAATGGATAAATTCTTTAGAAACAGGCAGTCTTACTTGGGGGCTCAACTTTATATATGCAAGTGGAAAACCATATACGGATATTCGATTGACTGGACAAAATGGTTCTATCAATGACATTTCTTCAAATACACGTTTTAGTTATCTTCCTGCTTATACCAGACTCGATGCCTCTGTGGAGTACGATTTGAAAATAACTTCCAAAATTAGATCCGAGCTGTATTTTTCTGTATTGAATGTGCTCAATGCTCAAAATGTGAAATATATTCAAAACGTCAATACTGTTCTTAGCCAGAATGGAGATCCCTTTAATTTTGTAATGGGCAACGAAAGTAGTTTGTTGAACAGGACTTTTAATCTTGGATTTAAAATTAATTTTGAATAGAACTGGACTTCTCTTGTGAATTTGATTTGAACAAATTTTAAAGCCCAAGCCCACCCTGAACCACGAACCATCCGTCATCTTGGGCTTGACCCAGCGGGCTGGCGCACCACTGGGCTGGCATTCCAGATCACGTGAACCACCTGTTACATTACATCCCGTTATTTCACCACCTATCACAAACCACTCTGAACCACCAACCACGAACCACTCGTCATCTTGGGCTTGACCCAACTGGGCTGGCACTCCAGTCACGTGAACCACCTGTTACATTACATCTGCCAAACAAATCCCTTAATGGTACAAATTTGCTGGTAAAATTTGAAAGTGTTCTATGTCTTGACAGCCAATACCTATTAAACAGTCCTGCAAGCCAACAACAGTTGAGAGGAAGGCTATCTGCTGATTTTACCCTTTAGAGATAAATGCTAAAAATAAAAATTTATAATTTTTATTTTCCAATTGAGTACAACTAAAGATCAATTGTCTTTTCCAATTGACAGCCAATGAGTTTGTAGCTTGAAAATGAAACTTGAAAACTTGTTTCTTGTTCTTCATTTAAGGTAATCCGACTTATTGCATTTGTTAATTAAAAATTTAATTGTATGAATTTGGGTAAATCAGTTTTTGTTTTTTTTATGGCAGTATTGCTGCTTCAGTCCTGTGCCAAGGAAGATGACTTAGTTAGTGTTGAAGACTTAAAGGGCAACCCGCAAGCTCAAAATGGCCAGCTTAATCAAAATGGCAATGGCCAAAACGGAAATGGTCAAAATGGACAAAATGGTCAGGACGGGCAAAATGGTCAGAACGGCCAAAATGGTCATAATGGGCCAAATGGTGGGGGACAAAATAATTCTCTCACAGATTGTGGTAATCAATTTTGTGACCTAAACGACATGGATAGCAGATTGCTAACCGAATGGACAGAATTGTTTCTTGATTTGGATCGCTATGCTACAGGTATGAGACCAACTTCAACCGCAAGAGCTTTGGCTTATATTAATTTAGCAAGCTACGAAGCTGCAGTGCCAGGAATGGTGGAGTTGTTGTCTAATACAACGCAGCTTTCAGGTTTGTCGATTGATGAAAGTCAATTGCCTCAAAATGTTGATTATGCCATTGCAATAAATGCGGCTTATTCTTCCGCCTTGGATCACTTTTTGATCAATCTTCCAGCTGGTTCAGATGATCAAATTTTTGACTTGGAAGATGAAATGGAAGAAAGATTGAGCAGACAGAAACCACAGCAAATAGTGGAAGATTCAAAAGCTTGGGGTGTCTATGTTGCAAATCAAGTTATCGCTTATAGCCAAACAGATGTTGCCGCAGAAAATCAAATCAATGATGCTCAACCAACCTCTTATGTACCACCTGTTGGCGATGGATATTGGACTTTTTCAGCAGAACCTGAAAGAGCTTTGTTTCCATACTGGGGAACAGTAAGAACTTTTGCAATCAGTGCGAATGAGACCACTACCTTGCCTCCTTTGAATTACAGTACTGATCCATCAAGTCCTTATTATCAAGAAATGGTGGAAGTATACAATGCCAACAATGATGCCGCTGCCGCAGATGGAGAACAATTGTGGATAGCTGAATTTTGGAGTGATGATGTAGAAAATTTAACTTTTAGTCCTCCAGCCAGACAGTTTGCAATTGCCAATCAATTGGTTAAAAAAGAAAATGTGAAAATGCAGGATGCATTGTTATTGTATTTGAAATTAGGGTTCTCTTTAAACGATGCAGCTGTTGCAACATGGAAATACAAATACGAACACATGGTTATGCGTCCAAGTGTTTTTATTCAAGATTATATGGATGCAGATTATCAAACAAATTTATACAGTTTGATTCCTTGGCCAAATCCAACTTTCCCGGCTTATCCTTCTGGACATTCGACTTTTGCTTCTGCTGGAGCTGGAGTTTTCATCGACTATTTCGGTAATCAGATCAACTTTACGGATCGTTCTCATCAAGGTAGAACTGAGTTCAGAAGCCAACCAAGAAATTTTAATTCTTTTGAAGAAATGGCTGTAGAGAACGCTTTTTCAAGAATCCCATTGGGTGTTCACATGAGAATGGATTGTGTAGAAGGCTTGCGCTTAGGATATGAAATTTCAGCTGGCGTCAATGCCTTTGATTTATCAGCACCAGGCTCATAGACTTAAAAAGAATGCTAAAATGAGAAAATGAATTTAAGTTTAAGGCCATTGGCTTTTAGCCTTTGGCCTTTAGCTTTGACCTTCTCATATTGAGCCAACAGCTTTTTTCAAATTTAAACATTTACTAATTTATTCATTTTCGCATTCCCAAAAACGTCCTGCAAAAAACATTTATGCATTTCTTCATTTACTCATTCATGCATTTAAAGATAATAGCCTAAATTAGCGTATGAAATTGAAATTAGTATTGATGCTTGTTGCAACAGTTTTGTTTTTTTCTTGCGGTAAAGAAGAGGATACAGCTCCTGTAGGTTCCTTGCAAGCCTATGTTGATGACAATGGAACCTGGACTCCGTTCAATGAATTAATCGCTTGTGCGGCAGGTGGACAATCTGGCTTTTTGGATGATCCAACGGGCCCGCTTAGTATGTTCTTTTACCCCAAACCATATTCGACCAATTTCAAATATTACGAAACTACTTCTACTTCAGATGATCCCAATGACCTGGCTTTGTTTGTAGAAAGAGAAGTGCCTCAAGAGCCTTTGTTCAATGGCTTTATGAAACGTTTTATTTTACCAGAACCAGCCCAGGATGTTTGGGCCAGAGTTTCTTACCTCTCCAACGATACCCTCTGGTATTGCAAGGCTGTTAAAGTGAAATACAATGCTAAGCCAAGTACTTTTGCTCCTGAAATTTGTACAGTAGATTTATCAGAACCTTTGGAGCCAATTTTTAGCTGGGAAGATGAAGCTGACAATGAAAATGTTATCTATTATCAGTTGGTCAGTGATGAGCGTGGAGATGCTCTTTCCGCTACCTATACGACTGATCAGCAATATCAATTTTACAATACAGAAAATGTTGTTTTAAATGTTACCCGTCCGGGCCCCATTTTACCACTCTTGCCCAACAAAGATTATAATTTCATTTTAATGGGCGTAAGCGAAGACAATTGGGTCAACCTAATTGTAGCAAAACCATTTACGACTTTCTAAGTTTTTTTGCTTTTGCTTGCCTAGACAAACTCATTCCTCCTCTGGAACATCAATTGTTGGCAACTTTTGTCCTTGTGCTTTGGCAACTGCATAATGCGACCAATTTTCAATTTCATCTTTCCCATAAATGATCATTCTGATTGGAATGTCTTTAGCATCCATGTCATGCAATATCGCCGCCCGTAAATGTTCTGGAACATTTTCATAGGCTTCCCTCAACAAATTTTTTCTTTGCTTATTGGGCTTCTGGCAATATTGTTCATAGAATGTTTTACAAATTTCTGCCCTTGTTTTTTCACCTTTCAGTTTGGCCAATAGGTCAAAAGTTTGGCCTGCAATGTCTTTTGTTTTTTCCCTGAAGTTACATTTCCCGATGGTACATTCTCCTAGGCCATAAATTTTAAGCCTAGCGCCTTTTTTTAGTTTTGTGGTAAAAGTTTTTGCTTTTATTTTTTCGTGAAATTGATCAAAAGTAAGGTTTCTAGTTTCTGCCATTCCAGCTAGATTGATTGTGGAATTTTCCAGAACGACGGCATTGACCAAATGATAATACTCATCGCTTGCCTTCATGAAAATATGGAAGCCTGCTCCTTTGTATTTGTTCGAAAAAGGATTGTTTTCTAATTCCAAATCATAGGGAACACCATTGCCCATTCCTAAAAGAGAAACCTTGAATTTTCCAACCATCTTTGTAGTCTCCCCAAATGAATCATACAAATTGGTCATTTCAGGATTCATGTTTTTAACGATGGATTGAATGTATTTAAAATAACTGTCCTTGTCAAAAGTCCAATTACCGCTCTTTACTTTCCAGTCACCAAGATTGTGAATGTTGATGTTCTCGCCATCGGGAACAGCAGTTCTGACCCAACCCGATTTCAATTGACTCTTAAAGATGTTCAGATCGACCAATTCCCAGGCATCAACTGTTCCATCCTCAAAAACCTCTAGGTTTGTCAAAAAGAAGCGATCACAATTATTGATAATTCCAGGTACGAACCGTCCTTGTAAAATTTTTTCACGCTCAATCCTGGCGAATGAGTTAATGTTAATTTCTTTCTTCAATATGGTACCCTTGCGTTAATAATTTTAAAGAAAATATACCTGCCTTTACGCCCCTGCGGCTTTGCGTTAAAACACAAACCATCCGTCCTGAAAACCAAACACCAAAAAACCAATCCTACCTTCCTCTACTCCCGTCTTTCCATCCTTCCCAAAGATTCAAAGCTTTCATTCCACGTTCCAGCTTAAACTTGTCAATGATTTTTTCAATGTCTGCTCTACTGTGTCTCTTGAAATTTAAGGCAGGATCATTGGCCATTGTCCAAGCCAACCAGCCTACTATCGCAGCGTTTTCCTTAAGATTTTTTGCATTGACTTTGTCGTAAGTATCAGACTCTGAATGATAATCAGCACAATAATTGTAAACATCATGCTTGCCCACTAAGTTGGGAATCCCTTGAGCCAAAAAGTCATAATTGTCCGTTCCAATGATTGGATCGGGAATGTTCATAAATGGACCGAGGTCTTCGATCGGTTCTAGCCATTTTGCAAGGACAGGGCCCAATTCCATCCTGCCATTGACAAAAAATCCGTCAATTTTCCCGCTTCCAATATCAACAGTTAATTTCATTTTTATTTTATCCAAGTCTTTCTCATGTTGTTGTGTATAAGCCATCGAGCCAAACATGCCTGGCTCCTCACCGTTCCACAAAACAAAACGAATGGTTCTTCTTGGCTTAAGCTCCAAGGCATTGATCTGTCTGGCGAGGTCAATCATCATGCTGACGTTGCATCCATTGTCATTTGCTCCCGTTCCCAATCCCCAGCTATCTAAGTGGGCGCCGAGGAGAATGATTTCATCGGCTAGATCTGTTCCTGGAATTTCTGCAACAACATTGTTTGAAAAATATGCAGGTTCATCTTGTACATCCAGTTTCAGATTTAATTCCAAATCGACCCCTCTTTCTAAAAGTCTTTGACAACGACTGGCATCATCTCTTGCCATGACAATCATTGGCATATCGTTCTTTATGCCGTAAGAGGTCAAATGACGATAAAGCAATTTCTTTTCTCTGCTTGACATGTAAACAACTGCTGCTGCTTCATACTTTTTTGCATTCGCTTCCACATCAATTGCATTGATGTATTCCAAAAACAACTCAGTCAGATTAGACATTACATCTGTTTCAATCAAAACAAGATTTCCCTTTGCCTGACCATTTAATTTTTCAAATTCCTCCGTGCTTCCTTTTCCAGCAAAGACTAATTTTCCCGTCAAGCCATTCGCTTCAGTTCCAGTCGAAAAAGCACGGCAAGCAATTTTGGGCTGCCATTTGGCTTCCTCACTTTTTATGCTGGCCAAAGCACTTCTTTCCGCCCACATTCTTGGCATTTCAAAAGGCTCTTTCCAAGCTTTCACTTGAGCCTCTTCAAATTTTTTCAAGCCCCATTCCACTGCCTTTTCATTGGCTTCCGTTCCAGTAACCCGACCACCAATTTGATCACACAACTCGTGCAAATCTTCTAGAATGGGTGTTTCATCCAATAATGTTTTAACTAAGCCTTGCCCATCTCCTTGAGAGAAAGCCGTCAATGAAATGAAGAAAAAAAACAAGGTGAATATTGATTGTTTCATAATGGTAAAATTAGATAGTGAAATAT
Organism: uncultured Chitinophagales bacterium; assembly: GCA_937927195.1. Classification (GTDB taxonomy): domain Bacteria; phylum Bacteroidota; class Bacteroidia; order Chitinophagales; family UBA2359; genus JAHDGP01. Next base: position 19,168 of record CALBCY010000255.1, read on the forward strand.
ACCAAATTAAATTATGAATTTGACAAATAGACAATTTGAATTCAAATCAACAAGCTGTTTTCTCTCGGTGTTATCACCGCACACTTTTGGTCTCCACCGCACACTTTTGGTCTCCAGACCAAAAGCGAACCCACCGCACACTTTTGGTCCCCACCGCACACTTTTGGTCTCCACCGCACACTTTTGGTCTCCAGACCAAAAGCTGAGTTATCGTCTCTTCTTTTCTGCTTTTTTCGCTTTCTTCTCTATTCTTTTCTCCTCCTGATATCTATGCATAATGCCTCTTTGCTCATAGAATTTTTTCTTGTTCAGGTGAAATTTGAATTCACTTTCCATTTTACTATTGGTAAAAACTTCGACATAAACTTTGTCACCAGCTGTCAGATATCCAATTTTTTCAGGTAAAGTCAAACCATCTCGCTTCCGCAAATTGTTCATAGGGATCGATATCCAGATATTGGTTTTGTTTCCATAGTTGAAATCTCCTTCAAGAAACATATCCATGGCGGTAGATTGAATGACCATCAGTGGAATATTGACATAGCGTCCATCCACTTTTAAGGTGTTTGAAATTGGAGCAAAGTGGATGTCTTCAAACCTTGTTTTCCTAAAAACTTTATTGGCTACTTTTTCCAATCCTTCGAAACCCTTTACGCCCACATTGTCCAATGTGAAATTGACAAACCCTTTTGTAGCCTCAGGAACCAAGCCTGTGCTGTCCAATATCTCACCAGATAAGTCTACATCCAAAGTAATCTCACCAGTCAGTTTTTCTATGTCCTGCAAAGCTTTGACACCAAAAAAATCAAAGCTTTCCATAAATTTAGCAACATCTAATTTTTGAGTTTTGAAATTAGTTTGAAAGGGAGTAACATGTTCATTGTTTAAATCGAATACAGCATCTAATTCAACACTTCCTCTTTCATACTTAAAACCAGTATTGTCGAAAACCAACTTGTTTGATTCATCTAATCTTAATCCTGTTTTGCAATTCAGTAATTTAATTTTAGGACTCAATTCGAAGGCGTCTACGATGACTCTGACCCTTGGATTGAATTGCTCAAGCAAGCCTTGCAAAGTCTTCTTTAAACCGGCAGACCTTTCTTGCTTTACTTTTTTTGTAGGTAAGAGCGAATTGCCCGATTGAAACAATCCAAGAAAATCTTCCCAGACCAAAAGAGGGGAGGAGATAAGAACAGCAGTACTGATGGGGGCGCTATTTTCAGGGAAAGCAAGCGTGCCAAAGTTTTTTAGTTTTCCTTCAATCAATAATTCCCGATCCCAAGAATCGATTCTGGAAAAAATCTCAAAATCTGCAATCTCATCGTGTAGTCGTAAATTGATACTATTGATTGGCAAAGCTACTTCTGCAGGGGCATAATACACTTCAGAACCGATCAATTCAAAATTGACTCTGCTCTTTTTTAAAAGCTCTGGAAGGGTTCTGACATCGCCGGTATAACTAAAACCTGCTTTGAATTTTCCGGATCTAAAAAAGAATTCATCACTCTTGAAAAAATCATTGACCAATTCCGGATTGCCCTCAATTTCAATATTGGTTTGAACATGTAATTGACCGAGATCGCTGTTGCTGCTTTTACTAAGGTCTGGTTCATAGCTGATTCTCCCTTTAAGCGTTTTACCATTGTCCAGGGTGAAATCTATTTGGCCCATAGAAGTATTGGGGACGATCCCTTCATGATCCCGCAGAATTCCTGTATGATTAATTTTGACTCCAATATTTTCTGGGAGATTTTCAAGGTTCTCCAGAAAGTTTACATCGAAATATCCAAAGGGAGGAAGTATTTTTTCAAGATTGATTTTATTACTTGTTAGACTCAACTCAAAAGGGGTGATTAGAGAATCTTTGAGGTTCATACTTGCATTAAAATCAACCTTTCCTTTTTCAAATTCAAACTTGCTATCTTCCAGCACAATTTTGTAATCGTCTTGATAATAGATGCCACTTTCAAAATCGTGCATTTCAATTTTGTTGGAATATAAAAGGGTATCAATTTTTACTTTCAATCTGGGATGAAAACTTTCATTCAATCCCAAAAGCATTTGTTTTACATTTTTGGTTTTCTCTTTTGTTTTTTCGACCTTAAAATTACTTTGTTTTAAAATGCCATCTTCACCAATCAAATCAAGCAGGTCTTGCCAGCCCAATTTGTTGGCAGTTAGTTCCACGGAACTGCTAGCAGGAACTTTTGGATTGTCAATGATTAAACTTGGAAAATTATCCAGATTTCCAGTAATTTTAAACTCATGGTTTTTAGTACTGGTACTGCTTATTAGTTCAAATTTTGAATCTTTTTCGTTTTTTTCGACCATCAATTCTGTCACTGGGAAAGATGCATTTACTGGTAGGTAGGAAACTACAAAATCGGAAAATTTCAATTTTGTTTTACTGCCTAGAACCAAACTTTCAAAAGATTTAATTTCACCTTTATACAACATGTGAAGATCAAAACGTCCTTTGCTGAATAGAAATTGATCATTTTTTAGCAATTTGCTTATCTTCTCAGGTTTGCCAAAAGCTCTTAAGTCTAGGTCGACCAATGTTGTTGAATCGGGAAAGCTTTTGACTAGCGAGTTTTTTAAATCGAGATTAATACCTTCAAAATTACCTTTTAAACTTTCAAAGTCTATTCTTATGTTTCTTCCATTTTCAAAGTCCAATGGCTGACCTTGTTCCAATCGATTGTATAGATTCGCTTTGAGCTTTGCATTTTTCACTTTTCTGTCTTTGACGGAAATATCTTGCCCATCTATTTCAAAATAAACATTGACTCTTGGTTGAATACCGAATTTGAATTGCCCTTCAATAATGGTCTTGGTGTAAAATGGACCATCGACATCAAACTTTGCAATTCGTTCCTGAATATTTTGAGCCAACATTTTTTCTGTTTGCTTGAAATGTGTAATGTCATTTTCTAAAGTGAAAATGAAGTTTCTATCACCCATAAATGAATAGGCTGCACTAACAAGAAATCCTTGCTCATTCAACTTTAACCTAAATGGACTAATTTCAACCTCCTTGGTTTCTAAGTCGACATGGGCATCAAATTTTCCACTTACGCTTGCTCCATTAAAAAACGTTCCTTTTTCAAGATTGAGCCCCATTTCACCCATGATTAAATCTACATCCGCCCAAACGCTCAAGTACTCTTCTTTGAAATCTAACTTTGTATTGGCCTTTTTTATTTTTCCATTTATTCTTTTGTTTTTTATCTCATCTGTAAAGGAGAAGTCTATTTTTTCTAGTAAAATTTTCAGGTTTTTCCTTTTGACTTTGATCTTCTTATTATCCTGATTGTCTTTTTGTATTTCAGGTAAAATACTGGCGATATTGTCATAAGCGTTTTTATCGATAAAATGGTTGAAAACTCCATTTCTCAGGATCAATGACTTAATTTCTATTTCTTTTTTTAAAATTTCTTTTAGGGAAAGTTGAACGATTAGCTCCTCTAATTTTATGGTTGGAATCAGATGGTCTTCATAAAGTGAATCAGTAATCAGAACATTGCGAAAGGTACAGGAGGCAGATGGGAAACTTCGTATCAAATCGACTTTGGCACTTTGAAACTCAATTTTACCATTCCAAAGCCCTTCTATTCCATCAATAATTTTTTCTTCGTTCGAGTTTAGATGTCTATTTATGCCAAATAGAACCAAGGATAGGATAATCAATACCAGTATCAAAAAAAGAATCAGGTATTTGATTAGTTTGGACATAAATTGAGGCTGTAATAATAATTTCGCTTGTTAAAATACGACTATAGAATGTTGAAAATTTAGATTTAAACAACAATATAAGCCATTATATTTATTAAGTACTCATGTATAAGTTATCGTATAATGCAAAAGAAAACTTTTTTCGATTTGAAATGGAAAAAAGTTCAGTATAGCGGGCTATAATTTACCTTTTTTGCTTCATTAAATGGGAAAAAGATAATTTTTGAATTGATGAAAACTTTAACTTGAGTACTTATATACGAAATTGCTTTTTAAGCGACTGAAATATTAGCGGTGATTAACATAAAATTCAGCTATTTCAGAATCTACTAGCTTGAGCTTCGAATCTGAAATCTAACAGAAATTCTTATGCTGAATTATTGTAATTTGTTTTTTGTTTTCCTTAGCTATTTAACTATTTTGTGTTGTTGTTTTCTGAACGACTATAGAATTTCGTAGAATCACTAAATTTCCTTAATGAAATTTTGTGATTCATGGTTCACAAAAAAATCAAACCAAATATTAAAAAATGAGAATACTATTATTTTTAATCAGCCTTTTCTTCGTTCTTAACTTGAATGCTCAGCGAGGAACTTATATAACGGATACTTTTCGGTTGCACATGACCATTCCAGAAATAGAACAATTGTATATAGACAATGATTTCCCACCGGCCCTTTTGGATTTTTTGCCGACTGTGCATGAAATAGATTTGTATAAAATTGTTTATGAAACCATTAGTGTATTTGGAGAACCAACCATCGCATCCGGATTGGTTGCAATACCTTCTGATTATACTTGCCCGATGGCGATGGTTGTTTACAATCATGGAACGACCAGAGACACTGATCAATCAGAGTTGGAAGGAGAATGGATTGTCAGTGTTCCAATAGCAACAGATGGTTTTATAGCAGTACTCCCAGATTACCTTGGTTATGGTCAAAGTCAGTGTACCGACTTTCATGGATATGCAATGGCCAAGCCTTTGGCAACAGACAATGTAGACATTATTCGTGCAGTTAGAACAATGATTTTGAGTAAGGGTAAAAGCTTGAATTTTCAAACATTTATTACAGGTTATTCTGAAGGTGGAATTGCAGCAATGGCAGCTTGCAAAGAAATTCAAGAAAACCACAGTAATGAAATTCTGATTACAGCAGCAGCACCATCAAGTGGACCTTACATTGTTTATCCATTAACATTTAATTTTTATGTTAGTCCTGAATCCGATAATGCAGGTAATCTTTCATATATATTTTATGCCTTTAACAATGTCTATGACATTGCAGATGAATTAACGGATGTTTTGGTTCCACCATATGGTGAAGCCGTTCCACAAATATGGGATGAATGCAATCCAACTATGGGTACAAATATCTTGCCTTCAGACAATGCTGTTCAAATGGTAAATCCCGATTACTTGGCCGAAGTTTTAGCAGATCCCAACCATCCTGTTATCAATGCATTTAAAGAAAACAATGTTTATGATTGGGCTCCCAATTTTCCAATGAGGTTGTATTATTGTGAGGCTGATGAGCAAGTTCCATATGAGAATGCCATTCAAACAGTGGATTCAATGATCTTGAATGGCGCAGTGAATGTGGAAGCGATTAGTCAAGGAGCAAACAATGATCACAATGCATGCGCACCCTTTGCCTTGATAAATGCGAAGAAGTGGTTTGCAGAATTGAGGATAGAATGCGAAGAGGATACAACAACGAATAATGATACGACCACAATGGCAATAAGACAACTGGATGTGGAATTGATTGAAACCTATCCAAATCCTGTCGATCACTGGCTGAATCTTAATACCATTAATTCAAGTTCTAGAAGTTTGAGTATACAGGTTTATAACAGTATTGGTAATTTGAAGTTTGATCGTGTTATTCAATCTGGTTTCCAACAAATTGATATGAGCCGTTGGCCAAGCGGATTGTACATTGTTGAAATGGAAAATGAAAAGGGAGAAAAAGGTTTTAAAAAGGTAATTAAGAACTGATTCAAAGATCCAATTTATCAGAACATCTTTAGCTTTGATGTAACTCTGGTAAATTGGATCTTTATTTTTCTATTCTATTATCAAGCTTTGAAATTTAAACGGATATCTTTTTAGAAAATTAATTAAATTAATTGGCCTTGTTTTTGCCTTTAACAAACCGATTACAACATCTTTTTTGGTGATAATTTTTAAATGAAGAATAAATCTGCAATTATTCCTTTCAGGAAAAGGAAAAAGGGTACAGAAATTTTACTTATCAAAAATGTCTTTGGTAACAAATGGGTTATACCCAAAGGGACCATTGATGCTCCATTACAAGCTTTGCTTTCTGCAACAAAAGAAGCTTACGAGGAGGCAGGTGTTCTAGGCCGACCTCATCCCATTATGGTGGGAAAGTATCACAAAAACAATCAAATGGTTCCCACTTACCTATTGGAGGTTGACGTGGAACTAAAAGATTATGTCGAAGCCAATAAAAGAGAACGCATTTGGGTCAAAGCTTCGGATGTGGCAAATTATGTTTTTGAAAAGGATTTGTTGCTGATTCTTCAAAATGGAATAAACAGCATTGAAAAGAATGGCCATTATTTTTATTATGCAATCAAAACTTTTTGTAAAAATGAAAATATTCAGCTGATCTCTTTCGATAACAAAAAAGCCAAGATTGCATTTCATGTTGGCAATGAAAATTTTAAAAGAATCGTCATAAGAAGGGAAAAGACGAATGTCGAATTTTCTATCGACAGTCAAATTGTCTTTTCTGAACTCAAAGAAATTCCCAGAAAAATAAATACCAATTTGCTTTTAGAGAATGCTGTCCACGATATTGGATATTGGTGCATTAAACAAAGAAAAAAATCTTTTAGCATTTCCCGAATACATTCAGTAGAATTAAAGCTGCTTTTTGAAGCTTATTTTATTAATATTTTAAAGATACTCACACAAAAATGTATTGATTTCGAAAACGATTTTCGAAGAGGAACCTACCTGAATTAAACTCCCATTTGTATTTTTTTTATTGATTTATTTTATAATGTTTTAAATATTATAGTCATATCAGTCTATAATCATAAAAAAATGCAGCATTTTTGTGTTAAATATTTTGAAGTTTCAATAAATTTTGAAACTTTTGTATCCTATGAATGTAAACAATGATAGTTTGAGTTAACAGTATTGAAAATTTCTATTAATTAAAATCTGAAGTTATGAACTTATCTAATTCGATTGCAGACTATTCTAATGATCTTAAGCCTTTTGCTTTAAAGTTGACAAAGGATAGCGAGGCTGCAAATGATTTGGTTCAAGATACGGTAGTCAAGGCTTTGCGCTACCAGAAAAGTTATAAAGAAGGCACCAATTTGAAGGGCTGGCTTTATACAATAATGAGAAATACTTTTATCAACGCTTACCGAAGCAAAGTAAGAAAAAATACTTGGCTTGAGTCTTCGGAAAATTTGTCTAAAATAAGCAATCAGCTAGATTTCAATACTGCGGAGTATGAAATCTTTAAGCAGGAAGTAATGACAAAACTGACAGGATTGAATTCCGACTTAAGGCTTCCAATAATGATGCTTTATCAAGGATACAAATACGAAGAAATTGCTGCTAAATTAAACACGCCTGTCGGCACAATTAAAAGTCGAGTATTTATAGCAAGAAGGTTAATGCGTAAGCAATTGGCAGAATACAGAGACTATAAAATGAATTAATGCCTTAAGAATTGATGCTTTTTAGATCTCTTTTTTGAGTGCTAGTCAAATCATGGCTTCCTTTGGAGTTATCGCTAAAGAACCTATTCAAAGGGCCTGGTCAAAAGACCATTTCAAGTACAATCTACTAAAATGTACTAAGTAATAAGAATTGTTGTTACCAATTTTTCCTTCTTGTTACTTAGTACTTTATACTGTATTTAAATTGTTATTCGACAACCACTGGAACTGAACGCTGCTCATAACTTTCACCATTGTTCAATTGAATGATGATTTTTATTTGAACCGTATCATTTAAGTCGGGTTTCTCATGAAATCTAATACTAAAAAATTCCTCTTTGATTCTTTCTTCTTGATCTGCTAGAAATTCTGAATGTTCAATATCTCTCTCATTATCCTGAGAAAAGAAATATTGAAATGTTACAAAATCATTAATGGTGTCATTCGCCTTGTATTGTTCATTAATGTCTTTGAGACTGATCACTGTCAAACTTTCGTAAGTCTCAGTTTTACTTCCTCTATGTCCTGGCTCAATGCAAGTACAAGCATAGGCTGTATTGAAAAATGTAGCAGGACAAGTATTGACTTTTCTTTGGACGACATAATCAACATCATACTTCAAGGCAAATCCATAAAATGATTCATTTGAGAGCGTGGCATTTTCTTCCACAATTGAAAAAACACCATTCCCCTCTATTTTATAAGGGTCTAGATTGATTCCTGTGACATCAAAAAAATCCAATACGTCCTTAGGGCAATTACAATCAATGTCATCATTGCAAGAAAAATAAATCATCATTGAAAAAAGGAAAAGCAGAGAGACCATAGTTTTTCTAATCATATTATTTATTTTTGAAATTTGCGTGTTTAAAAAAGTAACTTCTACATCTTATAAATTTAAAAACTTAATTCAAATTCTCCAATGCCGGCAAGATCCTATTCGCCCTTGATAAAATTCCTGGACTGGCTCCCTCCAACATCGATTCAATGATCAGCTTAAGTTCATTTTTTAATTCAGGTTCCTTTTTGCAAATGTTAAAAAGAATGGTCATCGAAAATGCTTTTATGCCAATTGCAATTGCAGGGTCTTCCAATAAGGTAAAACAGTTATTTGCAGCAAGACCCAAATACTTTTCTGGGATATCATAATTCTCCAGAACCCTGACAATGTTTCTTCGAACAGCATTGTGTACAGGAATTTCCAATGTTTTTAGCATTTTTTTTAAATGCGGTTCAACAAGTTCAGGATGGTCTTTTCCAATAAAGCCTATAGGCCATGCTGCCCTTTGCGATACGATGGAATCTTCATCATATAACAAATTCATCAAGGACTTGAATTTTTGTTTATCGTTCCCGACAAATTTTACGATTTTTCTACACTGTTTTTTAGAATGTTCTTTCAATAATGATTGCCTTAAATTCATTATGCTTATGTGATTTGTTAATTATCCAAACAAGAATGGATCAATCTTTTTGACTTTCTTACAATGTAATTAATACCTGACATTAAAAGTGTTAATTAATTATTATTTTGTGTCCCATTTTATTAATTTTTTTTTCCAATGAAGAATTTTTTTTATACCCATATTCTTTTGTCATTGTTTTGTCTGCTTCAAATCAATGCTCAAAGCCCAACCATCTCTTTCAGCCAGATTGCTACTTATGGCTCGGCAGTCGATATTGAAAATGTAGGAGATGAACGATTGTTCATCGTGAATAAATTAGGAACCATTGGAATCATTGATACTTTAGGCAATGTCAATCCAAACACATTTCTAGACATCTCAAGCCAAGTAACCACAAATGGAGAAAGAGGACTCTTGGGTTTGGCCTTTCATCCTGATTACGCAACCAATGGATATTTCTACATCAACTATACTGACCTCAGCGGAAACACTGTAGTTTCCAGATTTTCAGTTTCTGCTTTGCCAGATATTGCAAATGCTTCCAGTGAAATGGTTTTAATGACGATCAACCAGCCTTATTCCAACCACAATGGTGGAGACCTGACATTTGGCCCTGACGGATACCTTTACATTGCAACAGGCGACGGTGGTTCAGGTGGTGATCCTGATAACAATGGCCAAGATCTCATGTCCCTTTTGGGCAAAATTTTAAGAATAGATGTAGACAATGGGACTCCTTATTCAATTCCTGCTGATAATCCATTCTTCGCTCCACTAAGTGCAGCTGATGAAATTTGGTCTTATGGCCTTCGCAACCCTTGGCGAATTAGTTTTGACCAATTGACTGGCGACTTATGGATCGCAGATGTTGGGCAAGGAGTTTTGGAAGAAATTAACTTCCAAAGCAGTACCAGTCCAGGTAGCGAAAACTATGGGTGGAGATGTTATGAAGGAACGGCTACTTATAATAACGGAGTTGGTTGCCCATCTTCTAATGGCTTGGTTTTTCCAGTCTATGAATATGGCCACAACTCAACTGGTGGTTTTTCTGTGACAGGAGGTTTTGTTTACAGAGGAAATAAATACCCCTGCCTGTATGGTAAATATATTTTTGTCGATTATGTTTCTGGAAATCTATGGACACTTGAAGCGGATGGCAACGGTGCTTGGATAGATAATTTTTACGATGATTCTACTTTTTCATTTCCCAACAATATCAGTTCTTTCGGGGAAGACAGCAATGGCGAATTGTATGCTTGCAAGTTGGATGGTAAAATTTATAAAATTGAAGCAGACTGTGATATTCAAGCCAATGTTAGTTTAAAGGCTTATTTGGAAGGTCCGTACATCGGTTCTGGGCAAATGCTGAATGGCCTTGGAAGTTTGATTCCATTGAATCAACCTTATTCACAATCGCCTTACAATTATTCTGGTACAGAAAGTTTATTGAGCATTCCGAGCAATATGGTAGATTGGGTTTTGGTGGAAGTTAGAGCGGGAACGCCTACAACCAGCAATCAACGATCTACTGTTACAGTTGAAACGCATGCTGGGCTCTTATTGAAAGATGGTACTATTGTGGGAACAAATGGTCTTCCTTTGGTTTTCGATAATCTTTTGGCTGGTGTAAATTATTATTTTTGTATTCGACACAGGAACCACCTCGATGTTTTTTCTCCGCTCCCAACCATTGGCAGTCAAAACATGATATATGATTTTACATTGACTTCAAATTCTATTTTAATGACCAACCAAACCAAGCAAATGGTCGATGGAAGCTATGCAATGTATTGTGGCGATTTTAACATTGACGGTTCTATCCAGACATCAGATTTTAATGCTTGGAAACTCAGTCCTGCTGTTCTTCAAACATACAGCTTTACAGATGCAAATATGGACGGTTCCATCCAAGTAACAGACTACGATAAATGGTATGTCAATCGTGCAAAATTGGGTTATACAGAAATTGATTTTTAAACGCTCAAGGCTTTAGTGTTCCCACTGTGCCGCCTTATTTTGGTGTTACCACTGCTTATTTTTGGATTTTCATCATAGCTGTCAGGTTAAAATATAATGCGCATCAAAACATTGTTCTTTACAAGGTTTTTTGTATCTCTCCACTAGTTACAAACCACCTGAGCCACGAGCCATCCGTCATCTCGGGCTTGACCCTGCCGGTCTGGCGTACCACCGGGCTGGCGTACCACAGGGCTGGCGTACCACCGGGCTGGCGTACCACCGGGCTGGCGTTCCAGTCACGTGAACCAACTATTACATAACACCTGCCAAACCCAACCCTCTAATGGAATTATGGTGAAATTATGGTGAAATTATTTGTTCTTTAACCCGCTTAATTTGGTGTTACCACTAAAAACTGTGTTTAGGTCATTGCTTCTTTAATGGATAAGTTTATTCTGTTACGATCCAAATCAATCTGCAAAACTTTTACATTGACTTTTTGATTGACACGGACAATTTCAAAAGGATCAGAAACGAATTTATTGGCCAATTGTGAAATGTGAACCATGCCATCTTGATGAACACCTATGTCTACAAATGCACCGAATTTTGTAACATTGGTTACGATTCCAGGCAGGATCATCCCTTCACTTAAATCTTCAATAGAATTGAGGTCGTTCCTGAAATTAACTTCTTCAAAATCTCCTCTTGGATCACGACCAGGTTTTTCCAATTCTTTTAAAATATCATTCAGCGTATAAAGCCCAACTTCACCAGAAACATAATTTTGTGGATTGATCAGTTTTCTTTTCTCTGCGTCCTGAGTCAATTCCTGTAACTTGCATTTGAGGTCTTTCGCCATTTTTTTTACGATAGAATAGCTTTCAGGATGGACAGCGCTTGCATCCAAAGGGTTGCTCGCATTTCTTATCCTAATGAAACCTGCTGCTTGCTCAAAAGCCTTTGGCCCAATCCCTTTAACTTTCTTCAATTCTGACTTGGTATCAAAGGGACCATTTTCACTTCGATGATCCAAAATGTTCTGGGCTTTTTGAAGACCCAAGCCAGAAACATAAGACAACAATTGCTTACTTGCCGAGTTAATATCTACTCCCACTTGATTAACGATAGAAACCACGAGGTCGTCCAAGCCTTGCTTGAGCCAGTCTTGCTGCACATCATATTGGTATTGTCCCACCCCAATTGATTTCGGATCAATTTTTACAATTTCAGCCAATGGATCTTGCAATCTTCGTCCTATTGAAATGGCTCCTCGAACGGTCAAATCCAAATCGGGAAATTCTTCTCGAGCAACTTCTGAAGCAGAATAAATAGAAGCACCACTTTCGTTGACCAAAATTTTCGGCAAAGCTTCGAGTTCTTTTAATTCTGAAATGAATTTTCTGGTTTCTTTCCCGCCTGTTCCGTTGCCAATTCCAATGGCCTCAATTTTATGCTTGTCACAAAGGTGAAGAATGGTTTTTCTAGATTCCTCTTTTTGACTGGACGAATTGAAAAATAAAGTCGTTCGTTCTTTTAAGTTGCCATGTTTGTCTAATATGACTGTTTTGCAACCTGTTCTAAACCCTGGATCAATACCCATGACTCTTTTTTCGCCTAGGGGAGGGGAGAGTAAAATTTCTTTCAAATTATTGGAGAAAACCTGAATGGCTTCTTTGTCTGCTTTTTCTTTTGAAATGTTTTTTATTTCATTCTCAAGCGACGGCTGTAGCAATCTTTTATAAGCATCTGAAATGGCATCTGCCAATTGCTCAGTGCACTCGTTGTTCTTTTTGATATGAATTTTATCAAGGAAACCAAGCGCGTCCTCTTCCTCTATTTTAAAACTGATTCTTAAAAAACCTTCTTTGTTTCCTCTTAATATGGCCAGAAATCTATGGGATGGAATTTTCTTGATCGGCTCTTTAAAATCAAAATAATCACGGTAGGTTGCGGCTTCTTTGCTTTCTTTTCTTGCCAATAAAATTTTGGCACTTAGCATCGCCGAACGTTTATATAGTTTCCGCAAACCATCTCTGCTACGAATGTCTTCACTGATCCATTCAGCAACGATGTCTTTCGCTCCTGCACATGCATCTTCAATGCTATTGACTTCTTTTTTTGGATTAACAAACTTTTTGGCAAGGACATCAATCGGGCTGCTGTTTTCTTCGATAAAATATTTGGCCAAAGGTTCCAAGCCCTTTTCTTTTGCCATGCTTGCCCTTGTTTTTCTTTTTTGTTTGAAAGGTAAAAACAAGTCTTCCAAAATGGTCATGTTTTCAGCTGCCAATATTTTTCTTTTCAATTCCTGGCTGAGCTTACCTTGCTCTTCAATTTTATCAAGCACATATGTTCTGCGCTGTTCCAACTTTTCAAGTTCTTGCAACAAATCTCTAATGTTTCCTATTTGAACTTCGTCCAAACCACCCGTTCTTTCCTTTCTATATCGAGCAATAAAAGGGATTGTGCCACCTTCTTCAAAAAGTTGTTGAACCGCAGCTACCTGACTGCTTTTTATGCCAATTTTATTTGCAATTTTTTCCGTGAAATTCATGCCGCGAAAATAGGGAAAATATATTGGAATGGTATTCGCTTTTCGGTATTCGTGTTTCGACTTACTGCTTTCTTTTGTTGTTCTTATCCAAAGTGTTTTGTTGCTAATTGTATAGTTTGAATTAAAATTCTATAACTCAAAGGTCGAACAGCGAAAACCGAAAACCGAAAACCCAAAAAAAGGCAGAACGCTGGGGTATGCGTTCTGCCCTTAACCCTAACAGGGCCATCACCCTGTCAGGGGTGGGTATTAATCAGCTGAATTTCCATTTGGCTGGGGAAGAACCGATTTGATAAGTTCCAAATCTTCGGCAATTTCTGCGAGTAGTTGTGCCTTGTGAGTAGAAACTTGCTCTAATTGCACCTTTCTTTCTGACAAAGCTTTTATGGCTTCGACAAGAATGGGTGTGATGCGAGCATAATCAACAGATTTATATCCGTTGCTATCGGTGCTGACTAATTCCGGGAAAAGGATTTCTAGTTCTTGAGCAATAAAACCAATCTGATTGGCAGAGCTGAATTTTTTATTGGGAAATTCATTGGTTTTAAAGTTGTAGGTTACGCCTCTAAGAGCTAGACATGGATTGAGCATATCTTTTAAAGACTGGATGTTTTTCTTAAATCTTCTATCAGAGCTTAGTGCAATTCCATTGGTACAAATTTCACCAGCTACATCTAATTTGCAAGCTGGTTCAGGATTGCCTATTCCAACATTGACATCAAATATTGAGATTAAACTTTGGCTGTCTTTGTTCCATAAGGTTGGTCCTTCGA
>CALBCY010000256.1 GCA_937927195.1 uncultured Chitinophagales bacterium
ACATAAATGATTAAAATTAATCAAATGCCTTCGTTGAAAAGCCTCGCTTTAGCTATGGCTAGAACTACGTTTTTCGCCTCGGCCTTGATCAATTTTATCATCATATCCAGTACGACATTTTATAATTCAATTCGTATTAGATGCTAGCTTTTCAAAATAGTTAAATCATTTCACGAAATAATAAAAATAAAAGTAATTACATCAACATTTTTTGTGCTCTTAAAAGCCCCTCGTAAAGTCTGTCAATTTCTTCTTTGGTATTGTAAACCGCAAAACTTGCCCTGCAAGTTCCCTCTATTCCTAGGACATTCATTAAAGGTTGGCAACAATGATGCCCCGTTCTAATTGCAATTCCCATATTGTCCAATAACACACCCACATCAAATGGATGTGCATCGCCTAGGAGAAAAGAAATGACACTCGCCTTGTTATCCGCTGTTCCTATTATTTTTAATCCTTCTATCTCAGTCAGTCTTTCAGTCCCGTAATCTAATAGCGCCTTTTCTTGTTGTTCTATAAAATCCCAACCTATTTCATTGATAAAATCTATACTTGCCTTAAGTGCAATCGCACCTGAAATATTTGGAGTACCTGCTTCAAACTTAAACGGCAATTCATTGTAAGTTGTTTTCTCAAAACTGACTTCTTTAATCATTTCACCACCAGCTTGGTAAGGCAACATTTCTTCTAGAATTTCTTCCTTCCCGTACAACAATCCCATTCCAGTTGGTCCAAACATTTTGTGAGCGGACAAAGACAAAAAATCGCAATCTAAATCCTGAACATCCAACTTTTGATGAGGAGCGGCCTGTGCAGCATCCAACATAACTTTAGCCCCAACATTATGAGCCAGTTCAATGATCCTTTTGGCTGGATTGATCGTCCCCAATGAATTGGAAATAAATACAATCGAAACCAATTTCGTTTTTGCTGAAATTAAATTTTCAAAAGCCTCCATGTCCAATTCTCCTTTGGAATTGATTGGAGCTATTTTTAGCACTGCTTCTCTTTCTTCACACAGGATTTGCCATGGAACAATATTGGAATGATGTTCCATTTCAGAAATGATTATTTCATCTCCTTTAGAAACAAACTTGCGCCCAAAACTGTAAGCCACCAAGTTGATGCTCTCTGTCGTTCCTTTTGTGAAATTGATTTCCTTTATTGACTTCGCATTCACAAATTCCCTACAGAC
This sequence comes from uncultured Chitinophagales bacterium, assembly GCA_937927195.1. Classification (GTDB taxonomy): domain Bacteria; phylum Bacteroidota; class Bacteroidia; order Chitinophagales; family UBA2359; genus JAHDGP01. The sequence continues at coordinate 1,196 of CALBCY010000256.1, forward strand.
CTCTCTCGATTCTTCAAAAGCATCTGTCGCCAATTGGCTTAACTGATGGACTCCACGATGAACATTGCTATTGATCGTCTTGTAATAATCTTCTATGGCCTTGATGACTGAAAGAGGTTTTTGCGAAGTTGCTGCATTGTCAAAATACACCAAAGGCTTTCCATTCAATTCCTGATTCAAAATCGGAAATTGCTTTCTTATTGTTTCTATTTTGGTTGTTGTTAGAACCATGCTTTTAATTTTAGGTACGCTTCGCTGTTGGTATTTAGTACTCTTGGCTGCGCCATCTTTGTTGGTACGCCTGCAATTGGTCTTGCGACCAATTTGGCCTGTTGGACTTATTTCATTTCATTACAAAAAAATCTTTGTCCTTTTACGGTACGCTTCGCTTTTAGTACGCTTCGCTGTTAGTACTCTTGGCTGCGCCATCGTTGTTGGTACGGCTGCAATTGGTCTTGCGACCAATTTGGCCTGTTGGACTTATTCATTTCATTACAAAAAAATCTTTGTCCTTTGTACTAAATACTTTTTACTAAATACTTTGCACTATAAAATATTACAGCGTTTCAATTTTGGCTTCGATCAATTCATTGACATAATCAACAATTGGTTTCGAATTCATTCTTTCCATTACTTCACCAATAAAACTTCTTAGCAAAATCTTTCTGGCCGTTTCTTTTCCAATTCCTCTTGCTTGCATATAGAACAAAGCTTCGTCATCCATTTGTCCAGTTGTGGCTCCATGTGTGCAACGAACATCGTCCGCAAAAATTTCCAATTGCGGCTTCGTGTTGATCGAAGCATTGTCTGAAACTAAAACATTTTTGTTGCTTTGAAAGGCATTGGTTTTTTGTGCATCTTCACGCACTAAAATTTTACCGTTGAAAACCCCCTTTGAACTTCCGCCCATGATGCCTTTGTAAAATTCGTCACTCATGCAATTTGGAACAGCGTGGTCAACCAAAGAATGATTGTCAAACAATTGAGTTCCATCGCTGAGATAAATTCCATTCAAGAAAGAATCACAATGTTCTCCTTCCAATAAGAAGTGCAAATCATTTCTAACCAACTCCCCACTCAATGTAACCGTGTTGGTATGAACAGTGCTTGATTGCTGCTGAACGAACTGGCAGAAATTGTATTGATAAGCCTTGTCATTTTCCAACTGCAACTTATAATGATCAATCTTAGCATTTTTTCCAACTAAAACTTCAGTAAGGTTGTTGGTCAAGCTGAAATTATCATCATTGAGGTTGTAATGTCCTTCTATGATTTGTACTTGAGCATTTTCATCAACAAGAATCAAATTTCTATTGATTGAAAGTTGATTCCCTTTAGAAGTGTCATTTAAGTAAAGGCAAAGAATTGGTTTTGCGATTGCTTGGCTTTTAGCTACATGCAAAAACAAACCGTCCTTCGCAAATGAGCTGTTCATTGCTGCGAATGTATTGTCATTGTATTTAGCATATTTACCAAAATGCTCATTGATCAAATCCGTATCTTCGGCAATGGCAACAGCCAAACTTTTCACTGTTATGCCATCAGCATGCGAAACATTAGAATGGCTTGAACTCCATTCTCCATTGATAAACACCAAGACATCAGCATCTAAACCTTCTGGTAAATAGGCAGCTAAATCAATTTTCTCATTCAATGAGTTTGACAATGAGTCTAACAATAAGTCTGAAGTATTTTGATCAAAGTTCTTTTCTGTAATGGCTTTGATGTTTGTATACTTCCACTCCTCATGTTTCTTTGTTGGAAATGACAGTAATTTAAATTCCTCACTGGCACTTTTTCTTTTTCCGTGAAATACAGAAGTTGATTGTCCATTCAATTGCTCATCAAATTTCTTAAAATCTTCTAGCAATTTATCTTTTAAATCGAAAGCAGTTTCGACGTTCATATTAATCCTATTTTAAAATTTCATCCAATACTTTAATCCTAGCTTCAGCCAGGTTTAAGCCAAAGCTTTTTGCTCTTCCTTGATCCAATCATAACCCTTCTCCTCTAATTCCAAAGCAAGGTTTTTGTCTCCTGATTTCACAATTTTACCATCCAACAAAACGTGAACAAAGTCTGGAACGATGTGGTCCAATAAACGTTGGTAGTGAGTGATCACAATCGAAGCGTTTTTGTCAGACTTCAATTTATTAACACCATTGGCAACAATTTTCAATGCATCAATGTCCAATCCGGAATCGGTTTCATCTAAGATTGATAACTTAGGCTCCAACATGGCCATTTGAAGAATTTCATTACGCTTCTTCTCACCACCTGAAAATCCTTCGTTTAAAGAACGCCCCAAAAACTTATTATCGATTTCAAGCAAAGACATTTTTTCTTTGATCATTTTTAGGAAATCTGTTGCTTTAACATCTTCCATTCCATGATACTTTCTTTTTTCGTTCACCGCAGTTTTGATGAAATTTGCAATGCTAACTCCAGGAATAGCAATGGGATATTGAAATGCTAAAAAGACCCCTTCTCTTGAGCGATCTTCTGGTTCCAAATCCAATAAATCCTTGCCATCAAAGTTGACAGATCCACCAGTTACTTCGTAATCTTCTTTTCCTGCCAAGACAGAAGCAAGTGTACTCTTGCCTGATCCGTTAGGTCCCATAATAGCATGAACTTCCCCTGCTTTAACTTCAAGGTTAATTCCTCTTAGAATTTCTTTACCGTCCACTGAGGCCTGTAGGTTTTCTATTTTTATCATTGAAATATTTTTTTTCCTTTTTGTAATTGTTTTTTTAATGCAGTTGTTTATCCAACACTACCTTCTAAAGTAATGCTCAATAGTTTTTTGGCTTCCACTGCAAATTCCATTGGCAGTTTCTCCATGACTTCTTTAACAAAGCCATTGATGATCAGTGCTGTGGCTGTTTCCAAATCCATTCCTCTTTGTTGGCAATAGAACAACATTTCTTCCCCAATTTTAGAGGTCGTTGCTTCATGCTCAATTTGAGCAGATGGATTGTTAGATTCAATATAAGGGAATGTGTGAGCGCCACATCTGTCTCCAATCAAAAGCGAATCGCATTGAGAGAAGTTGTAAGCATTCTTTGCATTTCTTTTTACCTGGACCAAGCCTCTGTAAGAATTCTGACTTTTACCAGCCGAGATTCCTTTCGATACAATTCTACTCTTGGTGTTTTTGCCAATGTGAATCATTTTAGTTCCAGTATCGGCTTGTTGGAAGTTGGTTGTTACAGCAACTGAGTAAAATTCACCCAAAGAATTGTCTCCTAATAAAATAACCGATGGATATTTCCAAGTAACTGCAGAACCTGTTTCAACTTGAGTCCAAGAAATTTTGGAATTATCTCCTTTACAAATTCCTCTTTTGGTTACGAAGTTAAAAACGCCACCTTTCCCAGTTTCAGGATTTCCTGGATACCAGTTTTGAACAGTGGAATATTTAACCTCAGCGTTTTTCATCGCTACAATTTCAACAACGGCAGCATGCAATTGATTCTCATCTCTTTGTGGAGCGGTACAGCCTTCTAAGTAACTTACATAAGCATCATCTTCCGCAACGATCAAAGTTCTCTCGAACTGACCAGTACCGGCAGCATTGATTCTGAAATAAGTAGATAATTCCATTGGACATCTTACTCCTTTGGGAATAAAACAGAAGGACCCATCAGTGAAAACCGCAGAATTAAGAGCTGCGTAATAATTGTCACGAGGAGGGACAACCGAACCAAGATATTTCTTTACCAATTCTGGATGATCTTTTACTGCTTCGCTGAAACTTGAAAAGATAACACCAAGTTTGGATAATTCTTCCTTGAAAGTCGTTTGAACAGAAACCGAATCAACAACAAAATCAATGGCCACATTGGCCAATCTTTTTTGTTCTTCAATTGAAATGCCCAAACGATCATACATACTTTTCATTTCCGGATCCAATTCATCCAGACTTTCAAGCGTTTTTTTCGACATGGGTGCAGAATAGTATTTAATCTCCTGAAGGTTTGGCTTTTCATAATGAACATTGGCCCATTCAGGCTCAACCATTGTTTGAAAATGCTTGAAAGCTTCCAGCCTCCACTCTAACAACCATTCTGGCTCTTCTTTTTTCTTTGAAATTAGTCTGATAATGTCTTCGCTGAGTCCTTTTGGAACTGTATCCTCATCGAAATCAGATACGAATCCCCATTTATACTCACTTTGGGTTACATCATCAATTGTTGACTGAAAATCACTCATATTTTCAAGAATTTATATTTAATTGTATAAAGGATTTTAATTGGTCAATAAATTTTCAATTCAAAATTGAAAGTATGTATATAAGCCAAATTAATTCCTGTATAACGGACTGTTTGTGAAATAAAAAGCATCAATTTCACCCGTATAACATCAGATAAAAGAGATAAGTTTAGAAAAACAGTGCGAATTTATACTTTTTTGTACAAATAAAATAAAATTGTTAAAAAAAGGTGGTGGGAATGACACATATAGTCATCAATTACTAGGAGTTAAAGTAGCAATAATGTTGATTATTATAGGAAAAATAAGGGAGTGGTGAGACAAAACCAATGTCTATATGCTTGATGCTGAGAGAACTAATTGACAAACTTGCCATGTTCCCAAGTTCCTTTTTTGATCTCCTCACCATTTTCATCTAGTTTGATTCCTTGACCATGTTGTTTGTCTCCGAACCATTCGCCATCGTAGCGTTTGCCATTGGTGTAGTAAAATGTTCCTGTTCCTTCTCTCCTTCCTTCAACAAAGCCACCGATATAGGAAGAGCCGTCAGCAAAAATGAATGTGCCTTGGCCATGACGCTTGCCTTTGACAAATTGACCATCGTATTTATTTCCGTTTTCGAAATAAAAAATTCCTTTCCCATCATACAGGTCTTTTACAAAGGTTCCTTCATATTTTTTATTACCATCCGCTCGATAAATTTCACCAAAACCAGACATTAGATTTTTGTGAAATGCGCCAACGTATTTTCGACCATCTGCATAATAGAATGCGCCTTCCCCTTCAAATTGACCATCTACAAAGTTTCCTTCGTAGCGTGAACCGTCTCCAAAATAATAAGCACCCGTTCCTTCTTTCTCATCATTGACAAAAGTGCCTTCAAATTTTAAGGTTCCAGAAGCGTCATAAATTCTGAAAAACCCATTTTTTAAATCATTGGAATAATTTCCTTCCTCTCTTATTTTACCATTTTTGAAATAGAAAACTATCGGGCCTTCCTTTTTATTATTTTTATAGGTCCCAACTGATTCAATTTCTCCATCGTCAAAGTATGTGCTAATTTTTTCAACATTTCCACTTTCACTTTTTAGCCCTTCCTTCAGATTTTGCCTTTGGACGATCAACCACTTTTGGATTTCAGTATAAACAAGTGTATCACCAATGGTGTCTTTTCTAAATTGATTTGAAATTAATTGCTTTTCTATTTCCTGAACTTCATTGGTCTCTTTAGAGTTTTGAGCATCAGCGTTCAGGCTGAAAAATAATAGAGCGAGAGAGAAAATTGTGTAGAAGATTGATTTCATATTGGTTGTTTTCCTTTTTTGTCCTGAATGTGAATTAGAAACAAAACACGAAAATAAACCAAATGAAACTAGGTATCAAGTACTTTTAAAATTAAAAAATTTCACATAGATATAGAAAAAATACTTGCTGATGAAATAAAATATTTTATCAGCATCGATTAATGCCTTCTAGTCAGAATAGATTAACTATGGCATTATTTCCTTACTAAAATAAATGGGAAAATACTTGGGAAAATAAATGGGATTAACCTTTAACTTAATTATTGATACTTCCGATTCAATATGACATCATAGATAATGGCATCCTTTGCATTGAATTTGAACTTTCGAAGGTTTTTATTTTTGGATTTGGCTTTCTTTTTTACTACAACTTCGAATCCTTCATCGGGAAGGCTAGAGGACAAATGCTCACCGAGCGCCCTTTTATTGCGGATATTTTGCAATTCCTTCTGCTTTTTCATGTCATAATCTTTCCCTTCATATTCCTGATCATAACTGAAAACATCGTCTTTGGGGGCCTCTATGTTTTTTCTTACAATAAGCTTTGGTTGCACTTCCTCTGGAGCCAACTCGATGGTTCGTTGCTGTTGAACCTCTGCCATTCTCCTTTGCTTTTCCATTAATTCACGAAAAATGTCCTCAGGAGTTGAATTTTTCTGTTGAGGAATAGGCAAGCCAGTATTGGGATCTATTCGCCTTTTCTTGGCTTTGTTTTTAGCTCCCCCAACGGCTGAAACCATTGAATATATTACGTAACCAATGAAAGCGATTATATATAATATGTCGAAGTCCATAAAATTATCTTTTGCTTGTTTCGCCAGTTTTACATTTTACTAAATAAAAAATCGGTCAACAAGGATTTTTAGTTCTTTAAGTTAAGCTTTTGGCATGGTTATTCAAAATTCTATTGAAAGGCTCTGATAAAATAACAAATTAAGAAGAAAAAAAATTCCAAACTGATTCAACTTAAACTTACTTATTTTTTTTACTTATTTTTTTGTGAAATACATCCAAACAAATAAGATCCATGCCATTCCAGTTGCAATGGCTCCGAAATACATCGGATAGGTGTATTGCACCTCCCAAACTGCACCAATTAGAATTGGACAGGCTGCTGCTGCTGATTGAACGGCTTGATTGATCCCTATTACCTCGCCCTGAATACTTGCATCAGCACGATTGGACACGACGGCCAAAGTTGTTGGAAAACACAATCCCTGGAAAGCTAGCATGAAAAAGGAACAAACTAAGAAATAGACCTTTTGGTCTGGATATAGAAGCAACAAATAACTTCCTGCAAACAAGGGAAGAAATAACAACAACAAAGGAGATGGTTTCAGCTTTTTTGAAGCCAAAGGCAAAATCACTCCTTGAGCAATCGCCACGCTTATTCCAACAAATGCAAACAAACCACCAATTTCTGATTTGGTAAACTGCAAATTGTCTCTGGCATAAAACTGATAAAGCTGCAACAAGAAATTAAAAGCTATCGTTATTAGGAATATGACTATAAAAATGTAACGCAAATTTGGATTGATGAAAGCACTGGCAAAGTTTTTCAAACCCGTAACTGCCGAAACTTTCTTGTTGGAAAGATGCTCATTTGTCTCTTCAAAGAATTTGTACAGGAAAAGCAAGTTGAATATGTATATGAGAATGCATAAGTAAAATGGGATGGAATATCCAAATGATGGATGCCATTGTGGGTCTGATAAAATTCCCCCCAAAGCAGCGCCTACTATGAATCCCAATCCAAAAGCTATGCCTGTAATTCCAAAATTTTTCGCCTTTTCTTCTGGTAAACTAACATCGGCAATGGCAGATTGCACAACCAGCAATGAACCACCAGTCATTCCTCCGAACAACCTGGCAATAAACATCAATGGGTAGCTGGCCAAGTTGATACCAAAGAGAAAAACAATGTAAAAAAGCATTGCAGAACAATAGTTGAAGAACAACATTTTCTTTCGGCCAAACTTATCAGACAAGGCACCAACAACTGGTGCGCCAAATAATGTTCCAAGCGAAAAAATACCCATTAAAGTCAGGTACAGAAACTTCAATCGTTTATCGTCATAAACCTCTGAGAACAGTGCATTTTCTGTTTCAAACAAAAAACCAAAAACTGGAACGACAAGCCCAAAAGCAAGCATATCCAAAAAGTTGGTGAAGAAAATTATCTTTAAAGTACGCTTGCTGTTATTTTTGATAAGTAAAGTGATTAGTTAAAATTTCAAATAATTTTGCTCTTCATCTTGAATACTAGACATTTTCTCGAATCAAAAAATAGCTTTATTTTGGTCTTATGACCAAAATCTTGCTTGTTTTTTATGCCCATTAAATTAAGCATTCTTGCTTCGTTTCATAAAAATTCATCAGGTCCTTTGGTAATAACAGCAAAGGAAAGCAATGATTTGTCTAGTTCTCAACTCTTCATCCTTGCATATTCCTTGACCATTTTCATTTAAAAATTTTATCAAGTCCTATTTTCGCTCAAAAATATCAAAAGGTATTGTATTTGTCCTTCTTTTTTGGAAATTTGCAAGATTGAAATGTGCCTAAAACATGCATTGAATTAATTCGACTTTAATAAACGTATTTTTTTTCAATGAATTCAGTAATTAAATAGAAGTTTTGATGTCAAAAAATAAAAGCTATGATAAAATCAGGAAAGAAAGATCCAGGAGGTCGATTAAATAAAAGAAACAAGCGTTTTATGATGCGCTACATTGTATTTGGGATAATTGCATTAATTGCTGCTGGATACCAATATTATACAACTGGAGAGTTGAGTTTTGACAGGAGAGGCAACAATAACAAACAAAGCCAAAATCAAAGCGCGAGAGGGAATGATCCTGCTTCTAATACAGATCAATCATTTCCAAGAGGAGCGGCAGGCAATGCAAGAGTTTTAGCTGATTTGCAGGACAACAAGCTGGTGTATACAAGACATGCTCGATGTAGAATGGATTGTAGAACGATTTCTGAAAAAGAAATCAAGGAGGTGTTGGAAGATGGTAAAATAAATTTCAAAAAAAGCAAACCCAATGATAGTCCCTGCCCCAGTTACGCAGTAGAAGGATTTACAGATGACGGACAAGAAGTCAGAATAGTTTTTGCTGATTGTGATAGACAGACTAAAGTAATTACTGCAATCGACCTTAAAAACAAATATCAATGTCATTGCGACTAAAACCAAATTGATTGATTGATTGATCGCGTCCTCAAACAGACTATATCCTCTAAGAATAAATCATCCTCAATGACATAAAGCATGAACATCGATTGGACCAGTTTTGAACAATTTATTGCCATTCAATCAGATGCTCAAACCGTTTATGATTATTGGACAAAACCTGAACTGTTGACCAAATGGTTTTTATCTGATGCAATCTTTAAGAATGAATCAGGGAAGATTTTGGGAATGGGAGATTCTGCCCAAAGTGGTTGCTTTTATGAGTTTGATTGGCATGTATGGCAGAACTGTACAGAATCAGGGAAAGTCATCAAAGCCAATGGAAAAGATGAATTCAGCTTTAGCTTTGCCGGAGACTGCATTGTAAAAATAAAAATAGAAGTAATAGGCAATCATGTAAAACTGACCTTAAAGCAAAGTAATATTCCTGTTGACGATGAATCCAAAGTTCAAAAAAGACTTGGATGCCATGCTGGCTGGTTGTTTTATTTGGTTAACCTAAAATCCGTTTTAGAAGGTGGGCTTGATTTAAGAAACCGACAAGACCAGTTTTTAGGAGCCATCAATGGCTAGCATTTGTTTGTGATCAGCAATTGCTTAATTATTAATCATACACTAAATGTATTTTACTAAAAGCAGCCAATAACAAAAATAACAACGACAAAGCATTGTTTAGAAACCACTGACCACTTTAGCTCCATTGACTACCCATGACTACCCAAATTCGATTAGACTTTTCAACCAGAGATCGCCTTTCATTCTACTCAAGTTTTGATAAATACAAACAGCTCGATTGAGCTTAATACATTTAGATCGCATCCATTTCAAAATAATTAATCAATAATCCTATAATTTAAACTTTCAAGGCTAAATTTGTTTTATAATAAAAAGGCCTTAATGCGCTTAACAGCTTATACTTTATCAGTTTTCACGATTGTTCTCCTATCCTTGATTGATTTAACAGCCAAGGGAGATCCCTTGTCTGACCGAATTGCCAACTACAACATGGTAATTGAACTCGACACGGCAACTAAAAGACTGGATGCCTTCTCTGAGATCTTATGGAAAAACCTTTCTACGGATACCATCACTAAATTGCAATTTCATTTGTATTACAATGCTTTCAAAAACACTGAAAGTACATTCATGCTCAAGCGAGATATGTTTGCAGACATGATGGATGGCGGATTACAGAATGATTGCAAGTGGAGTTGGACAGAAATCACCTCCCTTACTGACACGGCAGGAAATGAATTGACAAATGAAATGCATTTCATAGCACCCGATGATGGAAACCCGAATGATCAAACAGTTCTTGAAGTTCCTTTGGCAATAGCAGTTTTGCCTGGTGAACAAATTGAACTTAAGATGAAATGGGAAGCCAAGATTCCTGGAACGATGCCACGAACTGGACACAATAAAGATTTCTATTTTATGGTTCAGTGGTTCCCAAAACTGGGTGTTTACGAGGCAGAGGGTGTCCGTAATGCTCCTGCAGGTCGTTGGAATTGCCATCAGTACCATTCTAAAGGGGAATACTACGCCGATTTTGGCGTTTACGATGTTGCTATAAAGGTGCCAAAAGGATTCAAACTTGGGGGTTCTGGTGAATTGGTTTCTATGAAAGAAGAAGGTGAAATGAACGTATGGAAATTTCACGCAGAGGACATCATTGATTTTGCATGGACAGCCTCCCCACATTTTGAGATTCAAAAAAATGAATGGGAAGGCGTCAAAATTAATCTTTTCACCTATCCTGAACATGCCTACCTGGCAGACAGATATTTAAATACCATCAAAAGTGCTCTAAGCTACATGAGTGAGCATTTAATGAAATATCCTTATCCAGAATTAACGATTGTCAATCCTCCAATACACGGCATGTATTCTGGAGCGATGGAATACCCTACCCTTATAACCGCAATGGGACTTTCAAGTATTCCAAAAGGCATTAAGATTTTGGAAACCTTGACCGTTCATGAATTTATTCATCAATATTTCATGCAAATGGTTGCCTCTCATGAAGTGGAGGAACCTTGGATGGATGAAGGATTCACCACTTTTTATGAAGGAAGAGTGCTTGACAATTACATGGGCGAACAAAATTCCACCATTGATTTGTTAGGAATAAATGTGGGCAACAAAGAATACAATAGAATAGAATTTTTTGGTGAAAGCAATCCCAAAATTGCCTCCAACAATAGAAGAAGTTGGCAATTTAAGCATGGAGGTTATGGACCCGTTTCCTACAACAAGACTGCCATTTGGTTGAATACCTTGGAAGGATTGGTTGGAATAGAAAGCATGGATGAAATTATGCACACCTATTTTCATCGTTGGAAATTTAAGCATCCTTGCGGAGCAAATTTTGAAGAGGTCGTTGATGAAGTAGTTGCGAAGAATCATTCAGCACAATTCGAAAATGGAATGAAATGGTTTTTTGATCAGGTCTTAAGATCAACAGAAACTTGTGATTATACCGTGGCGTCAATCAGCAATGAGTTGATCCGTCCCAAAGCAGGATTTTTCAAACTTGATGAAAATTGTCTACCATTAAAGAATGTGAAGGACGGAGAAGCTCAAGTAAAATCAACTGTGATTTTAAATCGTTTGGGAGAATTAAAATTTCCTGTGGACGTTGCAATACATTTCTCTAATGGTGAAACGATCAATAAAATTTGGGATGGCATAGACAGGAGTTTTGATTATTCATTTGAAGGAGATTATAAAATCACATCTGTAGAGATTGATCCGGAAAGAAAGATTTATATTGACAAAAATTTCATTAACAATAGTAAAGTGGTCAAACCAGAGCAAAATGGCATTAGGAAATATCTTGTTCATTTCATGACTTCCTTACAAAGTATTATGACCAATATTTCTGCATTTATATGAGTTTTTTAAAAGCATATATATTTGGATGGCAAAATCTATTTGGCAATCTAAAGTTATGGTTAAGTTTGTATCTCATAAACTTGGGTTTCGCTTTGATTGCCAGCTTTGGATTGAGTTCCTACCTCAATTCGACCATTGGAGATTCATTGGTTTCTGCAGAAGGGCTTGCCGGATTCAGTTACACAATTGTTGGAGATCTCTTAAACAATTATGGTGAAAGTTTTGGAGTGATTTTAAACCAATCAATTGGGATTCTGATAATTTATTTTTGCATCTCAATTTTCACAACTGGTGGAATTGCCTCTGTATTCTTACAAGAAAAGCGGGACATGGGTAGCTTTTGGGCTGCTTGCGGAACCTACTTTTGGCGAATGCTCCGACTAACCGTTTACTTCCTAATACTATCAGCTGGAGTTTTGGGAATTTTCTTTTTCTTGTATCGAAAATTTGCTTTGGACATGTTCCCTTTTCAACTAGAAGAAGAAAGCATTTTAAGCAAATATCTTTATATTTTATTGCCTATATATTTCTTCTTTGCCTCCTTGATTTTTACAATTCAAGATTACAGCAAGTTCCACATTGTTCAGAACAGCCAATGGCTCATTGCTGGGCCAATATTTAAATCTATTGCTTTTACCATTAGGAATTACATTCCTTGTATCATCCTATTTTTACTCAATTTCAGCACTTTCCTTATAGTTTACTTGGCTTATTATTTTATTTCAGACTATATACCAACCAGTTCTTTCTCAGGAATTTTATTGTTCTTTATTTTCTCGCAATTTTTTATTTTAATGAGGATTGCCTTGAAGTTGATCAACCTGGGAGGTGTGAGCTATTTGTATCGAATGAAAAGGTAAAAGGACAGCATTCCGATTATTCAATAAACTAAAAAAGAAGGGAGAGACCTGTGCACCTGTCCCCCTTGGGCCTTAGATTTTAGCCTTAATCCACCAACAATTAATCGCTAGAATTCAATTTCAATCTGAACGTTGTGCCTTGGTTAATGACGGATTCCACCGATATCTCACCACCGTGAATATTAACAATTTTCTTACAGATGGACAATCCCAATCCAGTTCCCCGAGAACGTTTTTTGGCGAATGGAATAAAGATTGATTTCATGAATTCTTCTTCAATACCACTTCCGTTGTCACTGATTTTTATTTCAAGAAAACCATCAGAAAGCATTTTTGAACTAATATTTACAATAGGATTTAAGTTTGCTCGCCTATGCTTAATGCTGTTGCTAATCAAGTTTTGAAAAACAAGTTTAATCAAAGATTCATTCGCATAAACAGAATGTTCCGAATTGAGATTTATAGTTGCCTCATTTTCTTTTACCAAAACATCTAAGTCTCCACAAATTTCTTCGAGCAGTTTTTTTAATACTATTGTTTTGAAATCTTTTTGATCACTCCCAATCTTGGCGAAATCCAACAACTCATCTATTAAGTTTTGTAGCTGTTCCGCGGAGTTATTTATAAAGCTTAAAAAATGCTGACTTTCTTGATCAATTTTGTTTTCGATTTTTGAGCCCAGCAATCGAGAAAAACTTACAATGGTTCGTATGGGTTCTTTCAAATCATGAGCCGCGTTGTAAGCAAACATTTCAAGAGAATTATTCAATTCATCTAAGTGTTCCTTTTCAGTTTTTAAACGTTCAATTTCTATTTCCTTGCCAGCCGTTTCATATTTGTAATGCATTTCAAAAACCAAACTGTGTTCCCTAAATTTCTTGGCTTTTTCGTCTAAGACATTTCTCTGTTCTATGAAATAAAGTGCCCAATCTGACCGACCAATTTCTTTGCTAATTTTATAACAAATATCTAAAAAATCATAGGAAAAATCCACTGGTAAATCATGATGTTGATCTTTGTGTTCAAGTATTTTTGACAAACAAGCATCCACCTTTTCACCATCCTGTTTTAAAAGGTAAAAGTTGGCCAATAATGCATTTGAATATGGGTTTTCTAAACAATCGTGAAAAGCAAACAAGTATTTTTCAGCTTGCTCAATGTCGACTATCGCAAAATAATATTTAATGATGGGACCATACAAATTTGGCAAAGACAAATCGGATTTTGCATATTCACTCAAAAACAATTCAACTTGCTCTTCAGCCAAATCCATTTGATTCATTTCTAAATGGCATGAAATTATTTTATTCCTTGCAACTAATTTGCCATGCAATTGTCCGATCTCTTCATTTTTTTCCAATTCTAGCAAGGCATATTTCAATGCCCGGCTTGAGAAATTTAGAATGTACAAATAAAATTCAGACAATCTTCCAGTAACCATTGCAATGTAACGAACCAAGTTTTCTTGCTCAAATATATTTAAGGCTTTGATCCAATTTTCCATCGCCATTTTATAGTGCTTCAATTGAAAATAATTATCACCTAAGATGTATTTAGCAAAACCTATTTCAAGCTTGCCTATGTATTTTTTTCCCAGTAAAACTTCCTGAATGATCTTTTGAGATTCTTCCCACTTTTCAATATTGTGAAGGATCGAGGCTTTATTGATCAAGAATTTGAAATAGCCGGATTTGTTTGTTTTTTTTGCGATATTATGAGCAATATCCAAATGTTCAACTGCTTGCTCATTATCGCCAGATAGTGAAGAGACCGTAGCCAAATTGACTCTTGCATACAATTGGTTTTCATAACTCAAATCTTTTGCAGACAGTTCTTCAGAGTTATAAAAGTATTTGAAAGCCTCAGCATAAGAGGCCATGTTCATATAACAAATTCCCAAATAATTATTTGCTACCGCTGAATGCTTCGTATCATTCGTTTTATCAGCAATTTTCAAGATTTCCCTTGCAATTGCAATTGCTTCATTAGGTTGACTGTTGCTCAGCCTGTGCCAAGCCTCTTTCAACTCATCAATTCTATTTAAATGGCTTTCAACCAAAATAATAATTATTCAAATTCTAATGGATTTCTTGGCTACTATACCATTAGTTATACTTTCTAAATAGATTCTGGGTTTCATCAATCTGACAAATCAAAATCAAAACAATGTACCTTGTTGATTTTGAGGAATTAATGCAATCTCAGGAATATCAAGATTCAGTTTTTCATTCATTCTCTTAACAAAATAGCTGGCAAGTTCTGGGCAGTAAAATTCATCTGGTTCATGAATGAAAAAGTACAAGGTTTTCAGCCCCCAATCTCGCCAAAGGCTAATTCTGTCTATCCAATCATCTATTCTGGTGAAATCGGTAGGATGCAGATTGTTTCCAACAAAACGAACCATTGCAGTATCAGAGGTGAGATTCATGTGGACCAATTCTCTATGACCAGCAGTATCAGTTATCAAAGCAATATGACCATTTGATTGAATCAAATCAAACAGATCTAAATGCAATAAGTCAACACTTCTCACTTCAATTGATATCGGAAACATAGAAGGCAAGTTGTTTACAAAATGTTCCAACACTTTGAATTTCGCCAATTTAAAAGAAGGTGGCATTTGCAAAAAAGGAATTCCCAATTTGTGATCAAGAATTTGGATGCTTGAATAAAAAGTATCCACCCAATCTTTGCAATTTTCTAATTGTTGATGATGCGAGATGGCTTGGTGAAACTTTGGACAAAATCGAAAGCCCTCTCCTGATAATACCTTCCATTTTTCAAGCGTCGCATTTGGAGGAATTCCATAATGTGTTGAATTCAGTTCAACCGTATTAAAATGCCTGGCGTATTCCAGTAAAAACTGATTTGGCTTTGTTCCTTTTGGATACAACTTACCTATCCATTCTCGGTTGCCCCAGGCTGGGCATCCAAAAAACAATTCGAAGGCATGATCAGTTTTCTGAACATCGCCTTCGAATTTATTAATTTTAAACTCTTCTAAGAGTTTTTTATTTGAAATTTTGGGAGCAGGAAGTTTGAAATCGACTCCACTAATGTCTTCTAATTTTCCAAATTTCATTTAAACCTAACTAAGTCAATTGGAGAAAAATTTATTCTTCCTCATCGTTCATTACAGTCTCCTGCTGTCTAATTGATTCCTTGTGAATAGACATGTATAAATCTTTCATGAAATCTTCCGTTAAGCCTACTTTAACACCACTGTCTTTTCTTTTGGTGAAAATCTCATCCCAGCGACTTTTTTGAAGAATGGTAATATTGTTGGTCTTTTTACACTCCCCTATTTGACGAGCAATTTGCATTCTTTCAGCAAGAATGTTTATGATTCTGTCATCTACACTGTCAATCGAATCTCTCAATTCTTCCAATTGATCAAGGAATGCTTCGTTGCTAGTTGTTGAATCTCTCAACAAAAGTGCAATCTTAATTTCAATTAATCTTTCAGGAGTGATTTGTTGTGCAGCATCACTCAATGCCTTATCTGGCGTAATGTGAGACTCTATCATCAAGCCATTGAAATCGAGATCCAGTGCTTTTTGTGAAACAGGATGGATCAATTCTCTTTTACCAGTAATGTGGCTAGGATCAACAATGATTGGCAAATCAGGAATCTGTCTTTTCAATTCAATTGGAATTTCCCAATGCGGCTTATTTCTCCATTTTGATTTTCCATGTGTCGAAAATCCTCTGTGAATGGCCCCCAACTTTGTAATTCCTGCTTTGTTCAATCTTTCCAAAGCTCCCATCCAAAGAGAGAGATCAGGATTAATTGGATTTTTCACAAGAACCGGAATGTCTATTCCTCTTACAGCATCTGCAATTTCTTGCACAGCAAAAGGATTTACAGTTGTTCTTGCGCCAATCCACAAAATATCAATCTGGGCGCGAAGAGCTTCATATACGTGTTTTGAGTTTGCAACCTCAGTTGTTACTGGAACGCCTATTGCGCGACCAGCATCTTTCAACCAATTCAAACCAATGCTTCCGACTCCTTCAAATGTATTGGGGCGGGTTCTAGGTTTCCAGATTCCTCCACGAAGAACATCCAAATTGGAATCCTTCAAACGGATTGCTGTTTGCATAACTTGTTCTTCGGTCTCAACACTGCAAGGACCGGCTATCATTATTGGGCGTTCGTTTTTGATTCCCCATTCTTTTACTCCTGTTAATTCAAGGCTCATAAGTAATTATCAATTTTTAAAAGCGTGTAAAGTACTAGTCATATCTTAGAATGCAGCAAGATAATCTAAATTCTTTTCAATAGCCAATAAAAAAAAACAATAAATATTTAAGATTTCATCTATTAAAGACAATTTTATCCACAAAAAATAAAATATTTATTTCTATAATATAAAAAAAGGGATGAAGTGGCCTAATACTTCATCCCAGAAACAGTAAAATCGGTTATGCACAAACCTGAGTTTAAGTCTTAAGCCCTAATCTCTTGTTTTAAAGACGAAGCATTTTTGCAAGAGTTGATAGGATTGATAATGGGTTTGTCTTTTGCAAGAATTATTTCTTCACACTTGCTATGCCATTTGTTAGAGTACTTTAAGTAATTTTTAAAATAGACTCCACCCGCTTGGAAAACTTTCCTGTATTTCATCCATACCACTGCTTGGGTGCTTCTAAAAATTATTTTATCAACAAAACGATGAAGTGTGTTTTGGAAGTTGCTTCTTTTTGAATAGAGGCATTGTAAAGCCAAACTTTGAAATTGAAGGTGTTTGACTTCATCCTTTAAGATTTGTTGGCAGATCTGCTTGAGAAGAACTGAATTACTTGCTTCCCGAAGTGCTTTATAAAATACCATTGAGAATATTTCGGCCGTTAGCAAAACCATTACTTTGGCTTCCAGGTTTCCTAGGCTTCGAAGTTTGGTAAAAATAAAATCCAACCACACTTCTTTTTTGGGTTCAATGGATTGAATTTCCATAAAATCCAATAAATAGTGAGAATGTCGTTGTTCTTCTTTGATAAATAATTCAATGGATCTTGAATACCAAGGAATGTCAAACAAAGCGCTGAAAATATGTGCTTTCTTTTGAAAGTTTTTTCCTTCAGAATATTCACCAACTTGAAAATCTTGTAGGGAGGCACTCAACAATTCTTTTTCCTTGGAACTCATTTGATCCTCATTGGACCAATCTATTGAGGTTTGATTGTCTCTGTTCCATTCAAAAAATTCGAACCAATCTTTGAAAGGCCTTTGTTCCTCCTGAATTTCTTCTCTTTGCTTTAGCATAATCTCCGTTTATCATGTGTACAATAGATAAACAACTAAAATCAAAAAGAATTGGTGAAATAATAATAACGTAGCTTAATAGAATGTTAAAGCTTTTTCTTGATGGCAAACCAGCTAATCACTTTGTTAGCAAATTATCAAATGGCAGTGGGTCGATTAATCCTCAACAGAATAGATTTCAAACATTTTACCATTGAAAAGAAAACGGATATTGGCTCCTAAAGCTAAAAGTGATTCTATTCCAGGTTCATTTTCCATTAAAAGAAAATACTCAGAAGAAGCAAATTCTACTTTTTTGGAGTTTAAGTTTGTATCAAACTCTTGCAATTTGATGTCTTCCCAAAACAATCCGTTTTTGAAAAAAGCTCTGCCTTGAGCAAGCATAACCTTATCGGTGATGCTCTTATTGTTTCCTTTTTTGTCCGTATAACTCAATCTGCTTTGACCAGGAGTAATTTCACTGATGCTGGTAGCAGCATTCATATTCATAATCTCCTTGCTCGATTGAACACTTGCTGCACCTTCTCGCTCATTTTTCATTTTATCATATTCCTTTCCAATTTTTTTAACCAATGCCTCTTGGTTTGCCCCTTTGAAAAGAATAGGAAGGCTTGGATTTGCAGTTGGATCATCTCCTTCAGAAGGCGGTTCCATTTCAGACTCATCTTCAATAATTAGAAAACTCGTATAAGGAGTAATGATTCCATATTTTCTAGCTAATAAAACGACCTCGTCTTTGATTTCATCACTCTCCCCATTTAATCTAATTTGGTCGAGTAAAAATCCAATTCTTCTACTCGCCCAAAGTTGGGGGATGAAATCATTTTTCTCAGACCGTTTTTCAAAGTTTACATCGAATTCAAACTTACGAAGCTCGTCATTTATTTTCCCTTCCAAAAGTAATTTGCCCTCGCCCCAATTATTGTATCTTCCAAAAAGTTGAAGAGAAGTTCCTTGGTACAAATCGGGAAGTTTATAAGGGTAAATTCTGTCCACCTCTACCCCATTGAAACTTATTGAAATGTCGGTTAATACCGGAGAGCTAACTTTATTGTAAAAACTAGATAGTTTCAGTTCTAAATCTTCCTCTGCAGAAATATAAGTTCTGTAAGCATTCGTCAGATCAGTAATATTATCTAATAGATGAGCATTGAGATCGTCACCAATACCAAAAGTGAATATTTTTGCATTATTTTTTTTGATATTTCTTTGCACACTTTCCAATAATGGCAGCTCCTGAGTCACCCCTATTGTTGGTTTCCCATCTGTAATAAAGACAACCATATAGGGACGTTGTGGATCACCTTCCACATCAAGGGCTAGATCCAAAGCTTCGTCAATATTTGTTCCACCTCTTGCAACCAAAGTGCCTATATAAGATTCTGCACGTTCCTTTGTTTCGGCATTAAAAGGTTGCAATTCTTTAAAAAGAGATTCAGCCTCTGTTGAAAATTTCACCAAATTGAAACGATCATTTTCATTGAGCTTTCTAACACAGTACAACATAGCTCTTTTTGCTTGATCCATTTTTTCTCCAGACATACTTCCTGAGCAATCTAAAACGAAAGTGATGTCTTTTTCAATAACCTCTAACTCTTCTGTTTCCAAAGCTGGGGTAATGTCCATGTAGAAATACCCGTCTTCAACATTGTTGTATTTGTAAGTAAACAGGTTGGTCCCCAATTCTTCTTTTCCTATGGTAAAATATAGTTTAAAATCTGTTTTTGGTTTGAAATTATCAGCATGAAATCCGCCTAGAGCTTTTTTCTCACCTTTCCTTCCAACTTCTAAATTATAAGATGGTGAATAAACAGTCTGTATATTTTCATCACATCGCAAATTAAGTTTCAAATCAAAACTCCCAATTGGAACAGGGTGTCTTTTTGAAATGTTAACTGGATAATTGTATTCTACAAGTTTGCCTTCTTTTTTAAGGACCTCGATGTAGGTTATTTTAAAAATTTGCTTGGCATTCGAATCAATGGGGAAGATTTTTATTTTATACAAATCCTGAGTACTGTACTCGAGCAAAGCAGGATCCATGTATTTGCTGACGACATCTTGGTAAATTTTTCTAGCTTTATTTGCATCTACCAATTCTGGCTCTACTTCAGATCCATTGATCCAAACAAGAAATTTTTGCAAAACAGCTCCTTTGGGAACAGGGAAGAAAAACTCTCCTTCCATTTTGCGATTGTTAGGATTGTAAAATGTCTGCTCGACGGTAGTTATTGCACGTAAATTCTGGATGTCAATATTTACATTCTGGGATTTTTGCTCTAATGTATAAAATGGCATTCTTGGGCATTCGCCACAACGGATTTTCTTATTATTTTCCAGAATTACAAAACCTCCTGCATCGAGATTTAAATTAAAAACTGCAAAAGAAAATATGAAAATAAATAACAGTTTCAAGTTCCCCTTCATAAAAATAAATTGTGTTATATCGCTTATTTTGACTCATCAATTGATAAACATAATTCAATCGAATTAAAAAATATAAACGCAAAAATCAACTAATAATTGGCATTAATGCGTTGTTTATCTACAATTTCTCCTTGAGTATGTTTAGATTTTCAAGTTACAATCTGAAAACCATGATGCGCTTAAAGATAAGGCATTCTTTTGAACTTGTTATAAAGCACTGAGATTCAAAGATGAGTACTTAATTTCCTTTTTAATTCCGCTTTAAGAACAAAGATTTATTGGCAAATTCAGAATATTCAATAATCACTTTATCATTGCCATCTTTTTTAAATACAATAAAAGAGGGTTTAGTTGATATTTGTTCTTGAAATATCGCCGCTTTGGTAGAAATATTTAGCAAAATGAAGTTTTTGTCTCTAACTTCTTCTGAAAGTAAAATGCTTTCAACTAAACTAATACCTTGAAATTCCTGAACAATTTTAATATTCCTGGTAAGAATCGTATCACCCTCAGATACAGCGTATTCAAAACAGTTTAATTGTCCCGATTCAATTTTACTCCATTCAGAGACAGAGGTTTCATTTGACCAAGTTCCAATCAACCAATCCAATAAAACAAGGTCATTGTTTACCATTTGCATTGAATTTGAAGAATAGGATTCTACACTCCTCGTATCAGTGATTTTATTGCCATTGTTTGAAAGGAATGAATAATATTCACAATCCTTATTATTGACCTTTCCATCCAAATTGAAATCTTCATAAACATCCTTTTTTGAATTTTCATTCAAGTCATAACAGCTAAACTTGGACTTCTCAAGGCTCTGAGAATTTTCATTTTTACTTTTTTTGTCTTTTTTACTTTTAACTGTTTTGTCTTTTCGTGAAATTGACTCATCTGCAACAACAATTTCATCCAAACTTGTTCCTCGATCATAAGCATCTGTTGCTTCCGCAGCTGTTGGAGCAAGCCTAGGCGTTTCTTTCGTTGATTCTATGTCAACAAGATCAACAAGCTCTTCTTGTCCATATTCTCCTTTTTCATTTTGTTGATCTTGTTCCATTTCTGATGGTTTGTCATCCAGCATTAAATTGCCAACTGAAGGAGCTCCTGGTGCAGTGGCCCCTAATTCGCCAATGGGACCTTGTGAACCATCCATTTCATCAAGATTAGAATTTTCTACCAATTCTTCACGGTAGTCAAAATCACTGCTCTTTTCTTCAGATTTTGACACCATTTCATCAGAAGAATATCCAGAATCATCACTTTGCGTTTCGATTTCCTCCTTTTCAGAATAATTACTTGCCTTTCTCGTTGGTTCTGTTATTGCAAGCGGTTCATTTTGTGGTCCATTCGAATCAAAATCCTTTGCTTGGGCTTTATAAGTTTCAGTTTGATACTTTTCAGCTGCTGCATCTTGAGGTTCAGTGAATGCTTTATCAGCCTTCCTTTTTTCACCCTGTTGATTTTTCAAACGATCCTCTACTTCTGAAGTGGTTTTAATTTCTTTATTCTTTTCAATGAAATTCTTTTCAGAATTGTCTGTATTTAATTCACTTTCCTCAAATTTCGCATCTTCAGAAATTTCTGGAGGATTAGCAATGGTTTCTTTGGATAAACTTGACTTTTCACCCTCATTTGCAGCAGTTGCTTTATCTGCTCTGTTCTTTTTAAATTTGGCTTCGTTCGTACTTTCAATAGAAATGTTTTCAGAAACCCTTGGATGGTTATCTTTTGTTCCCAGTCCAATGTAAGTAAGAATTGGAATGCACAAAAGTCCCACTAAGGCTGCTGCCGCAAGCCATTTTATGCGATTTGATTTTGCAGGTTGCTCCTCTACAATTTCAGTCTGGTCCAAAAGATTCTCTAATCTCCTCCAAGCTTGTCCGGTTGGAGCCTTATTGAATCCATCCTGATTGTCCCTAAAAACTTGATCTATATTTTCTAAATTATCTTTCATGAAGATTAGGCTTGCATTAAATAATCCCCGCTCATTAACTGCTTTAATTTCTTTCTTGCTTTTGCCAATTGCGATTTTGAAGTATTGACACTAATATTGAGCTTTTCAGCTACTTCCTGATGACTAAAACCTTCTATCGCGAACAAATTGAAAACTGTTCTGTATCCAACAGGCAAAAAGTCAAGTAATTTTAGAATCTCCTTTTCACTTATACAAGACTCTGCATCAGAACTCGTAATTGCATGGTTTTCAGATATTTCTACTGATAAGTTCATGTTGTATTTTCTCAAAAACATTAAAGATTCATTGATCATTATTCTTTTGACCCAAGCAGGAAAACTGCCTTTGCCATCAAACTGGTGAATTTTTGTAAAAACCTTAAAGAATCCATTGATCATAACATCCTCTGCATCTTGCTCATTCTTGACATACCGACGGCATATACCAAACATGGCCGGAGAGAAAGCATCGTACAATTCTTGTTGCGCTTTCCGGTCATTTTTTCGAATCAATGATATGTTCTTCTCTAAATCCAGATTTGAGGGTTTTACCACTATTTACTAAAAAATTAAGAATCGATCGATATTAAAAGGTTTCAAGGTCATTTCATCATAAGAATGCATAAAATTAGCGAGAAGTTGCCTGAGGAGTTGAATTTCCTGTTCTATAAATATAGTCATTAGATACTAATATCTAGTTTTTCGATTCTGTTGTATTGTATAAACTAAACATTTTCAATGTTTTATTGCAAATTTCCAGCCGTACGCTGGCATTTAAAAAGACTGTATTTTTCCTCAAATTTGATCAAAAATCAAGTTAAATATTGAGACAAAAGCCAAGCAATCTCATTAAAAAGAACTTGCATTTTCCTTTTTTCAGCATTCTTATAATATAGAACTTGTTTAAAAGCAATGGCTGGACTTTCACTTTGGTCCTCATTTTCACAATTAACATTATCGGAATTTTCAAGCATGAGAGAAGACTTCATTTCCTTTATATGGCAGCAGAAATTATTCGATTTCAAGGATTTAGCAACTGAAGAAGGTGAATCTATAGAAATTTTGAATTTTGGCAGCCTCAACACTGATTCAGGTCCAGATTTTTTTAATGGTAAAATAAAAATTGGACAGACCTTATGGGCAGGCAATATTGAAATACATGTTAAGTCTTCAGATTGGAAATTACACAAGCACAATGAAAATCCAGCATTTGACAATGTTATTTTGCATGTTGTTTACGAAGCAGATGTCAAAATTATTTCACGAAACAATAATAAGATTCCATGTTTGAGCCTGAAAAATAGAATTGACGCATCAGTTTTATCGAAGTTTAGAGTATTTCAAAAAAATGGCTTCCTGCTGCCTTGTCATAGTTTCCTCAACAAGATTGATCCATTTGTTTGGAGTTTTTGGAAAGAAAGGCTTATCGTAGAAAGAATTGAATACAAAACAAGGATAATTGAAAGCTATTTAAAACAAAGCAATAACGACTGGCAGTATAGTTTTTATAGAATTCTAATGAAAGCTTTTGGATTAAATGTCAACCAAATAGCATTTGAGAACTTGTCATCAAGGATATCTTTAACAGTATTATTGAAATTGAAAGATTGTCCTTTTAAAACGGAGGCTTTGCTATTTGGAGTTTCTGGTTTATTAGAAAAATTTAGAACGGATGAATACCTTAGCAGGCTTAAAATGGAATATAAATTCCTGAAAAACAAGTTCCAACTATCAGAAATGTCTTATAGCACCTGGAAATTCAGCAGAATGAGACCAATAAATTTCCCTAGCATCAAGATTGCTCAATTGGCGGCAATAATTTCACATAACAAAAACTTATACAATTCGGTTTTACAAACCGATGGCTCAAAAGAGCTAATCAAGTTATTTGAATACGAACCTTCTCAATATTGGTCAAATCATTTTGTGTTTGGCAAACAATCAAAATCTATTTCAAAAAAGCCTGGTAACCTAACCATTCATTCCATTTTAATAAACGCAATAATTCCCTTCAAATTTCTCTACAACAAACACAACAAAACTAATTTGGCATTTCAAGATGAATTGATTGAAATGCTCCGAAGCCTTCCCGCCGAAAAAAACAAAATCTGTAGTGATTGGGCTTCCTTAAAGGTTCCAAGTAAAAATGCATTGGACTCACAGGCTTTAATTCATTTAAAAAAGAACTATTGTGATCAAAAAAAGTGCATGTTTTGTGACATTGGTGTAAAAATTCTTAGAAGCCCTTAAATCTCGAAGGAAAATTCTTGCTGATTATTAATCCTTATTGAAAATCAATACAGTAAAAACTTTTTTTTGAACAAATTAGACTAAATTTATATTTATAATTGGGTGATTGATTTGAAAAATATGGGGTAAAATAAAAAAGAAAAAAAAAGAATCACATCCAGAGATATAAATGGTTGTTAATTAGTTTAAAAATGCTAACTTTGTCATTGATGTTCATCCAAAAATTCGCTCTTTAGATATGATCAGTCGGAGGCTACTGAGAATTAAGGTTATGCAGGGTCTTTATACCAAAAAGTTAAATCCTTTTGTTACCCCTGCCGCGCAGAAAAAAAATCTGCTAACCAATATTCATACCGTTAATACTATATTCATTCAAATGATTTATGTAATCAGGCAACTTGCCAATTACTGTAATGAATATCAGAAAATAGTTGATGATAAACTATTGAAGACATCTAGAATAGATGTGAACAAGAGTTTTCTCAACAATCCACTTATTCAACACTTCAATGACAACGAAGATTTACAGGATCTTTTTAAAAGCATCGATACAAATCACATTGATGAGGACGATCTAATTAAGAAGCTGTATCATGCGATGATTGAACGTGAAGATTTCAAGGAATATCTTGAGACGGCTGACAAACCAATTGATTTGGAATGGAAGATAATGCGAGTTGTCTTTAAGAAAGTGGTTTTAAAAAGTGATGTACTGGCCTCTATGTTGGAGGAGAAATACATCACTTGGCAAGACGATCGCAATACAGTAATCAACATGGTCATTGCTACCATAAATGAATTTTACAAGCACAAAGATTTAAATTTTGAAGAAACTTTCCCGAAAGCTGATTGGGATGATTTGGATGAATATGCTGTTGACCTGTACAAACTAGTGGACAAACACAGAGAGGAGCTAGATAAGGAGATTGAACCTTTGTTAGAAAACTGGGAAATGGAAAGAGTAAATCTATTAGATTTGATCCTTGTCAGAATGGCAATGATTGAACTGATGCATTTTCCGAATATTCCAATAAAGGTGAGTCTGAATGAATATGTCGAGATATCAAAGGTTTATAGTACACCAAAAAGTAAAGAATTTATCAACGGGATTCTTGATAAATTGATGAAAAAGTTGAGCGCAGAAGGAAAAGTTAAAAAAAGTGGAAGAGGATTGATGGAATAGCAAATCATTTTTATTCAACAACAGTTATTCTACTACAGAATACATTAGCTCTTTCTATATTCTTTCTACCTTGGTATTTTCAGTCTTTTTGCTTTTTAAATTTTATTTAATATGAATTACACACTTCTAAGCATTCTACAAGTACCTGGTGGTGCTGTAGGAATAGGTAACATTTTGATTTTTGTTGCCATGTTTCTTGTTTTCTATTTTTTCATTATTAGACCACAAACCAGAAAAGCCAAACTACAAGAAGAGTTTTGGTCAAATCTTCAAAAAGGTGATAAAGTGGTTACTTCAGGTGGAATTTTCGGTAAAATTGTTGAAATAAAAGACGGCGCAGTCGTGTTGGAAGTTGACAAAAACACAAAATTCAAAGTTCTTCTTTCCGCTATTTCTCATGAAAGTTCTTCCGGGGCAGCCCTGGCCAGTCCTGCAAAATGAACAAGAACAGAAAAGGTTTAAAAAACATCCTTAAGGTTTCAGATAGGTCATTGTTTTTAATCTGTCTAATCTTAGCGGGAATCTTTTGGCTTCTCAATGCGCTTACAAAAGATTTCAAGCATCAAGTTCTAGTAAAAATGGACTACCAAAACTTTCCCAAGGAAATGGTAGCCACCAATAGATTAGTTGAAGATCTCAAAGTCGATGTCATTGGAGAAGGTTTTCAGTTGCTACAATTGAATTTCACAAATCAAAAAATTCCAGTTTCTATAGATTTTGAGCAATTGGGGAATGAAGGAAAAATCTCTAGCTCTGACTTTATAGACCAAATATCTGCGGGATTACAGGGAATCAAAATCAGCAATGTCTTTCCTGAAGAAATTGAATATAAATTTGAGGCAAGAGAAAGTAAGTTTGTTCCATTACTATTAGATGCAGAAATTAGCACCGCTCCCTCCTATTTCGTTAAAGGCAATCCGCAATTAGAACCAAACGAAGTCTTAGTAACAGGACCAAGCTCTTTAATCAGCTCAATACTGTTTTGGGAAACGGTCAACTTAGAAGTTGAAGAACTTCAATCTTCAGAATCTGGCAAATTGGAACTGAAACCTACTGAAAGTGATCTAGTCTCTATCGAGCCTAATGAATGTTCCTACAAGATAGAAATTGACCAATGGACTGAAAAAAGCTTTGAGTTAAACATTGAGGCTGCTAATTTGCCAGATAGTACAAATGCTTACTTGTATCCGCAAAAAGCCATGCTAAAAATTCAAATTCCAATAAGCGAATACGAAGTTTACAAAGACAGCTTGTTCAACCTAGTTGCGGATTTTGCAAAAATAGATCTAAAAAATTCTAAGAATGTGTCAATTGAGCTTGGAAGAAAGGCTCCACAGTCGGTTAGAGCTGTTAATATCAGCCCATCTGAAATTGAATTTTTAATTTATAAATAAACATTCTACTTTAGCAGAACGTAAATTGAATTGTTTAGTATTACTAGAATTGGGTGATTGGCTTTACCATATAGAGTAAAATGCATGGATATCATAAAAAGAATCCAAGATTTTCGAAATGATACATAAGTAAATGATTGAGTTTGTTATATTTGAATATTGATTGAAAAACGATAACTTTTTTGAAAATCTCACACGAAATAAAGGTTGCTTTACTTGTAATTGTCTCTTTAATACTATTGTATTTTGGTTATAATTTCATCAGAGGAAGCAATGTACTCTCTTCCGAAAACACTTATTACGCAGTCTATCAAAATGTCAATGGCTTGCTTCCTGGAAATCAGGTCAAGCTAAATGGGCTTAAGGTAGGCATGGTAAAAGATTGTTATTTCACAGATGACAAACTAGATAAGATTGTTGTAATGTTTGCAGTTGATAGTGATTTGAATCTCCCTTCAAATACTGAGGCAAACATTGAGGCAGCTGATTTACTAGGAGATATGGAGGTGAATTTATCTTTTGCCAATGGGATTAGACAAGGTAGTCTTCAAAATGGAGATACTTTGAAAGGCCAAGTTATTGGTGGAATGGTAGAAACCTTAAGTGAAGAAATTTTACCAGTCAAAGATAAGTTGGAACAAGTCATGGTTTCGGCTGATAGTTTGATTAATACTTTTAATGGAATCGCAGGAAGTGGAAGAATAGATGATATCCTCGTTTCAGTCGATGAAACCTTTGATAACCTATTGTCTACAAGTAAATCGTTGAACGGTTTGATGACCAAAGAAAGTCAAGCTTTGCATCAATTGATCCAGAATTTTGCAAGCATAAGTGAGGGTTTGGTTAGCAGTAGTGCTCAGTTAAATACTGTTCTCGCGAATGCTGAAATAATTACCAAGGATTTAGCGACTTTCTCTGGTGATCTGAACAATATTGAACTTAATAAAATTGCGGATGAGCTTAGTGGGACACTTACAGCTGCAAAAGGGACAATGACTGAATTGAATGCCACTCTTGAGCTGGCTAATAATCAAGACGGAACGATCGGAAAATTGCTGAAAGATCCAGAACTCTACAACAATCTTGAACAGACCATGGGTGATTTAGACAAGTTATTGCTTGATTTAAAGGAAAACCCCAAACGTTATGTTCAGTTTTCCCTTATTCAAAGAAAAGACAAATCTAAAAAAGAGAAGAACGACTAATCAATCCTGTCTTCTGTTTTGCCTGCAGAACTGGCTGTATTTATTTCATAAAAAACATGAAATTAAGCATCGGCTAACCACTATTTCTAGGTATCCATCGTTATCTTTCATGAAGATTAATTTAAAAGCAGTCTAATAAACTGTTTTCAAAATTATCTGTCAAATGGTTTCCCAATCAATTGTTTAGAATTAACTTGGAATTGAATGACAAGCATTCCAATATTTCAATTAAAAACGAGCATACAATTTTTAATAAATATACTTTGCCAACAAACAGAAAAATAAATACATTTAGCAGGCCAAGCCTTTATGATTGTGCAAGACCTGTATTTGCCCTATTGATAAGCTTTGCTTTCTTGATTGGTAACAGTGTATTTTCGCAAGTTTCACCCGTCCAAGAAGACACAACCAAGACAGTCATTGAAATTTTAAACGCCAACAAATTGAAGGCTTTTCAAGCTGATAGTGTCGATTTAAAAAAATTGATTGGGGAAGTTCAACTGCAACAAGACGACATTTTGTTTGATTGTGACAGTGCCTACCTTTTTGAAAACACCAATTCTATAGACGCCTTCGGTAATGTTCAAATTCAACAGGGCGATTCCATAACCATTACCGCTGATTTTCTAAAGTACGATGGATCAAACAAAATAGCCAAGCTTTTCAATAACGTGGTTTTGAATGATCAAAAAAATGAAATAACCTCAGATACTTTGTATTATTTCATCGATGAAAAAAAGGCGGTTTTGAATAGCAATGTTTTTATAACAGATCAAAAAATAAATATAACCTCAGATTCACTCGAATATTATTCGGATTTAGAGAAAGCCAATCTGTATAAGAATGTAAAGCTGGTGGATGGTGAAATGACTTTGGAAGCGGATGAAATGGATTACGATTTCAAAGCAGATATTGGAACCTATGAGGGAAATGGCTTTTTGACCAACAAGGAAACAACCCTGCAAAGCGATATTGGTTGGTATAATTCAAACAGTAAAGATGTTTTATTTGAAGAAAATGTATTGGTAATTGGACCCAAATATGAATTGACAACAGATAGATTAGAGTACAATATACAGACTGAAATTGCAGTTTTTGAGGGCAATAGCCTTGTCAAAAATGAGGGAAATACAATAGAATGTAGCGCTGGTTCTTATGATCAAAAAAGAGATGTCATTTCATTGTCGGGAGAATCAACCCTTGTTAACGGCCCACAAATTTTGATGGGCGATTCGCTATTCTTTGAGCAGGAAAGTGGCAAGGGATATGCTTTCGGTAATGTGTATTGGGAAGATACTAGTCAGAACTTAAGTGTTGATTGTGCCTATATGGAATACGATGAGGAAAGCAGCTATTTGTTGGCTACAGGAGATTTGGTTTATAGACAGGCCATAGATGGTGACACGCTTTATTTGACTGCCGATACGCTCAATTCTTTTCGTCCAGAACCTGATAGCACTATTGTTTTATTAGACAGTCTGGGCAATGTAATTGAGCCTGAAATGGAGGATGGAATAAATGATACTGCCAGTGTTTTTTATGCCTACAACAACGTTAGATTTTACAAATCAGATTTTCAGGGAGTTTGTGATTCTCTGGTCTACGATCTGCGAGATTCTTCCTTTCAATTTTATTCAAAACCCATATTGTGGTTTGACAACAACCAATTAAATGCTGATACGATTTTACTAGAGACTGAAAACAATGATCCATCCTATTTCAAATTATTAAGTAATAGCTTTATCGGAAGTGAGCAGCAAGAGGCGATTTACAATCAATTAAAAGGCATAAACATTGAAGGCACCTTTGAAAATGGTGATTTGGTGACGATTAATATAAGTGGTAGTGCAGAAAGTATTTATTATGCGACCAATGATACCGATGAGTATTACGGTGTTAATCAATCAAAAGCCACGTCAATGGCCATTAGCTTGGAAGATAAAGAAGTTACATCGATTAAGTTTTACAAAGACCCTGCGGCTACCTTTAACCCCATTAAAACAAAAGATCCATACTCTTATTCATTAGACAGTTTTAGCTGGCGAGAGGATCAAAGACCAAAAGATAAAAAGGAGTTTGAGGATAAAGGAATTACTATAAAGACGAGTGCAGCAAAAAAAATTGAGTAATACAACGAAATATTACTCAATTTTGTAAGCAGTTTGGTTCAAGGCTGAACAAATAAATGCAATTAAACAGTCATTGGTTCAGGTAAAAATTTTGTGCATTAGTGCACGAATCTGTGAGTCTTATTTGTAAGGTTAGTAGAAAAACTTGGCACAATTCTAGCAAAATCAAATAAGCTCGTTTGAGTTAATAGACTACCACATAAGCGCGTTACTTCTTCAGATTTTATCTGAATAGTCATCAAATTTAGAAGAAAATATCAATAATTTCAAATATTTATTGAAGCTCAAATTGAACAAATTAAACATTATATCTTTAGACAAGCCATATCCTCCTGATTACGGAGGAGTTATAGATATTTATTACAGGATACTTAGCCTAAAAGAATTAGGTATTAAGATTTGCCTGCATTCATTTTACGAGGTTTCGGATGACAATCATAGGGAAATCCCCCACATCGAAAATTATTTTTATCCTAGGAAAACTGGCATTCAGGGGCTTGCATTTAGGACTCCGTACATTGTCCATTCGAGGAGATCTGAAAAATTAATTGATAGAATTTCAAGTTCTAAAGGCCCGATCCTTTTTGAAGGTCTACACAGTTGTTTTTATCTGGATCATCCCGCACTAAAAAACAGAAAAAAAATAGTTCGACTACATAATATTGAATGGGATTATTATCTACAAAGTTCGTATTCAGAATCAATTTTTTGGAAGAA
>CALBCY010000257.1 GCA_937927195.1 uncultured Chitinophagales bacterium
GGATTCTGGGTCAAGCCCAGAATGACGAGAGGTTAAGCCGTAAGATGCTTCGTGGAATGCCCCCTATTGGTATGCCAAGTAAGGACCGGAATGAAATGGTGGCGCGGAAAGTTGGTCCGAGCAGCGGAGACTGGAACCCAATTTAGAAATACCAGCCATATGGCTCCAAATCAGGAAACAAATCTCTCCATTCTGGGTTAAATTTGTGAATCAACTCATTCTTATAAGAACGTCTCCAATGTTTCAATTGTTTTTCTCTTGCAATGGCATCTATTATCCTTGGGATGCACTCATAATAAACTAAGTAATAGCAGTTGTATTTGCTAGTAAATTGGCCACCAATACCTTCCTTGTGCTGACAAACTCTAAGATATAAATTTGAGGTTACTCCGATATACAATACTGTTCTCAATTTGTTGGCCATGATGTAAACATATCCAGTTTTCCTTCTCATACATTTTATACATTGTTACATCTATATAATGCCAGACTAACAAAAATGCAAGTTGTTTTTCTTTGAAAATTAGGGTTTCAGGCCGATTTTTCATGAATATTTACACAACATAGCACACCACACACCATCCGTCTATACACAGTTTAGGTGAAGACACAACACCCGTCATTCCAGAATTTTCTGGAGCGCAGCAAAAGAAAATATCTGGAATCGCGCATAACAATGGCCTTGTGGTTCGGGCTGCGGATGGTTCGTGAGATTCTGGGTCAAGCCCAGAATGACGATACAACGATACAACAGTTTAGGTGAAGGCACAACACAACACAACACAACACAACAACCGTCATTCCAGAATTTTCTGGAGCGCAGCGGAAGAAAATATCTGGAATCACGCATAACAATGGCCTTACGGTTCGGGCCGCTGATGGTTCGTGGGATTCTGGGTCAAGCCCAGAATGACGATACAACTATACAACGATACATACAACAGTTCAGGTGAAGGCACAACACAACCGGCGAAAAAGTAAGTAGAACCAGTCACGCTCCTTCCAGCCAGGAACGAAACTCCGGGCTGCGACTATTTGAAGTGTACAACTTTGGAGCAGGCTCTGCCAGACTGATGGCCAACCTATTTTTAGTGTACGCGTCAAATTTCACAATAACGTCAATGTTTATTATTTCACTGCGATTAATACGGAAGAATTTCTTCGGATCGATAGCATCATCGATGCTTGACAAAGATTGGTTTAAGATGTGTTTGCTGCCTTTTTTATCGAAGGCCAAAACAAAATCTCCTTGTGCTTGGAAATAGGAAACGTTTGCGATGTTTAACAAAAACACACCATTGTTCTTTTTAACTGTAAATCTATTCTTATAAGACTTTGAGGGTTGCTCTACCAAGGTTTTTATTTGTTGCATTACATCTTCTGAGACTGACTTTTCATTCTTTGAATCAAACAACAATAAGTATTTTTCCCAAGCTTTATTGAATTGATCTTCAGTATATGGTTTCAAAATATAAGCGATTCCATTGGTTTGAAAAGCTTCCACAAAATATTTATTGTAAGCTGTACAGAATATTATTGGACATTTAGGTCTTATGCTTTCATAGATATTGAAGGCATTCCCATCCAGTAATTCTATATCTGAAAAAATCAAATCAAGTCCAGAATTTTGAGTCAGGTAGGAAATTCCATCTTCAACACTTCGCTTCCAAACAACCTTCCCTGAAGGGCAAACTTTTTCTATAAGATCGATTAATTTTTCGCCTGCTCTTTGTTCATCTTCTAAAACCAAAATTTCTAAATCGCTATTCATCCACTTGTTTTATCAATGGTAATTTTACTATAAAATCAGTTCCTTGTTTAACATCAATTTCTTGATTGCTTAACAACTTGTATCTCGATCTCAAATTTTTCAATCCTGTACCCAAATTGTCATTTGCCGATTTTTTCAATCGTAGTTTATTTTGTATAATCAAGCCTTCACTTGTCGCTTTCAACAAAATCTTCAAAGGCTCATCCATACTGCCAATATTGTGTTTTACAGCATTCTCTAACAAAGTCTGAAGGGATCCTGGCGGAATGAGCAATTCATCAAAATTGCCAATTTCATTGACCTTTTCAAACTGATAAATCGGTCCAAACCTTTTTTCAATAAGATAAATATAATCATCAACAAAGTTCCATTCTTGCTCCAATGATACCACATCGTCCTCCATATTGGTAATAGAATATCTATACATACTTGAAAGTTTGTGCAAATATTCCTTGGCTTGATTTTTATCCCGATCAATCAGATCATCCAATGCATTCAAATTGTTGAACAAAAAATGAGGATCAATTTGCGATTTCAATAAACTCAATTCCATTGACACTTTATCCAAGTTCAACTGCTGAATGGTCCTTTGATGAGTAATTCTATCTCTTGTAAAACGATATAAAAAGGAAAGTAAAAAAGCAAAAAACATAGAGTTGGGCAATCCCATAACAAGATTGTCACGCCCTGAAATTTCAAGCAAATAAGAATCGAAAAAGTTATTGGTCAAGGGATTTATTACAACGAATATAAATCCTCTAATCAACTCCGCTCCAACCAATACTCCAAACGCAACAATGAAATACAAATACCATTTTTGAGGCTTGAAAAATTTGGGTATTAAGTATAGTGCATTTAAATAGAAAAATAGCGGAAAAAGAATGGTTGACAATTGTGCAGGGTTGCCTACTCGTACAGTACGATCTGTCCAATTTTCCGTCCAAGGAGTATTCACACTGCTGAGAATTAAAGCCCAAAACAAAACGTGCAAAAGGATTTCTAGTTTATTTGATTTTTCTTTCAATTGATTGTTAAATGACTAATTTAAAACTGACAGCAATTTTTAAGTAGATTTTAGATTTTTAGAACCATGCATTGCATTGTTCTAAAAACATTTCCACAGCCCATTTGATTCTAATAACTAATTGTGAACAGCAATTTACTAAAATCCTAGACATCGTCCGAATTAAAGCGCCGAACTGGGGTAAAATATCGCCGAACTGGACGATCGAAATAAGCAGCTAATCATACGGACAGTGCCATTTCCTCATTCAACGGAAATTTACCCCAGTTCATCGGAAACAGCTTGTTTCAGGTGGATTTTGCTATTAAATTTGGATCAAACAATCACATTATGCAATTAGTAATCGATCAATTAAATAAAACTTATCCCAATGGCGTCAAGGCACTGGACAATTTAAATTTGGAAATCGGTCAAGGAATGTTTGGATTGCTTGGTCCCAATGGAGCTGGTAAATCTTCTTTAATGAGAACCATTGCCACCTTGCAAATTCCTGATTCAGGCAGCTTATATTTTAATGAAATAAACATTCTTAATCAAGCTCAAGAATTAAGAAAAGTATTGGGCTATTTGCCTCAAAAATTTGGCGTGTATCCAAAAATGTCTGCAGAAAAATTATTGAATTATTTTGGAATTTTAAAAGGATTGAGGTCTAAAAAAGAAAGAAACATCATGGTTCAGAAAGTTTTAGAATTGACCAACCTTGACGATGTTAAAAAGAAAAGTGTCAGTGACTATTCAGGAGGAATGAAACAACGATTTGGAATTGCGCAACTTTTAATGAATAATCCAAAATTGATAATTGTAGACGAACCAACTGCAGGATTAGATCCCGCTGAAAGAAATAGATTTTTAAATGTCTTACGAGAAGTCAGTTCTGCCAATACTGTAATTTTCTCAACACACATAGTAGATGATGTCAGAGACCTTTGCAACAATATGGCCATCATGAATTCTGGTAAAATTTTACAAAAGGCAAAACCTACAGAAGCCATCCAAAGCTTAAAGAGCAAAATTTGGAAGAAAAACATTCTAAATGAAGAATTAGAAATTTACAAATCTAAATTCCAAGTTCTTTCATCTGGCTTCAACGAAGACAATACAATAAAAATTAGAGTTTATGCGGACTCTAGACCTAATGAAAGTTTTGAAAATGTAAAAGCCAATTTGGAAGATGTTTATTTCATAGGACTGCAAAAATAAGCCTTTGCCTTTCGGTTCGATCCCTCAGTTAGCTGTTTAAAACAGCAAGGTTAAGCTAATAGCTAACGGCCAAGTGCCAATAGCCTAAATAAAAAACAATGTTTAAAGAAATATTTTTATTCGAATTTAAAAGCTGTTTAAAAAACATCAGCACTTATGTCTTTTTTCTGATTTTCCTTGCAATTGCCTTTGCATCTTTTGCTGGAAATGCAGGTTTTTTTGACCCACATTCCACCAGTTTAAAAACCATGAGCTTTGCGAATTCTCCACATGAAATAAATTTCATCATTCAATATTTCAACAAACTGTATTTATTCTTGCTACCAGCAATTATTGGAGCATCTATTTACAAGGACTATAAAGACAATGTACACAGCATTCTATACAGCTTTCCAATTCAAAAAAGAGATTACTTCTTTGGTAAATTTACAAGTAGTTTTTGTATAGTTATTTTGATTAGTTTGGCGGGAGCAATAGGTATGATAGCAGCAGAATTTCTACCCGATTTAGACCCTAAAAAAATGGGGGAATTTAGCTTAGGTGGATACCTACAGGTTTACTTAGTGTACGTCATCCCCAACCTATTCTTTTATGGAGCCATTGTTTTTGCTGTTGTGAGCCGATTTAGAAATATTTATGCAGGATTCATGAGCATTGTATTCATCTTTTTATTTCAAAGCATCAGCCAAAATGCTTTCGGTAGCAACGGCACCTTAATCGCCTTGTTCGATCCTTTGGCACAAAACACGGTTTCGTATATTACTCGCTTTTGGACATTAGAAGAAAAAAACAACTTAATCATTCCTTTCTCAGGATTGGTTCTTTACAATCGCTTGTTATGGCTTGGAATCAGTGGTTTCATTTTTGCATGGGCTTACAAAAAATTTTCGTTCTCTGAGAATATATCCGCACTCTTTAATAATCCATTCAAGCAAATCAAGAGTGGTCAACAGGAACCTATTTCACTAAAAACAAAAGCTTCCGAAACCGCTATTCCAGTTTTGAATTATGATTTCTCCTTTACACAACAATTAAAAAACATTTGGAATTTGTCCAATTTCCATTTTAGCTACATCATCAAAAATCCAATGTTCCTGATGTTTTTAATCTTAGGGTTAATAACAGTTGTTTTTATAGTCGGTAAAGTAACAAACACAGGAGACATTACATTGATGCCTGTTACAAGAATCATGTTGAAAGTTCCTGCCTTTTTCTTTAGTGGAACAATCGTCATTTTAACTTTCCTTTATTCAGGAATGCTTATTCAAAGGGAAAGGACATCTGGAATGGATCAGCTCGTAGATGCAAGCGCTGTTAAAAATTGGACCAGTCTATTTTCAAAGGTTTTAGCTATTGTAAAAATGCAACTGGTTTTATTGACTGTCATGATGTTGGCTGGAATCATCATTCAGATTTACAATGGCTATTATCAG
Source organism: uncultured Chitinophagales bacterium (assembly GCA_937927195.1). GTDB lineage: Bacteria > Bacteroidota > Bacteroidia > Chitinophagales > UBA2359 > JAHDGP01. The sequence goes on from CALBCY010000257.1 coordinate 5,429, forward strand.
TTTGAAATTGGATTGTACATTACCCAACTTTTTGGATTGTCATTGATCTCTTTAATCATCTGGGCATTTGCAGCTTGTTTGATTCATACCATTGTTCCCAACTTGTATATAGCATTGTTCACCTTATTGATGGGATGGATCGGAATTGGTGCTTTGCCCAAACTAGGAATAAAAACAAAACTGTTGAGATTTAATTCTCCGCCTGACCTTGAATATTCAGATTTAAATGGTTTTGCCAATACTTTAAAACCATATTTACTGGTAGAATCTTATTGGTTGATCTTTGGCTTCTTATGCTTGAGTTTAGCCTATTTGTTCTGGATGCGTGGTGTTCCCAATTCTATAAAAGAAAGAGTTAGTTTGGCTAAAATGAGATTCACCAAACCAGTAAAACTAATTGTGGCAATGTGCATTTTTTCTTTTATTGCTTTAGGATTCAATATTTACAAAGGGGAAAAACAACTTCTATTTTCTTCAAAAAAAGTCATGAATAAAGCCTTCGCTGGTTTTGAAGAGCAATACGGTCGATACAAGAATTTCAATCAGCCTAGAATTTGTTCTGCAAAAATAGATCTAGACCTTTATCCAAAAAGCAACAGCTTTAAAGCATATGGAAACTATACTTTGGTCAACAAGTCTGAACAGAAAATTGATACCTTATTGATTAAAACTGGTTTCGATGAAATTACAGACTTTAACATCAATCGCAAAAGCTCATTGCTTAGCAGAGATTCATTGGTGCAGTTTTCGGTAATTGCTCTTGAAGAAAGCTTTGTACCAGGTGACAGCATGCAATTGAATTTCACTATAGAAAACAAAGAGAACAGCCTTTTTGAAAGAAACTCAAATGTACTAGGAAACGGTACATTTTTGCAACAGGACATTTTGCCAAGACTTGGTTATTTCATGACGGATCCATTCAATCCGAGCGATCCAAACTCGAAAAAAAATCACAACTTTGCAACGGATTCGGACAATCTTGATTTCGATATTACCATAAGTACAAGCGAGGATCAAATAGCATTGGCACCTGGAAAAGTTATCAACCAATGGTCAGAGAACAATCGAAATTATTATAATTATAAAATTGAAAACATGAAATTTTCAATGGGATTCAATTCTTTAAAATCTCAGGTCGCAACAGAAAATTGGAATGACATAGCCTTGGAAGTTCATCACCATAAAGGTCATGATCACAATGTAAATAAAATGCTTGATGGATTGAAAGGAGCTTTGGAATACAATAGCCGTCATTTTGGTCCGTACCAACATGAAAATGCAAGGATAATAGAATTTCCTGAATCAGAAGGAACCTTTGCCACTACTTATGGAAATTGCATTCCTACCTCTGAAGTACGTTTTATAGCCAACTCCAAGACCGAAGAAGGTGAAGTGGATCTTTCCCTTTATGTATCTGCGCACGAATTGACCCATCAATGGTGGGGCAATCAAATAGTTCCAGCCAATGCATTAGGAGCAAGCATGCTAACCGAGAGTATTACGGAATATATTTCACTCAGAATTTACGAAGAGACCTATGGCAAAGAAAAAGCAGACCAATTTTTGAAATTACAGAGAAAAAGATACCTAAAAGGCAGAACAAGCGAGCAAGAAAAAGAACCACCATTGATGCTTGTAAAGCAAGAACAAATGTATATTTCTTATGGCAAAGGAGCTATGATATTTACAGCATTGAGCAAGCAGCTTGGTGAAGAAAAATTGAACAGAATACTAAGAGGATTTTTAGAGCAATACAAATTCCAAGGGCCTCCCTACCCTACAAGTTTGGATTTAACAGAAACCCTGTACAAGGAAGTACCAGACTCACTCAGTTATCTCATAAGCGATATGTTTGAAACAGTTTGTTTGTATGAAAACAAAATAAACAAGGCAGATTTGAGAAGCTTGGGAGAAGAAAATTATGAAGTTACTTTGGACTTTGAAATTACCAAAAGCAAGGACGGTGAGGATGCAACATTAGCAGACTATATTGAAATAGCTTTCTTTAATGAAGCAGGGAAAATTATTGAATCAAAGAAACACATGATCTATTCAAAAGCCAATACATTCAAAATTCAGGTAGATGAAAAACCTGCTAAGATCCTTATCGATCCCAATCTATTGATAATTGAGGTTGACATTGAGGACAATGTTTGGGAATTTTAATTTGGCGGGGGAATCGAATAACACAAAAATTAAGTCCCCCCAGAGCAAATTCTTTGCTCTGGGGGGACTATTTATTATTTCAAAAAAATCCTAAAAAGTTGAATTTTCTGATAAAAATTTCTCCGTCTTTGCTGTTTCAACTTTGTTAATAATCTTGTCTGCTTCGTGCTTATCTCGGGTCACCTTTGCCAAAGTAAAGCAAGAAGAAACTGAAAATATAAAAGTCATTGCAAAAAAACCTTTCGTTTGAAGGTCTACATCCAGATAAACTATTCCTAAGCCCATGCCGACAAAAGATACCACAAAGGCAACCCAGGCCATGGTGTAAAAGGATTTACTGTTCTGGTTCTCATAAATATACTGACTCATTGTTAATAGGGTTTAATTAAAAAAAGATTGTTTAGAATAGAATCCATAAATGTTTACTAAAATATAAACTTCTATATCTTCATTAATCGATTAAAACTGTCAATTTATTTTCGATTGATAAAACCCAATTGGTATGAATAAAATTACATATCCATCTAATTTTTAGAAAAATTAACAAGAAAGCACCTGAGATAAAACCTTAGTAATCTTATTTTTAAACATTTTTCAAAATTCACTTTAATCTCACAAAATGCTATTGATCAGTGATTTATGACCTAATTCTAAGTATCTGAAAAAAAAATTGAATACAAACGCTGATAAGGCTAAATATCCAATTAAATATAGGAGGGATTTTTTAAAGAATTGTTCTAATTGTCAACAAGTAATAAACCCAATTTGAGCATTAGACATTTTCTCAAATCAAAAAACAGCTTTATTTTGGTCTATCCACTTTATTTTAGGCTTTTGTTTTAGGCTTTTGTTTTAGGCTATGTTTTGGTCTTATGACCAAAACCTTTGATGACAAGACCAAATGAAAGCCATGATTTATCTAGTAATCAAACATTCATTTAGGCATTTTCACTCTTGAGAATTCTTAACGACCTCACCAAGACTCTTCCTTTCAATTTTTGCTTTCAACCAAGAACTTACATCCAGATAGCTAAGAGAAACTTGTTGGAAAGAATCTTCCTTTAAAACTTCCAAGTCTTTAAAATAGGTTTTCATCATTTCAGAATGATCGTAAAGTGGCGTTTGGGCCAACTTTTTAAACAAATCAATTGCCAAACTTTGAGATGGACTTAGATTTTGAGAAGACTTAAAATAGGATTTGAATTTTTTGAGTGAAATAGAAACAGAATCCATTTCACCGGAATCATAATGACACATCAATACCAACAACCTCGCATATAACTGAAGATCCTCTCTTAGGTTGACCAAATCTTTATTGACTATTTTATTTAAATAAAACATCGCTTTGTCAATTTTCTTTGCTCCAAAATATATCCAGGCAATTTTAAAATAAAAAACCAAAATTCTATGATCATCCACCTTGTCTCCATAGCGCTTAATTCTTCGCAAAGTTTTAGGAATAACTTTCAAGCCATTTGCAAAATCGCCATTCATGATTACCTTATTCAATCTTCCGGTATGTACATAAAGGAATGAAATGATTTTTGAATTGTCATTGAGCTTTCCATACTCACTTTTCCTGAAATGCTCTAAAGACTCCAAATACTTATTGAGCTGATTGACATCTTTTAAATGAAATGCTGAAATGATGATGTAATGGTACCCACGCATAAACAGATCTACATCACGACGAATCATTTCGGGATTGTCTGTAAAAAGCTCTACCCACTTTATTGAATAATCAAGACAAGCTTGAAAGTCTAATTGAATATAAGAATACCAAACATAGGACAAATAGTAGTAACACTTTTCCATCACCCCTAACTCAAGTTCATCGATGCCTTTGAGCTTGGACAAAAATTCTCCTTTGATTATTTGACGATCTTCTTCGTTCTGTACATGGCCATTCTTTATGTATTTCCCATGATACTCCAATCTCAAATTGCTTAGGTAAATAGTATTTGAAATGGTTTTATTGATTGCCCCAGCTTCTTTGGCTAATTCAATTGCTCTTTGACCGCCACTTCTCGTAATGTGCCGATTCTCTATCATCTTTTCAAATTCAACAATCGTCAAATGCATGTAATTCAAATGATGCTTAACTGCATCTCGCCTCGCCTTGCCCAAAATTTTCAGGGCTTGCAAATACAATCCTTTCCCATACAAGATATAGGCAAAATCAATGTACTCTCTAACTTGAATATTGGCGCGTTTGGCCTTGTGTATCAACCGAAGACTAGCAACGATCTGACTATATAAATGTCGCTTGAGATTCGAATACTGGGTCTTGTTCTTAAGTTTTAGTTTGGTGTAATAGAAGTCATCCATACATTCAGATTGCTTGTCTATGGTATCAAACAAGTCAATAAACTTAAGAGAGTCATTGGTCTGATTTCGCTTGGCATAGGACCTAAAATTCCTTTTTTCCCCTTTAGTTAGGGACTTAATCAACTGAAATAAGGCATCTGTTTGAGATATAGGCATAACAAAGCAAAGGTATCTAACTATTTGATTTTCAATAATATAATGCTATACAACTCACATTAAGCATAACATTTCAAAACAAATTCAAAGCTAGTTAAAAAAATCTTAAATGTAATTTAGTAGGGTAATTATCCACAAAAAGAAATAAACAGACTTGACAGTATGAAAAAACTAGAAGCAATAATTCGATCCTCCAAGTTTGAAGACATTAAAGAAGGCCTTCATGACATTGGTATCAACTTTTTCACCTTCTTCGATGTAAAAGGACAAGGTCTTGAAAAAGGAGATGAAATACTTTACAGAGGATCTGTTTACGATTCTGGCTATATCCCTAGAATGAAAATTGAAATTATTGTGGATGAGGATAAATTGGAAGAAGTAATTGAAACAATCCAAAAATTCGGAAGAACAGGTAACATTGGCGATGGTAAAATTATTATCACACCAGTCGAAGCATTCATAAGAATACGAACCGGGGAAGTCGGTTTGGAAGCTTTGTAAGCCTTTAGCCTTTAGCCTTTAGCAAAAATAACTTCAACAGTTATAACAAAACAAGTCAAATGCTAAGGGCCTATATTAAATAAATAAAAATAAAAAAATAAGCCAACGGCCAAAAGCTAATGGCCTACAAAAAAAATATCATGGAAGAAGAAATAGTAGGAAAAACCTTTGAATTGATGAAAGCTACTGAAGCTGCTCAGGCAACAGCCGATTTGGGGCTGTTCACAACAAATAACTTATGGATCTTAGTAGCTACAACTTTGGTGTTTATTATGCACTTGGGCTTTTCAACATTGGAAGCTGGATTTGTAAGAAAGAAAAATGTTGTAAATATTTTATTTAAAAATGGAATGATTATTTCAATTGGATTATTGACCTATTGGTTCATTGGATTCAATTTAATGTATCCTGGTGCAAATGAAGGAGGAATGTTCGTTTTGCCATCTCTTTTTTTAAACCCATCTCCTGAAGACATGACTGCAGCATATGCAGATTATACTTTCTGGTCAGATTTTATTTTTCAAGCAATGTTCGCCGCTACATGTGCCACCATTGTTTCTGGAGCGGTAGCCGAAAGAATAAAATTAGGTCCATTTCTGATCTTTGCCACTTTATTCGTAGCCATTTCCTATCCCATAACTGGCTACTGGAAATGGGGAGCAGGATGGTTAGACGCATTGGGCTTTTACGATTTTGCAGGCTCAACTATAGTTCACTCTGTAGGAGGATGGGCTGCTTTGGCCGCAATTATTCTATTGGGACCTAGATTAGGAAAATATACAAAAAAAGGAATCCGACCAATTCAGGGACATTCAATGCCGCTTGCTGCTATGGGGGTTTTTCTCCTTTGGTTCGGTTGGTTTGGATTCAATGGTGGTTCCGTTTTAAGTGCCAATCCTGAATTGGTCTCATTGGTTTTCACCACCACCTCTTTGGCTGCTGCTGGTGGAGCAATAGGCGCATTTATCTCATCATATGTAATGTTTAAAACACATGATTTATCAATGGTACTGAATGGAATTCTTGGAGGGCTTGTTGGAATAACAGCAGGTGCCGATGTAATTAGCGTGAATGGCGCAGTAATCGTTGGCCTTATAGCTGGATTATTAATCCCCCTTTCCGTAACTCTATTCGATCGTTTAAAATTGGATGATCCTGTGGGTGCAACATCTGTACACCTTGTTTGCGGAATTTGGGGCACCTTGGCAGTAGCTTTGTTCGGTACTTGCGAGGAAGGTGTCGGAACCTTGTTTGCCCAATTGGTTGGAATAGGTTCCATCGGACTATTCACATTCATTTTCTCTTTTGCCGTCTTAGGCTTATTGAAAGCAACGGTAGGTATTAGGGTTACAGAAGAAGAGGAAGAAAGAGGCTTGGACATAAGTGAACACGAATTAGCAGCTTATTCTTAAAAACCGCCTATTAATTAAATTCAAATAGACTCACATAGCATTTTATTTTATAGAAACTCCCGGAGCTGTAACTCCGGGAGCCCACATTAAGAACAACAGATTTCCATTGCTCCTAACAGCAGATTAAAATTACGAAAAGTATTGGAAAAATGTTGTTCTGTTTTAAAAATTGATTTCACTAAAGATCCTGAAGCAAAAAACTTGATTAGTCAAGATTTCGCTAGCGGGATTTCTTTGCAAACAAATAAAACAGACCCACAATGAAATTTTCACAATTAATTATTGTTCAACTATTTATTTTAATGGCTATACAACCATTTACAGTTTTTGCCAATGGCAATGAAGATGACAAAAACAAAGAAGAAACGAAAAAGGAAACAGTTGACGATTCCGAGGAATTGACTACTGACTTACCAAAAGTTTCTGGCCTTGAAGTCTCTGGCTCCATTGATGCCTATTATCGAGGAACAGTTGGTGCAGATTATGACGTTGCACCGGGTACTTCCTTTGCTAATTTGCCTGGATTTTCATTGGGAATGGCCAATTTGATCATTTCTAAAGAAGGCAGCAAAGCAGGCTTTACAGCTGATTTTGTATTAGGACCACGTGGAGAAGATGCTACATTCCTCTCTCCCTTATTGAGACCGGGAGGAAATTCAAGTATCGTCAATCAACTTTTTGCGTATTATCAAGTGAATGAGAAGTTGAAGTTTACTTTAGGGAATTTCAATACCTTTTTGGGTTATGAAGTTATTTCTCCTACAGCCAATTTCAATTATTCTACTTCCTATTTGTTTTCTTATGGTCCTTTTTCACATACAGGGCTAAAAGCCGATATTGAATTTGAAAATGGCCTAAGTTTAATGGCCGGGATTTTTAACCCAACAGATGCAACAGAATTTAACAGTCTCAACAGATATGTAGGAGGGCTTCAATTAGGTTATTCATTTGAAAAAGGTTCTATTTACATCAACGGACTTTTTGATGATGAATTTTATCAATTAGACTTGACAGCGGGCGTAGATCTTTCTGAGAAAGTTTACTTGGGTCTAAATTCGAGTTATGCAGACGACCTGTTTTTTGGAGCAGCAATATATGCACAATTCGCTACCTCTGAAAAGTTGAGCATCGGCACAAGAATTGAATATTTTATGGATCAGGGAATTGGAGTAGTAGGAATGGACGAAGAAATTATTGATTTTACATTATCCGCCAATTATAAAATTGGAGATTTAACAATTATACCTGAATACAGAATTGATTTGGCTAGTACAGCCATCTATCCAAACAAGGAAGAATTAGAAAAAAATCTTTCTTCTTTCGTTCTAGCGGTAACTTACTCCTTTTGAATGAAATGGAGGATCGAGCACAGAAATAAACACACGAAATATGACTTTTAATAAACACCTAGATAAACAGAAAAATAATAGATACGGACTTTATACACCTGAATTAGAAAGAGATTCATGCGGAGTTGGTTTAATTGCAGATTTAAATGCAAAGCAAACCTATCAGACCATCGACTCAGGATTGACCATGTTGGAAAACATGGAGCACAGAGGAGCATGTGGTTGTGAGGAAAACACTGGAGACGGTGCAGGTATTTTGATTCAAATACCTTTCGATTATTTTAAAGCAATTAGTGTTTGTTATAAATTTGACCTGCCCGCTCCAAGTGAATATGGAGTGGGCATGTTTTTCTTCCCTAAAGACAAAACCAAGAGAGCTTTTTGCGAAGAATTGATAAAATCAGCTTGTGCTGAAAACAACTTTGAAATCATCTATCAAAGAAAAGTACCTGTTGACAATTCTATGATTGGGGCTTCTGCTTTGGAAACAGAGCCAGATATTGTCCAGATTTTTTTAAAATCAAATGACAACCCACTTTATTCCAACTTTGAAAAACGTTTATACTTTCTTAAGAGTGAAATTTTAAAAAAGGCCTATTTCAAGGATGGTGAAGAATTGGAAGATACCATTACAGATGAATTTTACATTGCATCATTTTCTTCTAAAACAATTGTTTACAAAGGTCAATTAAAAGCCACTCAACTAAGACAGTACTTCCCTGATTTAAGAGATGAAAAAATCGCCTCTGCTATCGCTATTGTTCATAGTAGGTTCTCAACCAATACGGTTCCGAAATGGAAATTGGCACAACCTTTTAGATGCATCGCTCACAATGGTGAAATAAATACCATTCAAGGAAACATCAACTGGTGGAAAGCAAGAGAAAGGTACATGGAAGAAAGCGACAACTACACAGATTCTTGGGTAGGAGCATTCCCAGTTTGCGACCCCTATCTTTCGGACTCAGGTAACTTCGACAACGTGGTTGATTTCTTAATTAGAACCACCAGATCTATTCCGCATGCAATGATGATTATGATCCCGGAAGCTTGGCAAAACGATGAAACCATGCCAGCATACAAAAGGAGCTTCTATGAGTACCACGATGCTGTCATTGAACCGTGGGATGGTCCTGCTGCTATTTGCTTCACAGATGGCAACCTGATTGGTGCCACTTTGGATCGAAATGGACTAAGACCTGCAAGGTATGTCATAACAAATGACAACAAATTGATATTGGCAAGCGAAGCCGGTTGTATGCAAATTGATCAATCAACCATTATCAAAAAAGGAAGATTGCAACCAGGTAAGATGTTGGTTGCTGACCTTATGGAAAATAGAATCATTTCTGACAAAGAACTTAAGGAAATCATTTGCAAACGTTTTCCTTACAACAAATGGTTAAAAAACAACTCAAGAAAATTAAAACAATTAGACGGTCAAAAAACAAGTGAATCTTCAGAATCTTCAGAATCTGAAGCGCCTAAAGCACTTCCAGTTAACCTTAGTCAAAGACAAAAGGCATTCGGTTTCACACTCGAAGACAAGAACTTAATCCTAAAGTCGATGTCAGACAAAGGAACAGAGCCAATTGGATCTATGGGAGCTGATATTCCCTTGGCTGTTCTTTCTACTTTGGCTCAACATATTTCAAACTATTTCAAACAACAATTTGCGCAGGTCACCAATCCACCCATTGACTCTCTGAGAGAAAAGTTCTACATGTCTCTTTCCAGTACACTTGGTGGAACAAGTAGAATCCTTAACATCAGTGAATATGAAGCAACAACTTTAAGAATAGATTCGCCATTTTTAGATTTCAAAAGTTTCAATAAAATTTCACAAATTAAAAACAGAAATTTCAGATCAAAAACAATTGAAACTACTTATGAAAAAGGTGAACTTTTAGAAACGGCACTTGATAAAATAGTAGAAGAAGTCAAAGCATCAATCGAACAAGGGTACAATTTCATTTGCCTGTCCGATAGAAATATATCTGAAACAAAATTACCGATTCCTTCTTTAATGGCTGTTGGCACCTTGCATCATCAACTAATCCAATCAGGAGATAGAAAGGAGGTTTCCATAATCATTGATGCTGGCGATATTTGGGAAACGCATCACTTTGCGACTTTACTTTCTTATGGAGCTGATGCCATTTGTCCTTATCTGGCATTGGAATCCGTTGCACAATTAGCAGAAGAGCAAAAATTGGACCCGAAGAAAGCCGTAAAAAGATACAAAAAAGCGGTAGACAAAGGCTTATTGAAAGTTATGTCGAAGTTGGGAATTTCAACACTTCAATCCTACAAGGGCGCACAAACTTTTGAGGCAGTTGGTATTTCAACTGATGTAACCAACAAGTGTTTCAAAGGAACCATTTCTCGCTTGGAAGGAATGACTTTTGCAGACCTTCAAAAAGAAAATGAAGCGAAACACTTTTTAGCCTTTCACCGAAAAGAAACGAGTGAAACCAATATTCTACCAGATGCTGGTACTTATCAATGGAAAAGAAAGGGAGAGTATCATTTATTCAATCCGCAGACCATCCATTTGTTGCAGCATTCTACAAGCACGAACAATTATTCCATTTATAAGAAATATACTGAAGAGATCAACAAGGCAGAAAAGAATGCCTCCACCTTGCGCAGTTTCTTTAAGATAAAAAAACAAAATTCAATCTCCATCGATGAAGTCGAAGGAGTTGAGTCTATTTTAAAAAGATTTGCCTCTGGTGCGATGTCCTTTGGATCAATCAGTCATGAAGCCCACACAACGCTTGCCAAAGCGATGAACAGAATTGGCGGCAAAAGCAACAGTGGAGAAGGTGGAGAAGATGAAGCGAGGTTTCCAAAATTAGCGAACGGAGATTGGGAACGCTCAGCCATAAAGCAAGTAGCTTCTGGTAGATTTGGTGTAACCATCAATTATTTAACCAATGCAGTTGAACTGCAAATAAAAATGGCTCAAGGAGCAAAGCCAGGTGAAGGCGGGCAATTGCCTGGTCACAAGGTTGATGCTAATATTGCTAGGGTTAGAAATTCCACGCCTGGTGTTGGACTCATTTCACCCCCACCCCATCATGACATCTATTCCATTGAAGACCTTGCTCAATTGATTTTTGATTTGAAGAACGCCAATAGAGAAGCAAGAATCAGTGTGAAACTGGTCTCCAAAACAGGCGTAGGCGTTATCGCTGCAGGAGTTACAAAAGCACATGCAGATCACATTCTAATTTCAGGCCACGATGGAGGAACTGGAGCTTCGCCTCTTTCCTCAATCAAACATGCAGGATTGCCTTGGGAGTTGGGATTGTCAGAAACACACCAAACACTGGTAAAAAACAAATTGCGGGACAGAGTGACCATTCAATGCGACGGACAAATCAGGACTGGAAGAGACATGGCCATCGCTGCTATGCTCGGCGCAGAAGAATGGGGAATTGCGACGGCAGCCCTTGTCGTTGAAGGTTGCATATTAATGAGAAAATGCCACCTCAACACTTGTCCTGTTGGGATTGCCACACAAGACAAAGAATTAAGAAAAAAGTTTGATGGGAAAGTTGAACACTTGGTCAATTACTTCAATTTCCTAGCTCAGGATTTACGTGAAATCATGGCAGAATGTGGGATCAGAACCGTCAATGAGTTAGTCGGACAATCCAATTTATTAGAGGTTGACAAAGCAGGCCGTCACTGGAAAAGCCAAAACTTAGATTTAGATAAAATCCTTTTCAAACCAGTCACTCCAGAGGGAACAAAATTATATAAATCAAGGCCTCAAGAACATGGCTTAGAAAAAGTACTAGATCATCAACTGATTGCTTTGAGTGACAAAGCAATTAATAACAAAGAGAAAGTAAAAGCAAACCTTGTAGTTGTAAGCACAGACAGAGCCGTTGGAACGATGTTGTCAAATGAAGTGGCTAAAAAGCACGGATCTGTGGGATTAAAAGAAGACAGCATTTGTTTCAATTTCAAAGGTTCAGCAGGACAAAGCTTTGCTGCTTTTTTAGCCAAAGGCATCCGTTTCAAATTGAAAGGAGAATCAAACGATTACATTGGCAAAGGTTTGAGTGGTGGTAAAGTGATCGTCACTCCCCCAAAATCTTCCTTGTTTAATCCTTCAAAAAACATCATCATCGGCAATGTTGCTCTTTATGGAGCGACATCAGGAGAAGCCTATTTCAAAGGAATGGCAGGGGATCGTTTTGCTGTGAGAAACTCTGGTGCCTATGCAGTCGTTGAAGGTTTAGGAGACAATGGTTGCGAATACATGACTGGTGGACGAGTGCTTGTTTTGGGTAAAATTGGAAAAAACTTTGCCGCTGGAATGAGTGGTGGAGTTGCCTATCTGTTTCAAACCGATAAAAAGAATGAACATTTCATTAACCAGGAAATGGTTTTAATTGAAAGCATAAATGAGGACGATCAGCGTGAAATAAAATCCATGCTTGAACGTCATTTTAAGTATACAGCAAGTAACTTTGCCTTGGATTTATTAAATGATTTTTATGAAAACATTGACAATTTCATTAAAGTCATTCCTAAGGAATACAAAGCCGCTCTAGAAAGAGCCAAAACCATTGTTGATGATACTTTTGGGGACATTCCTCAAATTAAGCAAGACGATTTTGGGGACAACACCAAAATTGAGCGGGAGCAGAAAAAGGACAATGTTGTTGATGTTTCAAAAACAAAGCAAGGGAAACTCAATAAGCCAAGTGAAAGTGAAAGAGTTTCAGAAAATGAAAAGGCAATCGGTAAAGCCAAAAGTAAATAAATGTAAAATTTTGCCTTGGTGACTTGTTGTCTAATTGTTCATTTCACAAACCACAAAGGAGAACGTTTGCAAATCTAAAATACAGCAAAATGGGAGATCAGAAAGGATTTATAAAATACAAAAGAAGCCTACCTCAAAAAGAAACGGTAGAGCAAAGAAAGCAACACTTTAAAGAGTTCAATTTGGAGGTTGAAGATGGCTTCTCAAACAATCAAGCAGCAAGATGTATGGATTGTGGCATACCATTCTGTCATTCAGGTTGCCCACTTGGCAACATTATTCCCGATTTTAATGATGCGGTTTATAAAGAAGAATGGAAGTTGGCTTATGAAATTTTAAGCTCAACCAATAACTTCCCTGAGTTTACAGGGCGAATTTGTCCTGCACCATGCGAATCAGCTTGTGTACTAGGAATCAACAATGATCCTGTAGCTATAGAATTCATAGAAAAAACTATTATTGAAAAAGCATACAAATATCAATGGGTTAAACCACGCGAGTCCAATAAAAGAACCGACAAAACTATTGCAATTGTCGGTTCTGGACCTGCTGGGCTTGCTGCTGCTGACCAACTCAACCAAGCTGGTCATTCAGTAACAGTCTTCGAAAGAAATGATAGAATTGGAGGCCTCTTGAGATATGGAATACCAGATTTCAAATTGGAGAAATCAGTCATCGATAGAAGACTGAAAGTTATGGAAGAAGAAGGCATACAATTCAAAACAAATTGCAATGTTGGAACGGATATAAAAAGCAAAGAATTAATGGAACAATTTGATGCTGTGGTTCTTTGTGGTGGTTCAACTATTCCAAGAGATTTACCGATTGAAGGAAGAGGATTGAAAGGCGTTCATTTTGCAATGGATTACTTAGAGCAAAACAACCGAAAAGTTGCAGGTGGAAAATTCAATAAAAAAATCAACATTGATGTAAAGGACAAAAACGTCGTCGTTATAGGTGGTGGAGATACCGGTTCAGATTGTGTAGGCACCTCCAACCGTTTGGGAGCGAATAGCATTACGCAAATAGAATTGCTCATGCAACCGTCCAACAGCAGAAGCGAAAATGACCCTTGGCCGCTTTGGCCAATGATCTTGCGCAGTTCAAGCTCTCATGAAGAGGGTTGTGAAAGAAAATGGGCATTGATGAGTAAACGATTTGTATCGGAAGATGGCGTCAATCTTAGTGGCTTGGAAGTTGTTTCTGTCAGTTGGGAAACGAACAAAGACGGCAAAAACGAAATGAAAGAAATAGCTGGAACGGAAAGAATCATTCCATGCGAACATGTATTTCTAGCCATTGGATTTGTTCACCCACAATTGGAAGGATTGTTGACAAGTTTAGGGGTTGACCTCGATCAAAGAAACAACGTCATGACGAGTAATTACCAAACAAAAATAGAAAAGCTCTTTGCTGCTGGCGATATGAGAAGAGGACAATCCTTAGTGGTTTGGGCCATCTCCGAGGGTCGTGAAGCAGCCATCGCAGTGGATGAATATTTAATGGGACAAAAATCAATTCTAGAAAGTAAAGAAGCATCAGTCCTAGCGATTTGATTATCAAAAATTTTGCAAAAGAGATGGTTTGAAACCCATGATATAAAATTTTCACACCCTCAGTCTAATCGGTTCTTGGCCAATTCATTAGCACAATTGTATTGGCCAAGTTTCTAATCCTTTTTCTTCAAAGTCCTTTACTTTCATATAAATCAAATTGTGCCAGTTTTTCTGTTAAATCTTTGCGATTTGATTTTTCCGTAAAAATCAGTTATTTTTATTCTAAATTCATCTTGGGTATTAAACAAACCATGGCTTTCCTATGGTGTTATCACCAAAGGAGCTGGTGAACTTTTATGAAACCAAGAAAAAATGCTTAAAAAATGCTTAATTTAAGGGGCATAATTAATTAAACAACGCCCTTTTGGTCATAAGACCAAAAGTAAGCGTCATAAGATCAAAATAAAGCTATTTTTTGATTTGAGAAAATATCTAGTACTCAAAAATTCACCCATAAAATTCAATCATGCAACGATTTTCAACTGTGTTCTTTTTGTTCTCTCTGGTTTCTATTTTCTTATTATTGAGCGCTTGCGAAAAACTTTCGCTTGATAAAGACGATGAGAAAGGACTGTGCTCCTTTGAATTCAATTTAAATGAATTGACAGTTGGCTCTTGGGACAAAGATGCAGAATTGAACCTATCAAACAGCAAGGAATACGAAGTAAAAGAATTGGTTTATTCCGATGATTGTGGTTGCATTGTGTCTGGTTTCATGAAATATGTTGAAAACGGGAAAACCAAATTTCTGATTCAGTATGGTGAAGGCGAATGTGACAATTGGGCCACTAAAACTACCTGCTTCGATGGCGACTGTTGCAATGATGAATCTTTCACTGTAAAATTCGAACTTGAAAACTGCAACGAGTTCTCCAAAGTAGGGGAATAAATAAATTTAAGTAAAAGTTGAAGAGTAATTTTAAAGGAAGATTTTCGCCTAATATGGTTTCTATTGGATTGTAAAATTCGAACTTTTGCAACACACCTATATTTTGCCTTATCTATTTTGCCGTATTTATCTTGCCGCAAACAAATCAAATTCTTAAGGTTCTAACATCTCAAGAAAATGAACTTCCTCAATCTTGAATATCTAAAAACTGGTAACAGTCGACAACTATTGGCTTACCATGAAATTCGTGAATTGAAGATAATGGAATTGCTTTCATTTTACAATCCAATCCTCACCGGAACCATTCCAATTGACATAGACATCGAATCCAGTGATTTAGACATCATTTGTGAATGTAAATACCACGAAGACTTTGCCAGAGACCTCCTTCAAAACTTTGGCGCTGAGAAAAATTTCAAGTTAAAAAACAAATACCATCAGGGTCTAAAAGCAACAATCGTAAATTTTAGTGGACTGTATTTTGAAATTGAAATATTTGGGCAATCCATTCCGCCAATTGAACAACAGTCTTATCGACACATGATCATGGAATACAAAATTCTTCAAAACAAAGGGGAGGCATTTAAGAATAAAATTCGAGCTTTAAAAAAGGAGGGTATAAAAACGGAACCTGCCTTCGCCAAATTATTGGGTCTGGAAGGGAATCCTTACAAGGCCTTGATGAAATATGAACTAAATGGAGAAAAAACAGCCATCACTTGATTTATAACTCCCCTCATAGAATGAAGTATTAAATCAAGTGATGGCTGTGTAGACCAATTAAGAACTAGACAAATCATGTCTTTCCTTTGATGTGATCAAGCATCCCTTTTGGTCACATGACGGTCACAAGAACAAAAGAAAGCTATTTTTAGATTTGAGAAAAGCAATATTTTCTATTCTTTCTAATGCGATTCTAAATCTAGTATCTAAAATCTGATGTCTATCAGTAAAAACTAAGACAAGGTAACGCCCTTCTTGCGTCCCAATTTAAGCTCCAACATGGCTCTTTGACTTTTCGCCATAATTGTAATTTCATTTGGACTGTATCCTTTGCGCTTCAAACTCTTTCTGTAACGTGCCATTTTACGATCGACTTTTTCGTTCAATTTTTCGACTTTACGAATGGTCTTCTCAGATTTTTTGACAGTTTTAGCATGTCTTGCCTTAGTAGCCTCAATCAAGGCCATCTTTTCATCTTTGGCTTTATCCGAAACTTTTTTAGCTAATTTGGCAATTTTAGCTTCCATTTTAGCCTCTTTCTTGACAGCTTTTGCCTTTTTGCGCTCCAATCTTTTCTTTAAACCGCCAAATAAACCCATCAGTATTAATGTATTATAGGAATTTTTACTCTTCATTTTAAAATTTTTTATTCAGTCAAATATAATTGAAAATTAGCAAAACTAAAACAGAAGATTTTATAATATGTATTGGTCATTGAGCGAGTAAAATATTATTGAGTATTTCTCAAATAGGAAGGTCATCATTTAATCTTTGTCCTTTGTATTCTTATCTTTGACATTCTTAGAAAAAACACACAATGATCAAGGAATATTTAGCACAAGTAGAAAAAAGCATTAAAGAAGATACTTTTGTAAAATCTGGCTTAGGAAGGTACAGGGGCAGAGAAAAAGGATTACAAAAAATTGCCTTTCGTTTGGTTGAAATTTCAAACGAAAGAATGCTTTCACTGACTTACCGATTTGAAACAAAAGATTTCACGAAAAATTTCAGCATCAAGGATGGCCTTGCCGTTATGAAAGACAACCTCGGCAAAGATTTCATGTCGGCTTTTCTTCACAGCATCCACAATGATTTTGACTTACTCAGCAACCGTCGCGGACAATTCAAAATCACCTACAACAAACCCAGTTATACCAAGATTCCTCCGAGAACGCACGACAAACAAAAAGTTCGTGTCGTAGAAAGCAAGAACGATTATTTATATCATCTTGGAATTTGTACCAAAGAAGGAAAAGTCAAAGCAGACAAACAAGCCAAGTTCAGACAAATCAACAAATTTATTGAAATCTTTGAGGCACAGTTTAAAAATACCGATGCCTACTTAAAAGACGATATCAAAATAGTGGACATGGGTTCCGGTAAAAGCTATTTGACTTTTGCGCTCTATGATTACATAGTCAATAAAACAAAAACACCTTGCAAGATTGTTGGTGTAGAACAGCGAGAAGAACTGGTCGAATTCTCGAATGATCTGGCCAAAAAATGCGGATTCACAAGATTGGTTTTTGAACACAGTTCTATTGATGAAGCCAATCTAAACGGAGCGGACATCATGGTCGCACTTCATGCCTGTGACACCGCCACTGACGATGCCATTCTAAATGCACTAGAAGCCAAAGTTGAATTGATGATCCTCGCTCCTTGTTGCCAACATTATGTAAGGAACAAAATCAATCCTCCAGAAAACCTTGTACCTGTTTTCAAAAATGGCATTCACAAGGAACAATTGTCCGTCCTATTAACAGATACTTTGCGTTCGCTTACGCTAGAAGCTTTCGCCTACAAAACAAAGGTTTTTGAATTTATTTCATCAGAGCATACGGCCAAAAACATTATGATCACCGCTTGCCTAAACAAAAACCTAAAATTTAATCATGGTAAAATAGAAGAGATCAATTCTATAAAAAGCCAGTTTGGTATCCCTGATTATTATTTAGACAACCAAGTTTTTGAATAAGACAATCAATGTGATATTATGTGTCCTATGTGGTTCGATTATTGAACCACATAGGACACAATAGAAAACATAGTTTAATTTCATGAATTCTGTAATTCATAAAAAACTTGAGGACTAGACAAATCATGGCTTTCCTTTGGTGTTTTCACCAATGGAACTGGTGAGCTTTTATGAAACGAAGCAAAAATGCTTAATTTAAGCGTCATAAGACCCAAATAAAGCTATTTTTAATTTGAGAAAATGTCTAGAACTCAATAAAATTTTATTATTTGTCAATAAATTAGGAGACATAAACTTCAATCATTTCTTGGGCAATTTTACTCCAGTCAAATTCTACTTCAACCATTCTTTTTGCATTGGTCCCCATTTCTTTTAATCTATTCTCTTTTTTTGCTACCAAAACCTGCACCATAGACCAGGCATTTTCCTTTGCGGTATTTGGTTCTAAGACATATCCAGCATTGTGTTTGTCGATGTATTCAGCCATATTGGTGGCATCACTGACGACGCATGGTACTTCGAGAGCCGCTGCCTCTAAGATTGCTGTTGGCATGCCTTCATATCTAGAAGGATGATAAAATGCATCCATATTCGCAATCAGATTTAACTTTTCGTCGCCGAAAGTTGGACCGAAAAATTTCACGTCTTTATCTATTCCATTTTGAACCGTAAATT
Source organism: uncultured Chitinophagales bacterium (assembly GCA_937927195.1). Lineage (GTDB taxonomy): Bacteria > Bacteroidota > Bacteroidia > Chitinophagales > UBA2359 > JAHDGP01. The sequence goes on from CALBCY010000257.1 coordinate 23,945, forward strand.
CCTTCAGCTCTTCAATTTCCTGACCTCCTCCAATCATCCATAATTTACCTGGTTTGTTCATTTCTTTTCTATAGATTCTAAAGCCTTCCAACAACAAATCCAATCCTTTCATTTTTCTGTCCATTCGTCCACAGAATCCGAATATTGGAATGCCTAAAGTTTCCTCTGCCAGGTTTCTATAATTAAATTTTAGTTCTGAAATATTCTGACCATTTGGAATCAGAATTTTATTGACCTCCGGCACTAAGTTATTGCTAGAGACCATTTCACTTTTACCAATGCAATGCAAAGCTTTCGCATTTAACAAAAGGTTTTTTTCGAACAATTTGAAATAAACATTTTTGAACTTGTATTTATTTTCCATTGCCTTTTCGTTGTAGCAACCATGTGGTGTGACTATATATGGAATGTCATATTTTAATAACAACTTATGAAGATGAAAAAACTCAGGAATAAATCCACCATGGATGTGAAAAACCAAATGTTCCTTGCTGATCGTCTCTTTAATGGCTACCTCAATTTTAGGGCTTATAAAAAACTTGTTGATCGATTGAAACAGACTGGTTTCATAATTGCGATCTGGAATTTCAGACACATCATCGGGTGTTCGTGTGATTCCCCAAACTGCAACATTTTGGCCTAAATCAGTTTGCGTTGTTGCCAAATTATTGACAACTTTGTTAACGCCATTCATCCTGTTTGGATTGGCTTTCCCTAAAACGAAATGTATAATTTTCATATCAATCTTTTGTTAAGTACGAATAAAAAATAGAATTGCATGATCAATTGTGTTCCAATCAATCCAGCCAGCAAACCCCACATGCCCCAATGTTTTATCATTGGAACTGCAAGAAAAAAACTGAGTGCACTATTGATGCAATAAGAAATGAAAATACTTTTTGTGACATTGAGCGTTCTCAATACAAATCGAAGGGGAATTCCACAAAAAATAATAATGTATAAAATTGAATATCCTCTGAGCAGAAAGGTACTTTCTGCACTTTGAACATCGAATAAAATCGAGTTGATTGGAGCTGCAAATAAAAATATGAGCCCCGCTAAAACAGAAACGATCAACAAACCTGGCAAAGAAATGCCTTTGAGGTAAGTTATCAATTGACTTTTACCGCCATTGGCAAAAGCTTTGGCTGCTTGAATTGGAATGTAGTTTTCAATGGCCAGAAAAAGGACATTTAAAACGCCCATTACATTTTGGGCGATTCGGATTCCTCCCATGGCAAGCGGTCCTAAAATTGAACCAGCAGCAACTATAAAAAAGTTAGCTGATGACCATTGCAAAACAGATTTTCCCAACAACCATTTTGAAAATTCCCAGCTCTCTAAAAAGTCGATTTTCAATTTTGAATAGTCGAACCTGGAAAAACTGAATTCCTTCACAAAGATTATAGCCGCAAAGAAATAAGAAAACAAAATCAAAATCAGTGCATTTTCTAAACTCAAGCTATTGTATTGAAATAGAACAATCAATCCGATGACTTGAGGCGTATAAGCTACGACATCCAAAACCATGGCCTTGACATAACTTTCAGCCAAGTAAAACTTCTTGCGCAGGAAATCGTGAAAGATGAAGCAAACTGCCAAGAAAGACAAGATCAATGAATGATCTTGAATCCCCCAATCCGCAAAAAAAGCAGACAAGAGCATGCTGGCTGAGAATGCTAAAGGAATAACCAGTAAGCCAAAAGCCAATTGAAAAATATTAAGAGAGGCCAAAAAACGCTCTTGCTCCCCCTCTTTCTTTTGTGGAGCAATGGTCAACATCGGAATAACAATGGCTGCACTGTGAATACTGCTTACAAAAAGGACAATCATCCAGATCAAAGCAAAAACTCCATAAGTCTCCAATCCCAAAAATCTGGTCAGCAAAATGCCGATCAGGAAATGACATCCTGAAACCCAAATTTGGTCGATAAGAACCAAGATTTTATCTTTATATGGAAGTAGTTTTTCTATCACGATTTTAAGTTCTTCTTAGCTTATAGATTTTTCTAATTTTTTATTTTCATTGTTCTCTTTTAACTTTCGAGAACCAGATTTAAACAAATCCTTCCATTTACCATAAGCATTTTTATACCGTCGCCCTGATAAAATTCCCTCATACGAGGTGCTCTTCCCTACTCCATTTAAGAGAATTGAAAAGTTGTTTGGATTGTAATTTTCTTTGATGTAATCCGCATTTACCAAAATAGATGGAGGTGTGAAATTTGCTCGGATCAAATAGATGTTTTGATTGGCCAATGCCATTAAATTTATTCCATCAGAAACATTGCTGACTGCAGGTGTATCGAGAATAACAAAATCAAATTCTGATTTCATTTCTTCCATCTTTTCTGTTAGGTCTCTGTGATTGCTCAATGCACCAGGATTTTCAACATAAGAACCACTGCACATTACACTCAAATTAGAGTGCGTTGAATTGACAATACATTTGTCTTTGTCTACATCATCTCTTATGTAGTCAACCAAGCCAAAGTTGTTTTCGACATTCGCAAGATTGTGAATTTGAGGATTTCTTAAATCAAAATCTATTAGCAAAGTTTTGTAACCAAGTTCAGCGAAGTTTTTCGCTAAATTGAATGCAACAAAACTCTTCCCTTCTTTCCGAATCGCAGAACTTATGACAATTAATTGATGAGGAGAGAGTCCATTCTTGCGGAAGAGTTTTGTTATCAAGGCATTCAATCTGTCTTGAAAATGAGTACTGTGCTTTCCAAAGCTGGTTAATGTGCCAAGAATGGGTACGTCTGATTTTTTTTCTATTTCTGAAATGTTGTTTATTTTCATTCTTAAAAAGCTGAACAGATAAACAATCATTGAGCTTATCAATAATCCAAGAAAACCTGCAACTATATAGATCAATGTTTTTTGCGGAGAAACTGGACCATTGGGTGTTTTTGCCCATTGCAACACTCTATGAAAAGACATATTGGCTACAGAGGCGATCGATGCTTCTGTTCTTTTTTCCGTAAGGAAATTAAAAGTTTTCTGGTTTTGCAAAAAGGCCCTTTCTAAAATGACCAATTGTTTTTCTTTGGTAGGCATATTGGAAATGCCCTTTTCTTCGTCTATAAGTATGTTTTCAATACTAGATTTTTTGGTACTAATATCGCGACTTGCATTCAGGATACTAAGGCGCAAATAATCCTGCGTTTCATCAATTTCTCTCGTTACTTTTACCACTTCAGGATGGCTAGATTCATACAAAAGATCGAGTCTATTCTTTTCAGATTCCAAAGCCCTGAGGTTTTTGAATACTTCTGTAAAAAGTAAATCTCCAAAGCCAACATGTGGTGGATTTTTGCCCAGATCTCCATCAGTGGATTGAATGTATTCTTTCAATTCAGTCAATGCGTTTTCATTCATTTGAAGATTGGCCAATTGAACTTCCAACTCAGCAATCTTTTTCAATGAAACCTCTGTTTCCTGCTTTAAATTGATCAGATTGTTCTCCAATTTAAAATTCTCCAATGCTATTTCAGATGCTTTGAGCTTGCGAGCAACATTGTTTAAACTTTGGTCTATAAAATCCACTGTTTTACCAGCCGTCTCAGACTTATTTTCAATGTAATCTTCTATGTAAGTTTTGATTACATTGTTAACAAAAGTGGATGTTTTCTCAGGAATGGGATCTTTGTATGAAATTCTCAGAACAGGAATATCCTTATCAGCAGATTTTATGTGCATTTGACTGGAGATCTTTGTCAGTAAATCTTCTTCTGAAGAAACTACAAATGAGAATTGATCTTTCTCAGCTGCTGAAAAAATCTTGTCAAAATTTTCATTGTTTTGATTTATTGTGAAATTAAATCCGTCTCCTTTTATTTTATTACAAAACAGAAAATCATGCTGATGATTTTCCCCTTTAGCACTGTAAATCAATCGGCCTTCGTTTTGTGAAATCAGTTGAATTTCAAATGGGCGATTGTAATGCGATTCGTCTGTAATTTCAAAATCAATCTTAAAAGGGCTTTGTCCAAACAATTCAGTTTTCTTAATTTCACCCTTTCTAAAGTAATCGACTGACCAATCCATTTTAGCCAATACTTTTTTCAAAAACTCTTTTGATTTAATCACTTCCAATTCTGTAGCAATTTTATTCTTGGTAGAATAAAAATCAAAGTCCTTGTACATCACGTTATTGCCAATACCCACTTGGCTATCATCTAGTTTCACTTTTCCTGTACTTTCAAACTGAGGAGTAATGTAAACCACTGACCTCCTAGCCATAAACACACACACCACTGTAAATAACAGGATGAAAGGGCTGCCCTTTAAGAGCGGCTTCAGTAGGTTCTTTATGTCTTGAATATCAAACAAGCCTCAATTATTTATTGCCAAAGGCTGTTAACAATAGAACGATAGCAGTTATGGCGCTTGCCACAGGAATCATAGCGGGTGATTTCATCACAAAATTCTTTGATTTTTGTGATGGAACGTAGATCATATCATCGGCCATTACATTTACTTGGCTCAATTTGACTGCATCAACTTTGGTCAAGTCAATGGTGTATTCTTTTTCGTTTCTTATAAGTCTTAGACTTCTGGAATCTGCATAATCAGACAAGCCACCAGCTCTGCCCAAAACTTCAACTAAAGAGTTTTTTTCAGTTTCCAAAATCATTTGTCCAGCGATTTTCACTTCCCCTAAAACAGTGATCGATTTGTTTAAAATCTTAACAACGACAATGGGATTTTTAATCAATTCGTCAAACTTTTTAGTAAGCAAGCTTTCCGCTTCAGATATGGTGAGTCCGCTCAGTTGCACTTTTCCAATTTGAGGCAGATTTATATAACCCTGCTCATTGATGAGCAACCATTTACCATAAACTTCATTTGAATTGTATTGACTAAAAACAGAACCGACACTAAGATCATCGTGATTCCAAACACTAACACTCAACTTGTCGTCCGTATCAAGAATGTAGTTTGGGATTGTATTAATGTTTTCTTTCGGCTCTTCAATTTCTTTATTTTCTAAAGAGACCAATAACTCATCGATGGAATCTTTTTCTTCATTTTCACTTTCTTCCTGAAAATAATCCTGCGCATTGTTGGTTTGCAACATGTTGTAATTCTTACAACTACTGAATGTTAGCAAGCATAAAAGAAAGCTAAACAAGAATGAGTTGAGGCCAGATGAATGGCGTGGTTTGTCATTTCCTTGTAATGACTTAACTACCTTTTTCAGGTTGGTCATAGCAGAATCATCTTTTAAGATAAAATTGCTCAAACCTTTTGCTTTCAACTTGTCAGCAACAGAAGGATCAGCACTTAAGTGAATGATGTTGCTTTCCTGGGTTAGATTTTGAATCTTATGAAGCAATTCTAAACTTTCACCATCTTCCAAATTATAGTCCAAAAGAATTAAATCTGGTTTGACCTGAAGAAAATGCTTAACTTCTGCCAAGGAGGCAAAAGTAAAAATATCATCAACGCCTAATTTGCGGATCATAAACTCCAACATACAAGAGTATATTGGGTCGTCTTCAATTATAAATACAGAGAGTAATTTCATGAGTGTTTTATTTTCGTAAACACATAACTAGTTGCCACAAACATACCAAATCATAACACACTGATTTTCATTCATTTAAATATTAATAAATGCCACAAAAGGTTCAGTATCAAGATAAAATTCTATTATCTGGAATGGAGGAGTTTGTTATTCAAAAGGGGATTCAAAGGGGAATTGAAAGGGAGGTTTTCAGGAACTAAATACATTTACAAAAGTCTGATTTAATTAAAAATCAAAAGAGCAAGCAAAACAATACAAACAGTTCCCATTAATATTATTCTTTGTTGCAAAGCCTTTTTCTTGACTTCGTTGACTTTTACTTCAGAAGACATTTTTTTAAGATTAAAAATATCTACCGAACATTTCTCCAGATTGTCCAAGGCAAATTCATCTTTGACAATGTAATCTGAGGCTTTGGATTTCAATAAAGAAACGGCTGTGTTAATGTCTTTCTGACCACTTAAGAGAATAACGGGAATTTTGGTTTCCAGGGACTCCAAGGTTTCCATTATAGCTCCACCGTTTTCTGCTTCAGGATCATTACCATCTAGGTGGTAGTCCATTACAATCAAATCAGGTTGCTTATCGATATTTTTGAGCATTTCCTCTCCAGTATAGAAAGTAATGACTTCAAAGTTTTCATTTTGATCAAGACGATTAGATAATAATTCTGCATAGAATTCATCATCGTCAACAACAAATATTCTAAATTTATTCATGGCGCAATTAGTTTTCAAGGTTTTCATTTAAAAAAAATTAATAGCATTATGCTTCAATTCCTCTGTCAATGAATCGATTAGACTTCTTCAACTCTTTAAAATCAGATCTGAAATTTCGAAATTGCAGATTGATGTTATATATCTTACGAAGACTAAGCAATTCTGTTAAAAGGATGCAAGAAATTAACAAGACAAAGACAGCACGACCCGTTTGCACATAGTCCTTGATTAAGAATGAAATGATTATCAAAACGATGTTTGAAAAGATCAGAATTAAGGCAGCTTTCTTATGATTGAATCTTGTTTTTAACAATAAATGGTGGATGTGGGTTTTGTCTGGTGAAAAGGGAGAATTTCCTTTCATAACTCTGAAAAACAAGGTTCTTCCTATATCGAAAAACACCAAAATGATTATTCCAGCCACGAAAATATGTGCATTGCTTAGCAAATGTGGAGAGGCGTCGCCCAATTGTATCAATTTTATTCCCAATACCCCAATCAACAATCCAAGAACTGTAGATCCAGTATCTCCCATGAAGATTTTGGCTGGATTGAAATTGTAATAAAGAAAGGCTGCAATTCCACCAGCAAGGGCCAAAGACCACAAAGCAAATTCGTTTGAGCCGAGGTACATAAAAGTTCCTCCCAATACCAAAGTATTGATCAGACCAATTCCTCCAGCTAAGCCATCAATTCCATCAATAAAATTGAAAGCATTGATAAATCCTGTTAGGAAAAATGCAGTCAATAAATATTGAAGCATCATTGGTAAGTCATGGATTCCAAACAGCCCATACAGGCTTTCAATTCTAATTCCTTGCCAAGCGATTATCAAGCCCAAACTCAATTGAATAACCAATCTCAGCTTAGCGGAAATATCGAGTAGATCATCTGTCAAGCCAATGGCCATCAAAAACAAGGCGATTCCAATAAGCCAAATTGTATTGATCGGAAAAAAGAAGAAATGAACCATCAATAGGCTTAATACCATTGCCACTACAATTGCGATGCCGCCTAATGTAGGAATGGCATTGACATGAACTTTTCTTTCGTTCGGTTGATCAACCCATTTGAATTTAAAAGCCATTTTAATCAAAACTGGAATAAAACAGAACGACATTAAGAATGCTGGTCCAAAAAACAAAAGGCTGTTTAAATTGAATATACTGTTGAGAATATTGTTAATTTCCATTAGGGTAATTTTTCTAAAAAATTTATTTTTTAATACTAAATTTTGGCCAGACCAAAATTCTATTCAGTCATGTATTCCACAGGAGCCAATTCAAGACTCAATTCGCTTTTGCTCAATAAACCGGAATATTTTTGTGCAATGATGTTCCACAAATATCTTCTTTCAGCAATGGACTTCATTTCAACTCCTAGCCCTTCCAATTGACGCTTCTCTAAAACTTGTAGCTTATCGATCAAATCAATTTCATTGTCGAAATACAAGGCCAATCCTTCAGTAGTTTTTTGGTTGTAAGCGACATTGAAAGCCAGTATTGGCAGTCCAAGGTACATAGCTTCAACCAGTGAAGGATTGGTTCCTCCAGCACTGTGTCCATGAACATACAGGCTACAATTCGATCTTAAAAGATTCAACATTTCCTGATCATAAATTGGGTCTAATAGATGGATATTGTCGCAGTCTTTGAATTCTTGAAGTAAGGAGTTCCCATAATCGGAATTGGTCCAATTCCCTACGATTGCCAGTGTGCGATTGGGCAATTCAGAAAAGGCTTTCAAAATAACATGGACATTATTTTCAGGTTCAATTCGGCAAACTTTAAAAGCATAATCTTTCTTCAAGAAAGGGAATTTTTGCTCATAATCAGCTTTAACTAATTTAGATGCTTTGACATGATCAGCACCATATTCAATTAAAGCGCACTTGACACCGTATTCCTCCAAAACATATTGCTGGATCACTGCATTGTCCGCTACGATATTGTCTGCATATCGGACAGCCAGCGATTCAGAGAATTTCAAGAATTTTTTTATGGGTTTAGACCATTTGTCTCTTTTCCATTCTAAACCATCTATGTTAATCGTAATTTTTTTTCGTGAAATGAGCCTCACAAAAGGCAAACAAATACAACCGGATACTCCAAGAATAATCAGTTGCTGAGTATGGATCAATGCGTGAAATATGGAAATGATATCGTATGGAATGCTTTGAATACCATTGGCCTTAAGCGGTAAATACACCAATTTTGCCTTTTTCCAATGAGAGACCCTTTCTTCTTCTTTGTAGTGTGGCTTGCTACAGTAAACAGTCAAATCATTCTGTTCTGACAGATTGTCGACTAGGTAATGCGCAAGTGTTTCGAAACCTCCATATCGGGCTGGGACACCGACTGTTCCTATGATTGAAATTGATTGGGTATTTGAGTCCATTTTTCTATGCGTTTATTATAGTAATAGAAAAAATCGTGACAAAAAACTACTCAATTGATTTTCAACACTTTAAATGTTCTTAGATATAGGAATAATTCTATAAATAGTACTAAAGTCCAAATTATGGAACTATTGGACTGTTCTTTTGATACGATTCTTGGCTCTTATCAGTTAACCATTGTTTATCAGGACATACCACACTTAGAATATTCTTTTTGAAACTTGCCCCCGAAAATTCGCTAGCCCTTTGTACTGCTTGATCAACAAGTTCCTTGTAAAGAACTGTATCATCCTTTAACAAATTAATGCAGCTGATAAGGTCATTGAGCTTTCGCGAATCAATTTGGAAACCGCCTCTGTTCTTGGGAACCAATTCGGCTATTCCACCTACAGGTGGAACAATAACTGGTTTGCCATAAACCATTGCTTCTAAGGCAGTCATCCCAAAAGTTTCCATCCATAGTTCGGGATGAGAAAGGTTCAAAACCAAGTCAGATCTTTGATAAAATGGATGCACATTTTTCTGCGAAGAAAAGATTTTCAGATTGGGACTTAAATCAGTTTTCGAAAAGTACTCATTGATTTGTTTTTGATCTGCATTGCAAACCAGTTCAAAATTTATAGAAGGCATTTTCTCGGCTAATTCGACAAATACATCCACTCCTTTGTATTTTTTCAAAGAACAAAGCATTAAAACAGTAAATCCATTTTTGTCCTTTGCAGTTTTATTCCCAAATTGAGAAACCTCAGAAATAAAGGAATCTGGTAATGCATTATAAATCACAGTTGATTTGACTGAAAGGGGTTCTTGATCCTTTAAAAAGTGAGAAACATAGACCAATTCGTCAGCAGAAGATTCTGCTATTCCAAACAATAGTTTCTTAAAAATTTGTGGTTTTATAGAAGTTTCATGTAAATGGTATACCAATCTTTTGTTCATTACTTTTGCAGCCAAAGCTGCACCAATAGGTAATACCGTATTGACATAAAAAACAACCTCACTATTCCAATATGTCAGCAATCGAAAAAACAAGACCATTTGTGAAAAGAAAAATCGAAAAAGCGTGACAAGCTTATAGGAACTCCAATTATAATTGATGTACTTAATTTTATCCTTGCTGAATTTCGACAAAAAGCCTTCTGACTTGTTGGTATATATTTCAACGTCCCTACCCTGACTGAGCAAAGCATCAATTGATTGAGAAAAGACCAATGGACTTCCACTAAAATCATTCAATAAATGAAAACATAATATTTTGGATTCCATAGACTTTGACTCTTTTACTTCTTTTATATAAAACGAAGTATAATTTTTTTGGTTCTTTTTTATGAAATATATTTTTTTACAAAACTGATGCAAAACCTAAGACTTTTTGATCTCCTCTGTATCAGTATCAACAACACTTTTTAAAACTCATACAAAACACAGACAATATTGATAAAATTATGGCCCTCTAAACAGCAACCAAGCAATATGAAGAATCAATTTATTAATTTAAAAACCGACGCAAAAATCCAATCCAGATTTTTAATCTGCGTCGGTATACTCCCCGTCATACCTGACCTGATCAGGTATACCCCTAATTTGTTTTAGACTTTGTTGAGCGTCATTCCTGAATGATCAAGTATTCCACTAATATTTTTTTGTTTTTTTTTAATAAACCGATGCGAATTTAACTTCCTGTCAATACTGCCTGAATCGGTATAAATGCTAATCACAAAAACTTGTTTCTTTTAAAAACCGACGCAGAAATCTCATCCAGATTTTTAATCTGCGTCGGTATACTCCCAAATTACCCCTAATTTGTTTTAGACTTTGTTAAGCGTCATTCCTGAACAATCAGGTATTCCACTAATATTTTTTTGTTTTTTTTTAATAAACCGATGCAGATTTTACCATTTTGTATAGTCGCCCTGCATCGGTATAAATGCTAATCATAAAAACTTGTTTCTTTTAAAAACCGACGCAGGAATCTCATCCAGACTTTTAATCTGCGTCGGTATATACTCCCAAATTACCCCTAATTTGTTTTAGACTTTGTTAAGCGTCATTCCTGAATGATCAGGTATTCCACTAATATTTTTTTTTGCATTTTTTAATAAACCGATGCGAATTTAACTTCCTGTCAATACTGCACTGAATCGGTACAAATGCTAATCACAAAAACTTGTTTATTTTAAAAACCGACGCAGAAATCTCATCCAGACTTTTAATCTGCGTCGGTATACTCCCAAATTACCCCTAATTTGTTTTTTGTTTTGATTTAATCTTTTTATATTGTCAGGTCAAGTATCAACATAGTTCCTTAACTATTTTCTATCAATTTCAACACCTGTTATATCTTGCATCTTTTAAGAAAGACCGGCGTAGATCACCTGTTCCGGTTTGTTATTCCACACCGGTCTTATCGTCAAAACTACTCAATTTTGCTTCTTTGATTTTTGATCATTTTAAGAAAGACCGGCATAGATCACCTGTTCCGGTTTTGTTATTCCACACCGGTCTTCGCTTCAAAACTACTCAATTTTGTTCTTTGGTTTTTGATTAACCTTCTACTAATTCAGGGCTAATCGACAAGCTGGGCTCATTTACATCTTTAAGAACCTTTTCATAAACATTTTGCATTAGAACACCTTTGACTTCCCAATCAAAATGCTCTGTAGTCCTCTTGTATGCTGCTCTTGACATCTTTTCTCTTAAATCAGGGTCTTTATAAAGCTTATTCAAATTATTGGCAAATTCCTCTACTGTATCATCGTATTTCGAATACGGAACTCTTATACCACAAGTAAGGTCTATCAATTCTCCAGGACCGCAATTGTCAAAACACAATACTGGAATTCCATAGGACAATGCTTCTGGTACAACCATTCCAGCCCCTTCATGCGATGGAAACAAAAAAACTTCGGATAACCTATAGACCTTTTCCAATTCTTTCCTCGGCATCCATTCTATGAATTCGATATTTTCAGCTACCTCTAACTCTTTCGCCAAAGATTTCAGCTCATTGAGTAGTGGCCCCTTCCCTACCAAACTTAGTTTCATATTTTTCCGCTCATCTACCAATAATGACCCCACAAATTTTGCAAATGATCTTATACAAATATCAAATCCTTTCAGTGGTACAAATCGGCCTATAGAAAGAACATTGAATATTTTTTTGGTTCCATAAGCATTTAAGTTTTCAGGTACGATTTCAGTCCCCACCGCAGGGATAAGGGCAATTTTAGCTTTATCTACTTTAAGTACTTCTTGTACAGAACTGTTTATGGCAATTATATGATCTGCTTTCGACTTGCAAATTTTAAGAAAAGGATCAAACTTCCAGAAAAGGCTTTTCACCTTCCACTTTAAATTTTTTATTCCTAGCCTTGCATTTTTATCTTTTTTGTATAGATAATCCTTTGGAATTTCCGGATGATGTCCTATTGGTCCCCATACAAATGGCTTTTTTAATATCCATAAAAAAGAAGGCGTCCAATCATTGTGAAAATTCAGGTTATGCGCTAAATCAAAATCCAGTTTTTGCATTTTTATGAAAGCTGGCATAAAGAATTGCCACATGTAGAAATACAACAAAGCCCCTCTTCCACCCTTTTTCCAAAACCTCATCCAGACAGGCAAATCAAAATAAATCCAAGTAATGTTACCATTGACTTCTGTAGGATTTTCTTGTTCAAACTTCTCAATATCAGGTCTGTTGTTTTTTCTTGTTATTGCCAGCACCTTGTTATATTTGGAAATTTGCTTGACCCAATTCCAGGCCGTTCCATCTTCTGATCCTTTATAAGGATTAACGGCATATGCTGTTATTAATATTCTTTTCATACTAGTTCTTTTTGAGGGATTGAAGAAACTGTTTTTTGATTATTAATTGCTCTTTCAAATTTCCTTGACTTAATTACTCTTGCTGGCACCCCTCCAATTACGGAATAAGCTGGCATATTTTTAGTTACTACCGCTCCTGCTGCAATGACACATCCATCTCCTACGCTTACACCATCTAAAATGCTAACCTTAGAGCCAATCCAACAATTATGACCGATACTAATACCTGCCCTCTTAACTCCTTGCTCTTTGATCAATTCTTCAACAGAATCAAACAAATGGTTTTCCGGATGACAGCTAAAATATTGCCCAATAATACAATTGTCACCAATCCTTAATCCGCCGCCGCCACCAAGGTAAGCGTACTCTCCAATTCCAACATTGTTGCCGATGTGAATGTATTCTCCGATGTTGTTAAATGAAGTTGAGACAATAACTCTACTAAAGGCGCCTATCCCTGATTTCTGGCCAATCTTCAACTTTCCTTTGCCCAATCCACTCAATTTGGAGTAAGCTCCTATTTTTACCCATTGGCCCAATTCAATGTTTGAAAGGTAATCGAAACTCACATTTTTTTCGAGGAATAACAAGCCTGGGATTTTTCCACGGAACAATAACTTTCCAGATCGAATCAATGCGATCATTTTGCTGAAAGCCATTTCTAAAATCATCCCTGTTTTTAATGCAGGATCAAATTTGAAATTTGGATTTCTATATTTTATTATATTTTCTATAAGGGATTTCAAGGGTCAATTATTTTTGTATTAAAGATTATTTTTCTACCTTTTGATTGTTCTATACTACTTTTGAAAGCTCGTTCATTATACTATTTGTAGTTTGTGACAAATCTATATTATTCAGCTGAACGTACTTTGAATTCTTAAATTTCACCGTAAACTCATTGAAAAGATTTGAGTATGATTTTGTCAAAGAAACTATGTCTTCGCTACTCAATTCTTGCTTTCTTTTCAAGATAACCTCTGGAGAAGCGTATATAAAAAAATTGAGATCTGGTTTAGCAATAAATCGATAAAGAAATTTCACCAAGGACTTATTAATAACGATATTGGTTCTTTTGGAATCGTTGATAAAGTCGAAGTAATAACGATCATAAAGGACAATATAACCACGCTTAATGTATTTGAAATAAATGTAGATCTGTCCGAATAGATAATCCATGTAATAGTAAGTAAAACGCAGCAGTGAACCTATTTTGCTTGCGTTCCCTCCTTGCCTTGGCAAAGTTGAAGCGGCCCTTTGTTCAGCTTTTTCCTTCCCATATTTGTATGAACTTAAAATAGGTAAAATTGAAGGCCGATGTCTAATAACTTTAACTGGTTTTCTATACTTTTCTATCGCCTGTTGCTTAACTTCATTGATCAAGGTCGATTTTCCAGCTCCATCCACTCCACTAAAGCTGATGACCAAGCCATTGTTGTTAAATACTCTTTTTATACTATCAATTAGGTAAGTCATCTTATTGGAAATTTTATTCAAAGATTGATTGTTCTTTTGGTCGTTCAAGTGTGTTTCAATCTTATTTTGGATATCAGCCTTGAAATAACTTAGCTCTGTAAAATCTTTTATTTTTATATCAAATGATTGTTTTAAATTAACCATCAAGTCTTGACGCATTTCACTTGGTAAACCTTTGAAAAACTCAATGTACTTTTCTGGTATGCCTGAGTTGTTTAGATAATAAAATGCCAGGCAATATTGCAGATCATGCTTTAGATCGGGAACCTTTACGCCCTCTCCTGTTAGTTTAGTAGCACTTAGCACTTCTGAAGTATTCAACATTACCAATGACTTTCTCTTTAAAGTGTTGATCAAATCAACTTGCAGATAACTTCCATCTTTAAAGAAGAATTCAAAATAATTAGCGAATGAAAAAGATCTTCTGTTGTATTTTTCAAGTAATCGGTGATCAACCATCCAATCGATGATTTCATTTTCTTGTTTTTCTTCTATTAAAATATCCAAATCTGATGAGTCAGAAATAAGGTCTAAACTTCTCTCCGAAAATTTTAACAAAGCATAATCTTTAGAGGATAGAAAATTGAATTGTTCAGTTATAAATCGTTGACGGTGAGTTTGGCTCTCTTCTAAACCTGAATATTTATTTTTTTTCATGTTTGTTTCTTTCAAGGCCATAGCCCATATTTCATACAACCAATAACATTGAGCATGCAGTGTTTCTTGATTTTGATATACCTTTAAATAGTAGGAGACGTTTTCAAGTAAATACAATTCAAAATAGGTTTCAAAATCTATATTATGCTCTTTTACTAGTTCAATTATTTGCGGACTGTTTTCAAGTTCCAGCAAGCGATCTTTTATCTCAGACCAAGTGCTTTGCTTAACTAAAATTTCAGATTGAAAAACAAAATGGAATAAATCAAACAGGACAGGTGCAAACGCTTGGCTCAATTCCCAATCGTAAACAAAAAGCTTATTCTTCCCTATAAAAATATTCCAAGGCGTATAATCTCCATGAGAACGTCCAGACAGAATCGATCTTTTATCAGACAAAGATTCATGTAATTGGACTAACTCAGTTTTAAGCTCACCAAAAATTTTACCCTCCTTAATATTGTTTAAGTTTTGATTGATTCTATTTGCGAATTCACTTTCATTAAAACCGACAGATTTTTTATTGCTTGCAAAAAGTTCTAAACTAGCTTTAATATGCAATTCCGTGACATCATTCCCTCTTTTCAAATTTCCACTATCAATGTTTTCGAAAACACCTGATTTTGATTCGTTTAGATAATGAGCTGCCGGAAACTTTATGCTTCTAAGCTTTTCCACTTCAATTTCATTCACAACTTGCACTTCTCTCTTAATCAAATCAACACTGTTCTCACCGAAAGGTATTTTTACAAACTTTGAATCATTTCCCTCGAAACAAATCAGCACCTTTCTGTTTGGTCCCTTAGTTCCAGTAAATATTGAATAATTATTGCTTCCAATCTTTTCCGTTAACTCATCTAAAAAATTTGTCCCAGAATAGTTAAGCTCCAAAATTCCTGACATAACAAACTTCTGAAGCCTCAACAAGTAAGCGAGTTTGAATACGAATGAAATTGCTTTGGCCTTTAGACTAGAAGCTGAATAAAATTTTAGAAAATTTGGGGATTTAGCATCTTGTGGAATAATCCATCTTATGCTCCCATCAGGATTGTTAAAGAAGAAGAATTTTTTAGTTTTGATTACAAGCTCAGAATGAGAATCAGCTTCCATTTCCTTTTCATACAATTTCAAAATAGAAACATTTTTCCCATAATGGGAAGAAATACCTTTCGTTATTTCAAACGGTCTGGATTCAGAATTTTCTTTTGAGTTGAATGGTATTTTTTTTCCAAACAAACAGGCTAAAATCCCTGCATCATTGTTAATATTTGATTTTCTAAGCTTTTCCATTTTATTGAATCCAAAAGTTTTGTTTGACCACTTGGATTGCTTAGAGTATTACCAATTCGATACCAATAAACTAATTGATTCATTTTCAGAGTGTTAAACATACACACAGGTTCTAAAAATTACTTATATCAGAAAATATTCCAGATATTGGAATAAAGAAGCCAGTTCTTTCCAGTTCTAAATAACAGATTTCTAATACTGATCGATGAATTGCAACCCAAATCATTAAAAAACACCATTTCCTGCGCAATCATAGAATGATATTAACCATTGATAAACAAATGAAAGCATTGCTGTTGATGCTTTTAATAGAAGATAGAAACAACACAAGGCACTTTTTATCAGATATATGTAAAAATATCTCAAATAAAAACTAATTTTGAAGCTGAAAAAATCGCGTTCAAGTATTTGATTTATAGCAATTCTTGAAAATTGATGGGATAAACACACCACATCTCTTCTAACACCTAATTTTATTTATTTAAATGGCCTGATTTTAGTGCTAAATAAACTAGATAAAGCCGCTGGTTTAATTCAAACAAAAAATCAAAGCTTTATTAAAAAAAAATCAAGCTAATTGGGTTTTATTTAAAACCTCCAGTTTAAATCGACGTTAACAAAAAGGATGAAAACTACTAAAATATTTATTGTTGAAGATGACGAATGGTATGCTGAAATATTGAACTACCATTTATCTGCGAATCCAGATTATGAAACACATATATACAAGAGTGGGAAAGAGTTAAAACAAAACCTTTACAAAAACCCAGATATAATCACCCTGGATTATAGTCTACCAGATACAAGTGGTGAAGTGCTCTTAAAGGAAATAAAGGATTTTAATCCTGATATTCCTGTTGTAGTGATCTCAGGTCAAGAAGATATTGGTACTGCCGTTAATCTTTTGAAAGAAGGAGCATACGATTATCTTATTAAGGATGAGGAAACTACGACCAGGATTTGGAAACTCATTCAGAACATAGAAGAAAACATAAGCCTTAAAAAAGAGATTAAGCAGTTAAAATCTGAGGTTAAAGAGAAATACGATTTCAAATCACTTATCAAAGGAAACAGCAAGGCCATTGGAATGGTCTTTAACTTAATAGAAAAGGCCTGCAATACCAACATTACCGTTTCGGTAACAGGAGAAACTGGTACTGGAAAAGAATTGGTAGCCAAGGCCATTCACTATAATTCTGATAGAGATAAACAACCATTTGTTGCCATTAATATGGCGGCAATTCCTAGTGAGTTGATTGAAAGTGAATTGTTTGGCCATGAAAAAGGAGCCTTTACTGGAGCTCATTCTAGAAAAATAGGATATTTTGAACAAGCCAATAAAGGAACAATCTTTCTTGATGAAATTGGAGATCTGAATCTCAACCTTCAGGCAAAATTATTGAGGGTTCTTCAAGAACGAGAAGTTGTAAGAGTTGGTGGAGATAAAAAAATAAAAATCGATACCAGATTAATTGTAGCGACACACAGAGATTTAGCTGAAGAAGTAAAGAATGGTACTTTCAGAAGCGATTTGTTTTATAGACTTCTTGGACTCCCAATAAAATTGCCACCATTGAGGGATAGAGAGAATGATGTTTTACTGCTTGCCAAAACTTTCACTGAACTTTTTTGCAAAGAAAACAAAATGGAAACACCGTCCATTTCAAAAGAGGCGCTCAACAAATTAAAACAATATCATTATCCTGGGAATATCAGAGAACTCAAAGCCATAATAGAATTGGCTGTTGTTCAATCAGATAGCAAAATGATTGAAGAGGATAACATTATCTTCCACACCATTGACAATATGAACGACTTGCTGCTGCAAGAAAAAACACTAAAACAGTACAATATTGAAATCGTAAATTACTTCTTGGATAAGTATAAGAACGATATTCCTTTGATTGCTCAAAAGTTGGATATTGGAAAATCTACCATCTATAGTATGAAACAAAAGGGTGACATCACATTCTAGATTCTGGAAAATTTTCTAGATCTCAGAACAAATGTGATAAAATTCATTTTATAAAAAATTGCATTTCAACGTTTTAAATTTAGGTATGATGTTTTCACTGTGTAGATTGTAAAAGCTGAAGGTGTATTTCACCAACGGATAATTAAATAGGTATTTTCCCATATTACATCTACTTACTAACTATGTTTATTAAAAAAGCTTCTATCGATAACATTGTCCAGGCAATTGTTGATAACAAACCAGATTACGAATTCAATTTAATGATTTCATTAGCTGAGCAGAATTCTCCGGATGTTAAAGAATTGATTGTTAAGCTCAATGAAATGAACATTTCATTTTATGGTGGCTTATATCCTAGTTTGGCTCATAATAAAGAGAAATTTGATGAAGGTGTTCTGTTGAACTTTTTTCCATCGATTGGGAAACCATTTTTAATTAAGGGGCTCAATGAGAAAAACCATGAAATGCCTGATTTCACTTCTTTAATGGACTCAGAATCGGAATTAAGTGCAATTATCATTGTTGATGGCCTGTCCAACTATATTGTCAATTTCCTAACCGATCTTTACAATATATTGGGAAATTCTATCAATTATTTTGGAGGAGGGGCAGGATCTCTTTCTTTAGAACAAAAGCCATGCATATTTACCAACGACGGATTTCATGAAGCTTGTGCTCTAATTTGTCCCATACCTTTAAAGAGCATTTTAGGGGTCAAGCATGGTTGGGAAAGAATTGCAGGTCCATTCGTGGCAAGCAAAACTGATAAGAACTTGATCATGGAGTTAAATTGGCAACCAGCCTTTGAAGTTTATAAGGAAATAGTTGATGAAGCGTCCAATGATTCCATATCTAAGGATAACTTTTTTAGCATCGCCAAATGTTTCCCATTTGGAATGTACAAAGATCACAGCGAACGAATTGCAAGAGTTCCCGTAAACCTAACAGAAGAAGGATATCTAATGGTTTTAGGAGAAGTTCCCCAAAACAATGTTCTTGAAATTTTAAAGGGCAATCCTGATAATCTAATTGCAGCAGCAACAGCAGCAGCCAAAGAAAGTACTTCTGGAAAAACTAAAATAAAAGATGCACTTGTTTTTGATTGTATTTCAAGGGTGCTATTTTTAGATGACAAAGTAGGAGAAGAATTATCAGCTATTCAAAATGTGTTGAGCGCGGAAGATTCTGATGCTATTTTTGAAGGCCCGATAACTATGGGGGAAATTTCTTCCTTTGGTAAAGGAACCATTGAATTTTTTAATAAAACAATTGTAACAGGAGTATTGTATGAATGAGGAAATGATAAATATTTCCACCAAGGCGCTACAGGAAATTTATATGTTATATGAATTGTCCATCACCATTGGTCAATCGCTGAATTTGAATGAAAATTGTGAGAAATTTATCAAAGCCATTCA
>CALBCY010000258.1 GCA_937927195.1 uncultured Chitinophagales bacterium
GCCATTGCTCGTAATTCCTCGATTCTCTCCATAGAAGTCCAATCGTAGGTTCCTTCGTAAACACCGACGATCATACCGTTTTTGAGGATGTAAGTATGTGGAAGAATGTTTACGCCCAATTCTCTTTTTGAAACTGGAGAATAGAGGTGCATGAATGGATAATCGTGCTTTCTTTGAAATTTCACAATATTCATCGGATTGTCATCAGAAGCGATTGCGAAAATGTAGTTGGTATCCTTTAACTGCTCACTTGCATATTTCATGCTGGGCATTTCTTTCAAACAAGGTGCACACCAGCTTGCCCAAAAATTAAGGAATACGGTATTGTCGTACATTTCATCCAAATTTACCTCGTTACCATCGAGGTCTTCGAAAATAAATTGGTAAGAAGTACCGACTAGAGGGTGTTGAAGATGCTTGTCACTCACTGGGCCCGCACTTAGCAGTAAAAACGCGCTAAGTATCAATAGGCTTAAATTTCTGAGGGT
Source organism: uncultured Chitinophagales bacterium (assembly GCA_937927195.1). GTDB lineage: Bacteria > Bacteroidota > Bacteroidia > Chitinophagales > UBA2359 > JAHDGP01. Next base: position 489 of record CALBCY010000258.1, read on the forward strand.
CTTCATTGTTTGTTATTCTTTTATTTCTTAAATCCTGACTGACGATTAAGGCCATGTTCATAAAAAAGAACGAGCCTATTTCATCTGTTTCAATCAGATCGGCCATAAAAATATTGGCCATAATTAACAAGGAAGAAATCAATACTGCCATGATCAGACTTTTGTTCCGTTTGTCCTTTGTTTCATGGTATATTCTTTCTCCGTGTATAAAAAGGATCACAACCAAGGCCAGAAATATCAAAAATCCGGGCCAACCTTGTTCAATAAGGGTCAACAGAAAATAATTGTGTACTGTTGAGCGATCATCGTTATCACTTACATAGGTTTCAAACAAAGAGCTGGTATATGACTTGTAATAATGATAGAAATTCCCAGGGCCGAAGCCTGTAACAGGGTTTTCTGTTGTCATATTAAATCCAGCTATCCATCTATAAAAACGCTCGACTGTCGAAATATCTTCCAAGGCAAAAGTAGCCTGAAGATGGTCTTCAAAATTGGCGTGATAGATGGTCCGCTCGAAATCGGGTGCAAAATTAATGTAATTATTGCCCACAATCAAGAAGGTGAGGAAAAATGTCATGCCCATGAATCCCGAAACGATGGCCAATTTGGCCATTCTGAAATGGAAGATAAGCCAGCCCACAGGGATTAAAAGGACCGAAATATAGGAGGCTCGAGTATAGGAAAAAAAGATTCCAAATAAAAATACAATTATACCAAAATCGATGATAAAACGGGCCATTTTACCTTTTGGATACCAATTTCGGATGAAAACCATGAATGGTAAAAATATTGCGAGCATCACCGCGTAATTCACATGATTCCGAAAAAAGGGCCACAAACAACGATTGATTGCTTCAAAATCAAAACCTTTTAGGCTGTGTCTAAAAATGATGATGCAGGTTACTGCTATCAAAGGAATCAGCAAATTCCAGAAAATGGGTTTAAAATCTTCAGCTTCTCTGACAAAATAGCCCGTCAGGAAGTAGAAAACCGTTAAATACCAGATTTTTGAAAGGAAGAACTTGAATGAAATGGTGAATATATTTGCAAATATGGCCGCTACCAGTATCCATAAAATATGTAATAAAAGGAATTTGGTTACTGTATGATTGAAATAATCTCGATCAACATTGGGCGGATTGGCGAAAAAGTAGAACAGGCCACAAAGCATCAAGAACCACATCATTGGCTCGGAAGGAAAGTCGGTCCCAAATCCACCTGGTAGATCCATTTCCATTGAAATAGGCAGCAGTAGGAACAAACTGTAATAGACATTTTTAAAGTCTGTCAAAGCAGCGAAAAGCAGCACTCCGACTATTGGGAGGGCCAACAATTCCCATGTTTGTAACCAAACCGCTCCAAATATCGATAGCAAGGTGAACAAGCCGAGGCCTGTGAAGACTTGGTTTGCTGGGATTTTCGGGATTCGGGATTCGGTTTTCGGCATTGGTGCTTTGGTGCTTTGGTGCTTTGGTTTTGGATCGCAGCTGGAAACGCCAACTAGGACGCTTCGCGCGCTTTATTGCTTATTTATTGCTTATGAGACGGCGCTCTTGGCACCTGTTGGGTATTGAAAAGATGCAACTTACTTGGCCTAGAATACATTCTGATTCATTAAAACCATTTAAAAACCATTTAAAAACCATTTATGCATTTCCACAATTATTCAACTGTCTATTAACAACGCGATTTACCTAGAATGTATTCTTTCGTCTTTTAATTTGTGTGCATTTCTTTCTACTGGATTTTCATGCATTTCATCGAAATTCCTTCTGTTCTTTAAAACATCCAATGCAGTGAAAATTGCCTTTTGGAAAGATTCGTGATTGGCAATGAATTTACCCGCAATGTCATAGGCTGTTCCATGATCTGGGGAGGTTCGTACAAATGGCAATCCACCTGTGTAATTAACTCCTGTACCGAATGACATGGCCTTAAAAGGAACCAAACCTTGATCGTGGTACATGGCTAATATTCCATCGAAATTGGTGTAAGTGGCTGAACCGAAAAATCCATCAGCTGCATAAGGGCCGAAGGCCAAGATATTGCCAATTTCGTTGGCCGCTTTGATGACTGGTCTTACGATGTCATCGTCCTCGCTGCCAATAACTCCTTCATCACCTGCATGCGGATTCAAGGCCAATACAGCAATTTTGGGCTTATCGATCAAGTAATCTCTTTTTAGGGAGTCACTCATCAGCTTAAGTTTGCTCATAATGTGTTCTCCTGTGATGTAGCTACAGATGTCTTTAACAGGAACGTGATTGGTTACCAATGCAACTTTCATATTGTCGCTGACCATCATCATCAGATTATCCTTTGCTTTGAATTTGTCCGCAAAGAACTCGGTTTGTCCAGTAAATCCTTCTTGAGCCAGACTGATGTTTTTCTTGTTGACCGGCGCAGTAACGATGGCATCGATTTTACCTTGTTCGATGTCGTATGCTGCCGAGACCAATGATTTTAGAGAATAAACTCCGTGTGTTTTATCAGGAACACCTAAGTTGAAATTCACTTGTTCTTCCCAACAATTGATGATATTGAAAGCGTTTGCCTTCGCTTTTTCTGGGCCACTGATAATGTTGTAGTTGAAATCGTGTTGTTTGTAAACATTTCTGTGGTATGAAATGGCTTTGGAAGACCCGTATAATATTGGTGTGCAATGATCATACATTCTTTCATCGCTGAAGGTTTTGATGATCACTTCGATTCCAATTCCGTTTAAATCTCCTATCGTTATCCCAATTTTGGGTTTATTCTCGCTCATTTTTGTTGTTTTATGTTGAAGTTGTAAAAATACGATAAAAAAAGGAGTTAAGCTTTACAGTTGTTTTGTGGAATGAACACGAAGGCTCAGAGAAACGAAGATTGAAACAAAGAATTTTAGGATTCAATTTTGATTGTACTATAGCCTTGGGCATTTTTTTCGAGTTTAATTTGAACGTTGATTCGTTCTTTTAAGGCTTCTACGTGTGAAATAACGCCGACCGTTTTTTGACTTTCTGTTTGTAATTTTTCTAAAGTATCCAAAGCCACATCGAGGGTTTCCTGATCCAATGTTCCGAAACCTTCATCGATGAACAAGCTATCCAATGATACATTTTTGGAAGCCATGTCGGAGAGGCTCAAGGCCAAGGCCAAACTTATGAGAAAAGTTTCGCCTCCAGACAATGTGTTTACGGCTCTAAGGATGTTTCCCTGATATTGATCTATCACTTGAAGCGGCCCTTCGTCTTTTGGTTTATCCAGCAAGTATCTGTCGGAGAGGTTTTGTAATCTTTTATTTGTAAAAACCAATAAATTTTGAAGGGTTAAACCTTGCGCGAAATTGGCAAATTTATTACCAGAAGCATCACCAATAATGCTGTTGATCAGCGACCATTTTTCCAATTCTTTGGTCAGTTTAGCAATCGCCTTTTCCCTTTTTACTCTTTTGGCTTTTCGATCTTTGTCTTGCTTGATGTGCAATTCTTTCTCTGTTGTTTCTTGAATACTGAGGTCTCTATTTTTCTCTTTTGTTTTTAAATCTTGTTCGATCGTTAAAAGTTCTAGTTCGGGATGTTTGTCTAATTGATTTTGTTTTGCAAGATCGGATCGGAAATTTTTCAATTCAGTCTTCAAAGAAGCATTTTGTTTGATGAGTAATTCATCTTCAGATTGTATTTGGAGCAGCTCTTTTTCAGATAAGAAAACCTTGCTAATTTCTTCGATGTTGGCAAAGCCTAATTCATTTAGTTTAGGTGCCAATTCTTGTTTGGTTGCTTCTAATAAACCGTAAGCTCTTTCAAGGTCTTTGGTTTCTATTTCAATCGCCTTCTTGTTCTCAATTTTGATATTGGATGCACCGACAAAGTCATCTTGCAATTTGTTACAAACTTCTGTTGGATTGTCGCCAGTGAATTTATTATTTCTAGCTAAATTTATTTCCTGATATTTTTTACCAACCTCCTTTAACTCTTCAAATTCCTTTATCAGTTCTGTATTCAATCTTATCTTTTCTAATGCAACAATAGCGGCTTCTTTTGCCTGAATTCTGTTGGTAAGATTTTGCAAAATTTCTTCTAGCTCTTCTTGCTTGTAGTTTTCTTTGAACTTTAAGACTTTTACAATTTCTTGTTCCTGTTTGCGATTTAAAATCAAATCATTTTTTAATTTTAAGATTTGATTGTTGGCATTATTAAGATCGGCTTCTGATTGAATAATTAGCTTGCTAATTTCCTTCAAGTCTACTCTTTCCTTTTCGAGTTTAATTTTATTCTCTGAGATTTGTTGATCAATTTGCGAGCTTTGATCTTCCGGATGGTGAACAGAATATGGATGCTCTAAAGCGCCGCAGAGTGGACAAGCCTCTCCATTTTTCAAATCGGATCGGTGTCTTTCGAGGCTTGCTATTTTTATCGCATCTTCTTTTCTCTTTTGCAGATTTTTTTCATTTTCAGCTAAAGCTTTTTCAGCGATTTCACATTTTTCTTTTATAGGTTTATTCTGTGAAATTAATTTTTCGAGCGATTGTTTTTTATCCAGTTCTTGCTTGTGGCTTTTCTCAAGTTCCTGTAAATGTTCGGCAATGTGTTTTAATTCTTCAAACTGCCTAAGCTGGTCTTGGTCTTCTTTAATTTTTTTTCTTTCTTCTGCAGCATTGCTTTGCTGATTCCATTTTACAGCAATTAGTTTTTGATTCAGTTCGGACTCGTTTGTTCTAAGTAAACCCAAAGCTTTGGAAGGCGAAGAAGTTTGATTTAAATTAAGATTTATCTCCTCAATTTTGCTGTTTATCCTGGCTCTGATTTCACCACCTTTTTGCTTGATATTTTTCAGATCATTGTCCATGATCTGCACTTCCCTTTCGAAGGCAGACATGACTGTTTTGAAATTGTTGTAATCAACTTTTTCCTTGGTTAAATCCGCCATCCCCTTGATGGCAATTTGGACGGCGCTTTCGGCCTTTTCCAAATCAACTACATATTTATCAAGGTTTTTGGCAGTGGCAACAGCATTCTCTTTGGTTTTATTATATAGACTAATTTTACCCTGAACAGGACTCAATCTATTGTGTAAATCCAATTTAGACTTTTGGGATGCGAAGTTTTTCAAGGCAGCCATTAAAATTGTTTCTTGCTGGCTTTTTTCCTCGAGACTTTTCTTTAGTCTCCTTATTTCATTTTTAACCTGCTTGACCTTTGTCAGCTTATTGATTTCAAGTTCGAGATTTGATTTTGTCTCCTTCGCTTTTAAAATTTCCTTTTGAAGCTGGTTTAATTCTTCATCTGTAAGGACTTCAATGTCTTCTAATTTTTCTTTTTCAGCTTCAACAGATTTTCTGATTTCTTTTTGTTTGTTGAAAGCGGCTACTCCAATTTTTCTATAAACACCAGTTCCAGTAATATTTTCTAAGAGTTGTCCACGTTCATTTTTATCAGCTTTTAGGAATTTAGAAAACTGGCCCTGTGATAGGATGATCGATTTGACAAACTGATCGTATTTCAGGCCAATAATTTTTTCGTTTAAACCTGGTACTTCAGATTTTTTGTCTTGAAGAAAGGTGCCTGTTTCATCTGAAAGACTCATTTCATAATCTTTCAAATTGCCTGTTCTGGCCTTAGATATGTTCCAAGTAGAGGTGTATTTTTTGCCATCAATTTCATACTGAATACTTGCTTCAGCAGAAGTGGTGTGGTGCGTTAATACCGAACCTTGGTTGAGTATTTCATTTTTGCTAATAACCCCTTTGAATCTGGGAATTTTATTGAAAAGAGCCAATGTAATAACATCGAGAATGGTAGATTTTCCAGCTCCGGTTGGGCCGATGATGGCAAAAATCCCAGCATTGACCAAAGGGACTTTATCAAAAGAGATAGCATGCGATCCCTTTAGATTATTGATATTCGTGAAATTGATTTCAATGATTCTCATGACTCATCGGTTTGTTCTACAATTTCCAATAATTCCAGAAAAGCGTCTTTTATTTCTTGCACTTTTTCTTCGTCCATCTGTTCGGATTCAAGCCTTTTGGAAAAGACATCCATCGGACTTAGGTCTTCAATGTTTTCACCCGCTATAAAAAGATCTGAAGTATCTTTTGCTCCTGTTTTAAAATGAGTGGTTCCTTTTAGTATTTTAAACTGATCGTTCTCCGTATATTCTACCTTAAGATCTTCTATTTTTGATAAAATTAAAGAACTGAATTCGGCTTCTTTCACTTCAATTTCAACAAAAGAAACCAGCGGAAATTCAGGTTGATATTCTTGTAATTTCACTTGTATTTCTTCCAGACTTCCACTGAATTTTTTAAGCTCTCGAAACTTGGGAAGGTTGATTACTTGAGGTTCTTTTATTTTACCCTTATCCAGTTCTAAAACAATGACGCACTTGTTGTCTTTCTTTTCGGAGAAGCTCAATGCTATCGGCGAACCAGAATATCTGATGAAATCATTTTTTGAAATTCTTTGTGGTCGATGGATGTGACCCAAAGCCACATAATCGAAACAGGACGGAAAGGCTGAAGAATCTATAGCGGCTGCATTCCCAACATGAATGTCACGTTCACTCTCGCTCGCCTCCACACCGATCACATACAAATGCCCCATTGCTATCAAAGGAGTTTCGGAGTATTTTCTTTTGCAAATTTCACCAATCTCATTGTAGTGATTTTTGATTCCTTCCCTTATGGCCTCAGTTCTGTTTTTATACTTTTGATCTGTTTCGCTGTTTCTCAAATCTTTGTCACGAAGGAATGGAACGGCTGCAACCACTAATTGTATGTTACCCTGTTTGTCTTTTACTTCTATTATTTCATCCTCAATCGGATCGGTTGCTCCACCGATGATGGTAATGTTCAATTCATCTAGTAAATCTTTTGGTGCGTTGAGGAATCCAACTGAGTCGTGATTTCCACCTGTGATGATGATATTGAGGTCTTTATTAACCAGGCTTTTGAGAAAACCATAATACAATTTACGATCCTTGGCGGAAGGATTTGCCAAGTCAAAAACATCGCCTGAAATAAGTAGAAGGTCAATGGCTTCTGTTTCTATGGTTGTCAATAACCAATTGAAAAACAGAAT
>CALBCY010000259.1 GCA_937927195.1 uncultured Chitinophagales bacterium
ATGGTTCACCCAATACTGCCATATGGAATCCAGCTTCTTATACAGATGGCTACCATCAAGGATATTACAACTTTGATTTGGAAGCTTCAAATTCTGATCCTGACAAATTGTGGATGGGAACCGTTCGACTTTCTGAAACCAGCGATGGCGGACAATCCTTTACTGGTATTGGCGGAGCAAACAATATTAGGCTGGAAAGAGTCCATGCAGATATTCAAGCCATTGAAGTTGTCGGCAATGAAATTTGGGTGGCTTCTGATGGTGGAATAAATTATTCTACAGATGAGCTTATGAGTCATGAATCAAGAAAAAAAGGAATCATCGGTTCAGAATTTTGGGGCTTTGGTGCTGGGTGGAATGACGATGTTTTGGTTGGAGGAAAATACCACAATGGAAACAGCGCATTTTATCAAACTTACGGAACGGGACAATACCACCATGTTGGTGGAGTTGAAGAAAGCACTGGCTATGTAAATCCATTGATCAATCGCCGAACGTATTTCAACCGATACTGGACCAATGAAACCATTTCTCTCAAACTCGCAGACGCACTCGGTGGTTCCACTCAAAGTGAAGCGTCTGTCGACTTTTTACCAAATGAACACAGAGTAGCCGCAAGCGGATTGTATTTTGACAAACGCTATGCCGATCACATCTATGCTGGATCAGGAAGCATTTTATACAAGTCTGAAAACGGAGGAAGCAGTTTTGTTCCCTTGCATGATTTTGGACAGTCTGGCTTGATTTATGAAATTGAAATTCCATTTAGCAACCCTGATGTTCTTTACGTATCCTTTCAACCGAATGGTGGTTACTGGGACTGGCATGACATTTACAAATCATCAGACGGTGGATCAACTTGGAACAAACTGACAGACGTTCCCACTGACCGCTGGAGGATTCAGATAACTGTAAACCCATTGGACGAAAATGAACTTTGGGTTGCGGCAAGAGGAGGTTCAAATGGATCTCAAGTATTTCAAACAACCGACAGCGGGAACAGTTGGATCAACCAATCCAATAGCTTATTGAATGGAACCAATCCCAATGATATTTTTTATCAGGCAGGAAGCAATTTGGTTTATGTACTTTCCTTAAACGGGGGCGTTTATTATTGTGATAAAACAACTGGAAACTGGACGGACTATAGTGCTGATTTACCAACCATTTCCAGGGGCATGAAAATGTTGCCATTTTACAAGGAAAACAAACTGAGAATTGCCACAGAAGGAAGAGGAATATGGGAAGTCGATTTGGCTCAAAGTTCTTCTGTGATAGCACAAGCCATTACCGAAACCGATTCCGTATTTTGTTCACGTGATACGGTTCAATTTGACTCTTATTCCATCGTCGACCAAAGCAATGTAAGCTGGACCTGGAACATAAACCCAAGTCCTGACTTCATAGAAAGTGCTTCTATGAGAAACCCAAAAGTTGTCTTTGGAAACAACGGTGCTTATGATGTGAGTTTAACGGTAACCAGCCCTTCAGGTTCCGATACTTATTCTATGGCTGAAATGGTTTATGTCGACAGTGCCTGCGATCCTGATACCATACCAGGAATGGCCTTGGACCTTTTGACGGACGGAGACTTTGTACAAATACCCAACCTCAACAGAGCTTCAACCGAGGAGTTGACCATTTCGGCTTGGGTAAAATTAAATGGCATTCAGAACGATTATTCTTCTATTGTAATGAACGATGGTGTGGCTGCAGGATTGAACTTTAGAGGTGGCAATAACACCTTAGGCTACCACTGGCCAGATGGACAATGGTGGTGGAATAGCAACCTGGTTGTTCCAGATGGTGAATGGGCCCATTGTGCCATGACCGTAAGTCCAGGTAAAGTTGTTTTGTACCTAAACGGTAAAGAAGCCATTCACAACATCAATATCAGTCCAGCTGACATCAATTCTATGAAAGTTGGAAGTTACCTAGGTTGGAATGGAAGAAACATGAACGGACAAATTGATGAAGTAGTCATTTGGGACAGGGCATTGACGACAGATGAAATTAGAACGCACAGACATTTAACCAAAGAAGATTTAATTGCCAACGGAGATGATGTTATTTTATACTATCAGTTCAACCGGGAAGGAACAAAAATAATGGATCGAGTCAGTTCCGAACATGCAAGTCTTTCTGGAAACGCTCAAAAAATCGAAAGCTCAGCACCAGTTGGAGGTGGAACCAGTGCCAAACAAAATGTGGATGCAACAAGCAATTATATTTTCGGAGACACTGGACTTGATCTGAATTTTACCGGAAACAGTAACTTGCCCAATGGAGATGTGTATGTATCCAGAATAAATTTATTGCCTCATAATGCACTTAATGATCATGAACAAATTTCATGCTATTGGATCGTCAATAACTATGGATTAGACTCGGCAGATCCACCAAGTCTTATGAGTTACAATAGCCCGTATTCAAATCCCAGTGAATTGGTAATCAATGATCCAACGGAATTGGCTTTGTTCAACAGAACTGAAAATGATTTTCAAAACAATTGGGTGGATGCTTGCGGAAACAAAGAAGCTACCGCTGGGAATAGTGGAATGTACAATTATGAAAACCCATGCTCCAACAAAGTTTCTGGTCAGTACTTTATTAATTCAGGAATTGCATTTCAAGCAAAAGTCTATCTGGAAGGTAGTTATCTGAACAATGGTGAAATGCAAAATGATTTAGGGCCACTTATTCCATTGAACCAAGTTTATAGTTCCGCTCCTTATAATTATTCGGGCAGTGAAAGCCTAACAAGTCTTCCAGTCGACATGGTCGATTGGATATTGGTAGAGGCCAGAGAAGGCATGCCCAATATTTCGGGCAACAGGGCCACCACAACAGTTGAAACCAAAGCGGGGATTTTGTTAAAAGATGGTAGCATCGTTTCAACAGATGGCATTTCTCCCTTGCGATTCGAGAATTTGGTTTATGATTCAGATTATTACTTCTGTATCCGCCATAGAAACCACTTGGACATTCTCAGCTCAGCAGCATTAAGAGCCAATGCACAAATGTTCATTGATTTCACTACGGACCAAAATGCTGCTTTAGGAATTGAACAATTGAAGCTGGCTTCTGATGGAAAATCAGTAATGTATGGCGGAGAATATACACAAGATGGTTTCATCCAAGTTACAGATTATGATCTTTGGAAACTCAATCCAGCCATTTTGAACAGTTACAATGTTGAAGATGGCAACCTGGATGGCGTTACACAGACGACCGACTTTGATTTATGGGTTCCCAATAAAGCGAAAATTGGAATTGCTGAAATTGATTATTGATTATAAAATTTGGACTTTTGGGCAAAGCCTCATTTAGGAATTTTATCGAGTAAAATGGAATCAAATGGAATGAAAGACCTGAAATCTCTTTTGAATTTTTTGCAAAAAAAATTGAATGCTCAGATGATTGATTAAGACCTAGCTGATTACATTCGGGAGAGTTTTTCAGAAAGCACCGATGAATGGATGAATCTTTCGGTATGGATTTTGATGTATTATTTACCAGGCTATTCTGTCTATAATTTCTAAGCAAAAGGCCAATGGCTGACAGCCAAAGACATTAACTTATAGTGAAAATCAGATCATTAACCCTTTTTGTCATTTTCTTGTTTAGAACATTCCTCTATCAAAATGTTGAAGCACAGCAAGATATGGAGCCGTATATGGAGCCGTATAAAAACTTTGTACTTCAGAAGTCTGATTGTATCGAGACAACAGACAGCCTTTTTCAAATATATGGCCAGAACAAGACCTTTCCGACAGGATTAGAACTGGAATGCCTTTTGGCCTTGTCTTACTACCCAGAACTAAAGCAAGTAAAGATAAATTTTATTAGAAAAAAAATTCCACACATTATGAGAAGTCAACCCTCAAAAAAGTTTTCTTCTTTTCTTCGTCATCCTGTCGCAAAATCCTACAACATCTATATTAGCAGCAATACAGATCCTGCTAAAAATGCAACCTTAGAAGAATTGTCCTTTAATGCGGTGGTTGGAATATTGGGGCATGAGTTGGGCCATGTGGTTCAATATCTTAAACGGCCAATGACAGATTTTGCTGCTTACCTTTTTGACAAAAAAATGAAAAAGATTATTGAAAGGGAGGCGGATCAAATCACCATAAATCATGGATTGGGTTATGCATTGTACGATGCCAGGTATTATTCTTTGCATGTTTCAAATAGAGCAAAAGATAAAAATGAATCAACATTAGAGTTTTATTATAAAGCAGAAGAAGTATTGCAAGCAACAATTAGACATTTTAATGATAACTAATCTCTATTTTTTACGTTTAACTGGTTGATCTTCTTTTAAAAAATTCATTAAATTTTATTTCAATATAAAAATCTATTAAAATTGTCTGACAATTTAAATACAATCAAAGAAGTTGTTAATAAAAAGTTTCTAGGAACCGATCAAATTCACAACTTGGTAATGGATAATATTCCTGCCTATGTTTTCTGGAAAGACAGGGAGAGTGTCTATTTAGGATGTAATTTAAATTTTGCCATCGCTGCTGGATTGACAAAACCAGAAGAAATAATTGGAAAAACTGATTATGACCTTTCTTGGACAAGACAAGAATCTGACTCTTACCGAACTGTTGATAAAAAGGTCATGGATTCTGGAATATCAGAATTAGATTTCGAAGAATCACAAACAACTCCTTCGGGACAAACAAAATGGCTAAAAACCACTAAAATCCCTCTTTTCAATTCCCATAAAGAAGTCATTGGTATTTTGGGAACCTATGAAGAAATTACAAAAAGAAAAGAGATTGAGTTAGAATTGATCAGAAATGCAGAAATTTTAAAAAAAACCAACGAAAATTTAAAAGATTCTAACTTCAATTTGGAGCAAGCCAATATTGACCTTGAACATTTTTCTTATGCCACTTATCATGATCTTCAAGAGCCACTAAAAGTTATTGAAGGCTTTACAAATTTAATAAAGAGCAAGTACATCGATCAATTTGACAAGGATGGCCAAGAATACCTTAACTTTATTACAGAGGGCGTAAACAGAATGTCCAAATTAACCAAAGGGATGTTGTCCTATTCCAAACTTGATACGGACAAAGGGATTTTTGAGTTGGCAGATTTTAATAAAATTGTCAACCAAGTCATTTTAGACTTAAAACCTCGGATAGAAGAATCTGGGGCGAATATCACTTATAATCTACCCAACGAGCAAATTAAATGTCAATCCAACAGGATAGGTTTATTATTTAGCAACTTGATTACAAACGGCTTGAAATTTAACAAATCCAACAATCCCCTTATCACCATAAACTTTGAAGAACAAGAAAACCATTGGCTTTTTACTTTAAGCGACAATGGAATTGGCATAGAAGAAAATTACAAGGATTTGATTTTCCGACCATTTAAAAGACTCAATACAAGAAGCGACTTTCCTGGTTCAGGCATTGGCTTGTCCATTTGCAAAAGAATTGTTAATCTTCATCAAGGTGAAATCTGGTTCAATTCTTCAGAGCAAGACGGTACCGTTTTTCATTTCACCATAAAGAAAAGCATAGTTAACAAATAGATTTGGTATTGGTCAAAACTCATTTCACAAAGGTATTATTTTAGCTTACCTTTTCCACTACTCTGCATTCATTTTAAAAAACCAAACCAGAACAGTCACACCAGCTTTTCATAGACCAATTAATCAAGGCTTAGAAAAAATTGCAATACTTATGCAATACTTATAAACAGAAACATATTTCCTGTCCTTTCCTTTCCTTTCCTTTCCTTTCCTTGCCTTTCCTTTCGAGAATTAATCCATATTTTCAAAGTCAATCCTTTGTGTTCTAATGATTATTAAAGAATCATCGGTCCTGCCAAACTATGCTTGTTTATGAATTAAAGTAAAAAATCTGTATTTTGTTGTTCTAGCAATAAATGTCAATTTCGAATTGTCTAGTTGCTAATTAATAATTATGAGATTCAAATTCTAAATGATGAAAAAACTATTCATATACCTTTCTGTTATATTGCTTTCTAATATAAACACCTTCGCTCAAGAAACATTGATTGACACTTTTGCATTTGAAAACCTGAATGCCTATAATTCTTTTTGGGGAATTAGCGACTTCAATGGGGCGCTTGCACTTGGTTCGGATTTTAATGGTGAAATTTTTACGCTCAATGAAAATAATGAAATAGAATCAAGCACGCCCATTCAAGATCCCATTGATTTTTGCCACGGCCTGGCTTGGGATGGAGAATATTATTGGGTCGCCGAAGATTACAATAGTTCTGGGGCCAGTCTTTATAAAATTTCAGTCTTTGGAACCGTTGAACAAACCATTGAATTACCACAAGTCATTGAAGGCAACCCTTCAGGAGTTGGTGGCCTTAGTTATGAAGATGGCCACCTTTGGTTCACAATTTATTATCCCAACTTCGAAGAATTTCCATACGCACATGCCTATAAATTAAACATAGCAACAGAAGAAATTGTAGAAAACATTCCACTCTATGGGAAACAGGTTTATGGAATCACAACCTACCAGAATTATATTTTTTATGTAACAGACAATCTCAATGATGATCCTGAAAAAATTTATGTTTATGACAAAGCAATAAACGACACCATTTACAGCTTCCCCCTACTCGACCCAGATGGTGACAGTTCCCCGAGAGGATTGCATTGGTTTGAAAACCATTTGTATCTCATTGCCAAAAGGCCTGGAGGTTCAGCTTTCCAATACTCCATGTTGTACAAATATCAAATCGAAGTCCCTACACCAGCCATCGGTCTTTCCATTGAATCACTAGACTTTGGTGAAATTGTAATTAACACAGATAGTACTGCCAGCTTGACCATAATCAATGAAGGAGATGCTGCGCTTGAAATCAATTCTTTAGCAACGGACAATTCTGCTTTTATCATTGAAGCAATTGGCCCCTTCCCTTTATCAATTGATCCAGGAAGCAGCTTAACAATTCCTGTTACTTTCTTAGCGCAAGATACCATTGAATATTCAGCCACAATCAACATACTGTGCAATGACCCAAACAATCAAAACATAAGTGTGAATTTATTTGGAACAGGGCTGCCCGAACCACAAAGCCAAATCACATTAAATAGCAATCAACTTGACTTAGGAGAAGTTGCTGTCGGCAGTGATTCCACTCAAGTTTTCTATATTCAAAACACAGGAACAGCAGTTTTAGAAATCACTGACATCTTAATTGACAATGAAATTTATTCTTTTACTGACGAACAGAACTTTCCAATTTTAATAAACCCTGGTGAAGAAATCGGGCTTATGCTTACAGTCAACATCGAAACGGCAGGGGCAAACAATGGAACACTTACCATCTTCAGTAACTCAGAAACCGATTCTCAAATTGAAGTTTATCTAACAACAGTCGGGATCATTTCAAGCAGTTTTAACGATCTTTCTTCGAAACCATCTGTCAAAATTTATCCAAATCCAGTTTCAAATTGGTTAAGCCTGAAATTGAATGACCAGAATGAAATAAAAAATATTTCACTAATAGACCTCAATGGAAAAACCATTCAATTTTTTGATAATTACGAACAAACAGCTTTACTCATTGACGTCAGCAACTTCAATCAAGGCATCTATTTCATCAATATTGAAAGACTAAATGGTCAACAAGAAAGCTTCAAATTTTTGAAAATGAAATAAAAAGAGCTTCTATGAATTTTTCTGTAATAGACATCCTTGCATTTTTCGGCTTCATCATTTTTGTGGTTGGCTTCTCCTTATGGGTCTCCAGAAAAAAGGAAAGCGACGAGGACTATTTTCTGGCTGGTCGAAGTTTATCTTGGTGGGTCATAGGCCTTTCATTGATCGCTTCTAACATTTCGTCAGAACACTTCATTGGACAAGCTGGACAGGGGTTCCGAGAAGGGGTTGGTTTAGCAATCGCAAGTTGGGAATGGATCGCCGTTTTTGCCCTTATTATTACTGCTCTTTTTCTTTTACCAAAGTTTTTGAGATCTGGCATTTACACAATGCCAGAATACCTTGAATACCGTTACAACAAAGCATGCCGAACCTTTATGTCGGTTTGTATGCTGGTTTTTTATGTAGGTGTTACCATCGCAACGGTACTTTATGCTGGAGCTATTGCACTAGAATCAATTTTTGAATTGCCCCTGATTTATGGTATTTGGGGGATCGGAATTGTCGCTGGCGTTTATACCTTTTATGGTGGCTTAAAAGCGGTTGTTTGGTCAGATGTAATTCAAGGAACCACCCTACTTTTGGGAGGTTTGTTAATCACTATTTTAGGATTAAATGAAATTGGTGGTGTGCAGAAATTCATGGAATTATCAGAGGGGCGAATGCACACGGTTTTACCTTTGGACCATCCAGAACTCCCTTGGTTGGCTGTATTCTTTGGTGGAATGTGGATTCCAAATTTATTTTATTGGGGCTTGAATCAATTCATCACCCAAAGGACGCTTGGCGCGAAAAGCATCGAAGAAGGACAAAAAGGCGTCCTATTTGGAGCCAGCTTGAAATTGATCATTCCTTTCATCATCATCGTTCCTGGCATCATGGCTTTTGAATTGTATGGGAATGAAATAAACAAGCCTGACGAAGCCTTTCCAGTTTTAATAAAAAACCTTTTACCAACAGGATTGGTCGGATTGATGCTCGCAGCATTGTTTGGAGCAACCATGAGTACATTGGACAGTTTACTCAATTCAGCAGCGACCATTTTTACTATAGATATTTACAAACCGTTTATCAATAAAAAAGCGAAGAGCGATCAAATGGTAAAAGTTGGAAAAATCACAACAATGGTTTTAATGGTCATAGCTTGTTTATGGGCACCCATCATTTCCAGCTTTGAAGGTGGATTGTATTTGTTCATTCAACAGTATTGGGGCTTTCTTCAATCAGGCGTTGTTGTCGCCTTTTTTATGGGCATGATCTGGACAAAAGTTCCAGCGGGTGCTGCTTTGATGGCCATGATTCTCAACTTTCCAATTTATGGCTTTTTCCTATGGAAATTTCCAGACTTGCCATTCCTCCACAGCATGGCGCTGACTTTGATAATCATCGTTGTGCTCACAACTATATACACCCTCATTTCACCTAGAACAGAATTCAAAGAAATTCCGTCCATCAACGACGAAACTTATGTACTTTCTCCTTTGGTGAAATACTGGAGTATTGTTTTAGCCTTGCTTACCGTTATGATGTACATTATATTTTTCTAAACAGAAATCAATATGAAGGGTAGTTATTTATGCATTGGCCATATTTGTATGGATATAATTGAAGGTGGATTTTGTCTTGGTGGAACAGCATCCTATGTTTCTAAATTGACAAAAGCCTTAAAATATGAGACGAGTATTATAAGTAGTTATGGACCAAATTTTTTATTCTTAAAAGATTTCTCGAACATAAATTTGTACAATTTAGAATCAGAACACAGCACAATTTTTGAAAATGATTATTCGGGTGAAATAAGGAAACAAATTTTACACGCTCGAGCAAGTAGAATTTCATTAAAATCATTTGATTCATTTCATGTAAATAAACTTCCCAATTATGACATCATACACTTTTGTCCTATTGCAGATGAAGTGGACTTTGCAATTATAGAATCAGCAAAGAAATATAATTGCCTAAGCTTTGCAACCCCTCAAGGCTGGATGAGAAAATGGGACAACAATGGAAGGGTAACCTTCAAAAAAATAGACTGGAGAAAATTACAAGCATTGGATTTTGTAATAATTAGCGAAGAAGACATTCCGAATTTAAAAACTGAGTTGCCTGAAATCTGTTCCGTAATTTCAAAACTAATCGTAACAAGAGGCGCAAATGGCGCAAGCGTCTTTTTAAATGGAATCGAATATACATACCCAGCCATACCTACCAATCCTGTGGATACAACTGGAGCTGGCGACACTTTTGCCTGCGCATTCATAACAACTTTTCATCAAACTAAAAACATAGCCAAGGCAATGGAATGTGCCAATAAGATGGCCGCATTATCAATCGAAAAGCCTGCAATGGACTATTTGATTGATTTAGAAACTGAGTAAAATGAAATGATACTGATCAATAACTTAAACAGAGATTCCTTAGAAACTCATAGATTCAGATTCGTAATTTTGATTTTTCTTCACCACGAATAAAAAGCATTTACACCCAAATAAATAGGTGATTTTATTGAGAACTAGAGAAATCATGGCTTTCCTTTGGTGTATTCACCAAAGGACCTGGTGAACTTTTAATGAAATGAAGCAAAAATGCTTCATTTAAGGGGCATAATTAATTAAACAATGCCCTTTTGGTCTAAGACCAAAAGTAAGCGTCATAAGCCAAAAGCAAGCGTCATAAGACCAAAAGCAAGCATCATAAGACCAAAAGTAAGCGTCATAAGCCAAAAGTAAGCGTCATTAGACCAAAAGTAAGCATCATAAGACCAAAAGCAAGCGTCATAAGCCAAAAGTAAGCGTCATTAGACCAAAAGAATGCACATAAAATAAAGCTATTTTTTGATTTGAGAAAATGTCTATTACTCAAGTGATTTTAGTTTTATCTTTTCATTCAATCTTATTATTCTCATAGGATTATTTTCTGATTTAGGGCATACATCTTTAATTCATAGTGTTAATTCTACACTTTGTATAATTAATAACAGATTTTCCCAGTTAAAACCTACAGATTTCATCATTTTACCCATATTTTAGGTGTAAAGAAAATTGACCTTTAACCAGT
>CALBCY010000260.1 GCA_937927195.1 uncultured Chitinophagales bacterium
CGAATTAACTTTTGAGTGTAATTGGTTTCACCAATTTTTGTCTTCAAAAGATACACTCCAGAAGGCTGATCAGTTTCAATTTTCAAATTGTATTCGCCTGATCCTTGTTCTCCAGCAAATATTTCTTTGATCAACTTTCCACTTAAATCAAACAATTCAACTTTGACAAAACTAGTTTCAATCAATTCGTAAAACAAATTAGAACGCTCAATAAATGGATTAGGGCTTAAGCTTAGAGCATGCTCGGACAAGTCGCCAATTCCTGAATCTATGATGACCTCTTCTTCGATTGTAATGTCTGCTGATCTTGCAGAACAACCATTCGGAGAGCCAATTTCAGTATAATAAACTCCTGGTCCCATTCCCATTAAACTTTCTTCATTTTCTCCAACTATCAATTCCCCATTCAAATACCATCTGATTTCATATTCTTCAGTTTCCAAATCTGGATCTTCTAATACAAAATTAAATATTGGAGCTTCTTCAGTTCCAGTTTGGGTTATTTCAGGAGCATCAAAAGCAAACTCTTTTACCTCAATCATTAGGCTTGTTTGATCCGCTGGGTTACAGCAATTGATGATTACTTCATGTGTACCCAAGCCAGCTAATTCGGGATAAAACATGTTACCCAAAACGCCATTTCCAACAGGCCCACCATCGTAATTGCTGATCAATTCAAAAGGCTCCATGCCTTCACAAACTGTTTGGGGAAGGTCTTCGCGGATGGCCATATCTTCCTGATGATTATCACCGACCGTATATTGCACCGCCAAGATCATCATTTCATCATCCGTTGTCAAGCCTATCGTAACCAAACTGTTGCCATCGTTGATGTACAAAGCCCTTTGGGTCATTTCCAAATCGTCTGGCAATTCCAAGAAACCATCAAAATATCTAACAGGTGGATGTTCATAATCATATTCCCCTACAAACTGGGTATATTCAGTGTCGTATTGCCCCTCAAAAAGTTGTACACCTGTTTCATCGCCACCCAAATAAACGTCATAGTCCTTGCCTAATTTATGGGTATGGGAAGTCATCATCCATAAATTGGCATTTCCCGACCAAAGTTGACCACTAAAACCATCATTGCTTCCCGTGAAGGAATGATCCAACCATTCCTCACTTCCCGGAAAAAGAACAATGGCTGGATTAATGACTAATTCAGAAACCATTTCTTTTTCGGCTGTACCATCTGGTTGAGTATAGACATTGAAATAAACATCTGCGGCAAGCATTTGAGTGGTACTGTAATTTTTAATGTGGAAATTCAAATCCAAAACTTCCTCTTCTGACCATTTATAAGCTGTTCCTTCTGGAAGTCTGTAATCTACTTCATCTTGCCAAATGGCTACAAAGTCCGAACCACTTCCAAATGGATTATCTCCACCAAGAGAAACTTCCCTTAAGCCCTCATTTCTTTGAGCTGCTTGGGAAGGGTTTGAAAATTTGTATAAAATGAAATGGTGTGAAAAGCCACTCATGAAGTTTTCTATTCTATTGACCTCAACATCTTCTCCCAATCTTAATGCATATTTCTTTAGGTATTCTGTCTCTTCTCCCGGTTGCAAGAAGATAGGTCCCAAATGTACTTGGAAGCCTTCGCCAGCAGCTGGTGCAGGTGGGACTTCAATTGGTTCTATTCCACCTTCTTCATGATAAACTTCAAAGGCTTCTTTTACATCATCGGAAAAAGCTTTTCCTGTTTCTGGAGCTCCATAATAAATCCATTGACGAATGTATTCTTTGTCTCTGTCTGAAATTTCTTGCGTTCCATCAGGCATTGCATTTCCTTCCCCTTCTTCCAATTGAGAATCGGCATAAAGGCTGTGATTGATTTTTCGATAGAGCAAGCTTCTTTCAGGATATCCTGGGTCAACTATTTTATCTCCTTTTTCTGATGAAATTTCATTACTAGGTATTGCCCCTACCAGGGCATCGTATATGTCAGAAGAACTTCCAGAAAGACTGAATCCTCCAGTTCCTCCTCCATGACAATAGCTATTAGAGCAACCATTTTCATTAAGGATAGAAACGACACCATCGAAGGTGTTGTCTTGAGCACTTATTTGAAAAGTGAATAAGAGTAAAATGAGTGAATAGAATTTTTGCATATTTTCTTTTGTTTAGGCATTTGGCTGTTGGCCTTTAGCCGTTGGAAATTACATTTGGTACGGACGGTGTTCGTTATTGGTCGCCTAATGCTCTTGATACGGCTGCTGCGAGCAAGCCATCCTTTTCAGATCGACAATCATTTTCTGTTGACATTCGCTTTGCCTTCATTTTCTACCCAGTGATGGCAATGATAATTCAGGTTTATTTGAGCGGACTAAAATAGTGAAATTGGCTTGCTGACAAAAGAAGACAAGACGATGAACATATTTTAGCAAACAAATAAGGCTGGATTACATTGAATAGCCTAGGCGGCTCAACCCGAAAGGAAAGCCCCAAATTGAAAATCAACTAATAGTGAATATCATAAAGACGGAAAAATGAATACAGAAGTTGCCTTTCCCTAATCTATATATTACTGAGTAAAATAAGAATTTAGTGGAAATGAGCCAAATTTATGGCCTTTATAATCAAGGAATGTCAGGCTATAGCTTAATTCTTCCAGAGTTGGTAGTCTAGCTCTTGAAGTTTATTGATGATAAACTCGTGTTTTTGGTGGGTTTTAATGGATTCCATATCCACATTATTGGGATCATGAACAGTATCTTTCATGATGATGCTTTTGAACCAACGGGCATCTAACAATTGTTGCCAACTGTATTGAAAATCATCGTTTAAAGGGTGGTATGCCATGTATTTGGCCAATTCTTCTCGAGCAGTTGGGTAGTGCATCCAAAATAGGACTTCATAGCCAAGGAATAGATCTGTTGTAGAATGAAATACTTTCCGGACAGGAGCGATGGCGATAATCCTGGACTCGAATCTTGAATGAAGAGAATCAAAAATCCAATCTTCTTTTATTCTGAAATGATCAAAACTGCCAAGATCGATCTGGTTTTGGATGTATTGAGTCATGTAATCGTCCTCCTCAAAATTGTAAACATCGACAGTATCTTTGAGTTTGAGTTTGTCGTTTATCTCAGATTTAGGAAGAATGTTGATGAAAGCATCGTCCTCGTATATTTCGATTTCTGGTTTTTTAGCAATTTCAATCATCACTTCTAGTAGCGGATTGAATTCACAATTGAAAGAAGCGTTGAGCAAGTCACGGGTATCAATTACGCGCCAAACTCTCTTCGAAAGCATAACATCGGCTTCCCTTAACTTGGGATAGGGCAAAGCTTTTCTTTCAACATATCTTTGTTTGTCGTAAGCGCCATTACTTGGAGCTGGAACAAGCGTATTGTTGAATTTGAAGCCTGATTCTGCCGAGGCCCAAATGGGTTCTGCCGAGTTTGCTTCGACGTATTCTTCTAAATTGTCAGACTGAGCGGATGTGGAAAGCCCTGTTAAACAAGCGAGTAGAAATAATGTAAAAATCGGTTTGTACAATTTTTAGTGTTTTCTTTTCTTATTTGAATTAGATAACGATTTTTATACGAAGTTTATTTGAGGAAGGGTTTATTTTTTTTTTAAGTTTAGCTCAATATTTATTTAGAGTAGTAGACAAATCATTATTTTCTCTTGATCTTATCACCAGAAGTACTCGTCAGCGTTTATGAAAAGAAGCAATACTGCTTAATCTACGGAGCATATTTAATCAACCATGACTTTGGCTATACACTACTGAAATTTACCCCAGAACGCTTAACTTAAATTTACCACAGAACGCTTAACTTACAATTTGGGCTTGACCGATTGAGATTCGATTGTTTCAGTTTCTTCAATCGAGACGGCTTGACCGAGATAAATCAGCTTTTCCATATCTTCCATTTTATTCTCCTCCGACTTTGGTAAAATCACATCGAATTTTCCATTTGTCCTTTGAATGAAAAGAGGAATTCCA
Source organism: uncultured Chitinophagales bacterium (assembly GCA_937927195.1). Taxonomy (GTDB): domain Bacteria; phylum Bacteroidota; class Bacteroidia; order Chitinophagales; family UBA2359; genus JAHDGP01. The sequence goes on from CALBCY010000260.1 coordinate 3,959, forward strand.
ACTTGACCATCCAGCTCTTTGATCAACTTGTGGAACATAGAGGAGGTTTTCATTTCAACTTCATGAATTTGCCCTTTGTCTTGAACAATGTCATAAAGATTTTGATAGTTTGCATTGTGCCAAAACACCGTCTGTTTAGAAAAATTCTGATCTTCAACTTCATCATAAGAAGGCAGACGATAAGTTCCATTTTCACCCAATGTTGTTCTAAACCTGCTACAAGCATAATCGTTGACTTCGTCATTTCCAGTCATGGCCAATAAATAACCGACATCGGTCACCTCTAAATGCTCGTCCAGCGTATCGTCGTAAATATCTCCTGCAATTGTTTCTAATCCGATCTTTTTCGCCTCTGCGATATTTGATTTAGAACTATCGTGTAAAACTACATGCCTTCCTTTGTCCATTAAAAACTGCCCGACCTTTCTAGCAACTCTGTTCGCTCCAACAATAATGATTCCCTCAGATACAGTCTGAGTTACCCCCAATTTCTTGGCAACAAATCCTGCTGTTGTGGCATTGAGTAAAACAGTTCCTAAAACAATCATAAAAACCAAAGGTGTTATCATTTCCGCACCAGGTTCCCCCATACTTACCAATTCGATGCCAAACAATGAAGCCACACCTGCGGCAACAATTCCTCTAGGAGAAACCCATGACAAAAGGTATTTTTCGTTGAGGGATAAACCTGATTTATGGGTGCTCCAAAATACTGAAATAGGTCTCAACACTAAAATCACAATCAGAAACAAGGCAAGCGCTTCGGGAGTAAACATCATTTGCAATTGAGTCATTGTCATATTTGCAGAAAGCAAAATGAACAAAATTGAAATCAATAAGGTCGTAATGTTCTCCTTAAAGAAAAGAATGTCCTTGAAATGCGGCACATCGAGATTCGCCAAAGTCATTCCCATTATTACAACTGTTAACAATCCACTTTCATGTGCTATAATGTCTGAAAAAATAAAAGCCCCTAGAACAAGTGCTATTGTAACCGCATTTAATAAATAGTGCGGTATGAATAATTTTTTTATCAAAAAATACAATAGATAACCCAAGCCCATTCCAAGAGAAAAACCGATCAAAACAGATCTGATAAAGTTGAGGATCACTTCTATATTAACTTGAGCACTTCCTTCAGTATTTGCAATAAAACTAAATACCAGAACAGCAATAAACGCACCTATTGGGTCAATAAGAATCCCCTCCCATTTCAGGACAGTAGCAACATTTCTGTTGAGATGGGCATTCCTCAATATCGGAGCAATCACTGTCGGACCGGTAACAATAATCAACGAGCCAAACAAAAGAGAGATTTTCAAAGGAACACCAACAATGAAATACGCGGCTAGCGTTGCTCCGGTAAATGTCACAAGAGAGCCCAAAGTTATAAGCCGGAGAATGGCATTCTCTACTCCCTGAAATTCTTTTAAATGCAAAGTCAAGCCCCCTTCAAAAAGTATCAATCCGATCGATAAAGAAACAAAATAGAACAATGTATTTCCGGGATACAAACCATGATTGGTTTGCTCATCGTAGACGGGTTGAATGATATTGTAACCTAAAAAATACTCCGCAAATGGTCCTAGCATTAGACCAAAAAGTATAAGAGGCAAGATGGCAGGCACTTTCAATCTCCAAGCAACCCATTGTGCAATTACTCCAAAAATTATTACTCCTCCTATTTCAAACATGATATTCTTTTTAAGCGGATCTAATTTTAAAAATACAATATTTCAGAAATAATTGCCCTATTATTTTCGATTAGAGATAAAATAGGACAATGCCTTTCTCATCATTTTTTATAAAAAGACGAGAAAGGCATATCTATTAAAATGCAGTTAAGCTTCTTCTGATATGTTGGTTCAGACACAAGCATTCCTAGTTACTTTCAACTCAATTTCTAAAAAGCTGGTGTTAGTTTATTGGAATTCAATTTGAAAAACTCTATGTAAGAAGGTGGATTTTCTATTATTCCTTTCTCTGAAATAATTTTAATATTTATGTTTTTTGCAGCAGCCTTTTCTGCAAACCCTTCCAGTATTTCAATAATGTCATTATCTAAATATCGGGTCCTTCTAACATCTAGTTCTAGATGAGTATCTTCTGGCAAGCTGTCCAATTCTTTTAAAATGGCTCCCTTGTTGAAAAATGTCACCTCTTCTGCGAGTGTCATTTTTATTTTGTGCACTCCATTACTTTTATCTTCGATGTGCAAGAAGTGTGAATTTTGGTAACTTTTGAATAAAATAACCACAATACCAACCATAAGTCCCAATCCGATTCCTATCAATAAATCGGTAAAGATAATTCCCAATACGGTGACAATGAAAGGAGCAAATTGCTTCCATCCTTGATTATAGATCACCTTAAACAATGCTGGTTTTGCCAATTTAAATCCTACAATCAATAAAATTGCTGCCAAAACAGATAATGGAATCATGTTAAGAATACCTGGAATTAATATGACAGAAATAAGCAAAAAGAAACCATGAATGATGGCTGAAAATTTTGTTTTACCACCTGATTGAATGTTTGCCGAACTTCGAACAATTACCTGTGTGATCGGTAGGCCACCTATTAAACCAGATACCACATTACCAGCACCTTGGGCTAACAATTCTCTGTTCGTGGGAGTAACTCTTTTATCAGGATCTAATTTATCTGTTGCCTCTACACATAAAAGTGTTTCAAGACTAGCAACCAGAGCAATGGTGAAAGCAGTAACCCAAACTGCTGGGTTGGTTATCCCTCCAAAATTAGGGAAACTGAATTGGCTTAAAAACGAATCAAAATCGGACGGTATTGGAACACTTACTAAGTGATCTGAACTAATTCCGTAAGTGGCATTTCCTTTGGTGACAACAAAATAAACGATTCCCAAAACCACAGCCACCAAAGGTCCTTGGATTACAGTAAATATTTTTGCCTTTTTTGCCAATATCTTATCCCAAAAAAGCATTGTTGCTAGTCCAATTATTGCAATGATGGTTGGTCCCAGACTTATGTTATTTAACATCATAAAAATTTCAGAAAAAGTATTCTGTCCATCCACCTGAAAAAATGCAAAGTCCCCTTCTGGATCAGAATCGTATCCAAAGAAATGCGGAATTTGTTTCAGTATAATGATGATACCAATACCCGTCAGCATTCCTTTTATGACGGACGATGGAAAGTAATAACCGATGACTCCAGCGCGAAGCAATCCAAATCCAATCTGAATAAATCCACCTAGAACGACAGCAAGCAAAAAGTTTTCAAACCCTCCAAGCGTTCCAATGGCAGTCAAAACGATTGCTGCCAATCCGGCAGCAGGGCCACTTACACCGATTTGCGACCCACTAAGTGAACCGACAATTATTCCACCGATGATACCGGCAATCAGCCCAGAAAATAATGGCGCACCACTTGCTAAAGCAATCCCCAAACACAAGGGCAAAGCGACAAAGAATACGACAATACTAGCTGGAAGATCATTTTTAATATTACTAAAAAATGAAGTGTTGTTATTAGAACTCATAAACAAACAGTTTTGTACAAAATAGTGGTTGATGATTCATTGAAATTTATTAGAACTCCAAAAAAATCAAAATTTAATACCAAGTACCATGAAGAATTACAGATAGATTATAAAAAGAAATCCAATCTGCTAAAAAAAGTGATGAACAGAAAGACCAAAATGGCAATAGAAACCAACAATGGTCTGCTAATTAGGAGCGTTTTTCACCTTGGAGGTGGACTGCTTATTTCCAGAGCAGGCATTTTCTTCAATCGTGAAACAAAGCCTAGTCTGAGATTATGAAAAATCGAATGACTGTAAGCCAATAGATCCTCCGTCAAAAAATCAATTTTGGACTTTTCCTCCGAAGGTTCTTGGTTTTCTTTTTCAGAATTATTTTCAAATGGGCCATCCGTCATGCTGATAGTTGTATCATCGAATAAACCTATGGCCAATACCAAATCCTTGGCAAGTACAGAAAAAATAATTAAGATAAAAAAGATAAATCTCATCAGTAATATAAATTAATCCCCAAATATAAATCAAACAAAATTAAAATGCCAGTATTACTGTCGATAAAGTTTTAAATACTGTCTTCAATGAACACTTTACTGTTCAAAGTGTTCACAATACTGACAAAAAAATTTTCACAGTACCAATAAACCTTACTATATTGCATTTTTAGCCCTAGATTTTGAATAATAGATGTGGTTTCTAGACAGATAATCGCCTCTATTTGGTGTAATCGCGAAAAGAGATCTGTTTATTATTTTTTTGAAATGAACAGAAATACTCTATAATTCAAAGCATAAACACTTCATCAACAGTGCTATTGGTTATAAAACTAAAAGAAAGTGCTCATTCACAATCTAGATTAAAAACACTAATTTTTTTCCGAAAAGCAACAAAGATGATCCTTGGAATAAAATTTCAAATGAATGCAAGCCTATATTGTCGTGACCCTCAGGACACGGAATTGGGAAAAAAAATTTTGAAGCATAGCATATTGCTAATCGATAAGATTGGTTTTGAGGCTTTTACTTTTAAGAAACTGGCCTTGGAGATCGGTTCTGCTGAAAAATCTATATACCGATATTTTGAAAACAAACATATGCTGCTGCTTTTTCTAAGCTCTTGGTATTGGGAATGGGTCCATTATTTGATTAAAATAAATATAAAGAACATCAAAGATCCTCAGAGCAAGTTAGAAATTTCTATCATAAACATTGTTGAGGCAACTTCTGAAAATTCTTTGAATGAATACATCAATGAAAACATTCTACATCGAGTTATTATCAACGAGGGTTCCAAGTCTTATCATACCTACGCGGTTGACGATGAAAATAAGGTCGGATTATTCTTTTCTTATAAATCTCTGATAAAGACAGTCGCTGATATCATGGTTCAAATAAATCCTAAATTTCCATATGCCATTAGCCTTGCAAGCAATTTGTTTGAAATGGCCAATAATCAAATTTACTTTGCTCAACACCTTCCAAAAATGACAAGTCTTCGAAACAAGAAAGGAAAAGAAAAGGAGTTGATTAAAATGCTTACCTATTTTGCGAATAAAGTTTTAGGATAAATTTCACGGGAATTAATTTTTATACAATTTAAGACAGTTAATTTTTCAATTCCTTCCAGAAATATTTTTTTGTGCTTGGTTCTTTTATAAGCCGATTTTTTTTCGTATTAGTCACTTAGTGACTAGTACGAAAAAAGTAACAAAAAACAGAATTCATTGAAGTTTTTTTTACTGTAAATGAAATTTCATCAACTTTTAAGCATTCAAAAAGAGTTTCGGAAATCATATTAGATCATTCAATCACGAACAAAAAAATGCCTGAAGCAAACTTAATTGCAACAGGCACATTTGAAATTGTTTTTCGATAATTCGCTTAAAAACTATCTTATTCTTTTAATACAATCTGAATTACAATCCGAAGGCATAGAAATAAACTGTTGGGTCTCCTGGATAGATACCTTCGACCATAACACCACCACGTTTTCCGTTGAGGGTGTTTATGAAATCTCCAGTATCGCGAACATCTCTGTCGTTTACTTTTAGGATAATAAAACCTTCTCTCATTTTCGTTTCTTTGCTGACAATTCCTGGAACGATTTCAGTTACGATGGTTCCTCCGTCGATGTCCAATCGTCTCAAATCTGTAGGACCAAGATCTTGAACGGAAACGCCCAATCTGGACAACAATTCTCCTCCTGCTGGTTCTGCAAAACGGTCGGTGCTTCCAGATCTGTTTGTTAATGAAACTCTTATTTTCTTATCTCTACCTTGACGATTAACGGTTACATCGGCATAGTCACCTGGACGTTTTCTTCCAATAATCTCTTGAAGCTCAGGAGCGCTTTTGACTGGCATTCCGTCAACATCGACTATGACATCTCCAACCATCATTCCTGATTTTTTGGCTGCTCCATTTTCCAATATTTCACCAACGTAAACACCTTGCGAAATATCTAAGCCCATTTCTTGGGCCAATTGGCTATCCAAGTCTTGTATTCGAATTCCAAGATAGGCTCTTTGAACACCACCATAATTGATCAAATCATCGACTACTTTTTGTACGATATTGACTGGAACAGCAAATGAATAACCTTGAAAGTACCCGGTCTTGGTTGCAATGGCTGTATTGATTCCCAAGAGTTCACCATCAACATTAACCAGTGCTCCTCCACTATTGCCAGGATTTACCGCAGCATCCGTTTGAATAAAAGATTCGATTGCATACTGATCATTTAAAATGTTGATGCTCCTTCCTTTTGCACTGACAATTCCAGCCGTAACTGTTGAAGACAGATTGAAAGGATTTCCTACTGCCAAAACCCACTCTCCTACTCTTGCTTCATCTGAATTGGCTAATTCCAAGGTTGGCAATGCCGAAGAGTTTACTTTGATAACTGCCAAATCAGTAGAAGGATCAGTCCCGATTAATTCGGCTGGAAAGCTTCTATTGTCATAAAGGGTTACTTCCAATTCTGAAGCACCTTCCACTACATGATTGTTTGTAACAATGTAACCGTCTCGGCTAATAATCACTCCAGATCCACTTGATTGCCTGTCCTGTCCACCTGGTGCTCCTCCTGGAGGTGCTCCATCAAACAAATCGTCCCCAAAAAATTCTTTGAAATATTCGTAGATATCTCCATTTCCATATGGATTACCACCGCCACCACTAGAAGCAGTAGATACGGTTGACTTGATATGGACTACAGCCGGCATACTTTTAGCAGCGGCCATTCTGAAATCGACGGGTTCAGCGGCAGAAATTGCAGGAGTAGTTGGTGAAGGATGTACCGCATTGGTAAAAGCCGTAGGAATGGTTTGTTCTTCCTGAATGGTAACTACTTTCTTGTCCATTCCCAATCCCTTATAAATTCCCAAAGTTATAAGACTACCCAAAATAGCTGCAAAAATTAAGGCAGACAAATTTTTCATACTTCAAATTTTTTTTATCAAATATATAATAGATTACCGATCTTTAACAAGTTGATCGCCCCTAATATTATGAATTTTGCGGTTAAAATTTTGTTAAAGCCGATCTAGATCGTTTATTTATAGACGAAATTAAAGCGGAAAGGTTGAAAGTGGGCTTGCCCTTTGCACAGTTTTCGATGTTTGGTCGTACCGAGCATCCAAAGCAAGCTGGCTTGTATGTGA
>CALBCY010000261.1 GCA_937927195.1 uncultured Chitinophagales bacterium
CTCAAACAGAATTTTTTTCTTAACGGATTTAAGAAAATTCTTACGCTAAAATGACAAATGTCCAATTAATCGCTAAATTAAAAATTCTAATTACTTTATCAATTGAATACCAACAAGTTAAAAGTCGAACTCAGGTTATTACTTAAGGATTGACAGGATGAATAAACTTCCCCCAAGAACGAATCACCTTGCCCAAGATAATTTTGTCTTGCCACAAGTAAAAATTGTACTGCGACATTAGCATGCATCTAGCTTTTTCCCAATAATTGGGTGCAAATTCTGTGAATTATCTCAGTCTGTCAGTAGAACGGACTAATTTTTCATCTTTTTTCACGCCTGAAATAGCCAGTAGATTGAAAATTAGAAACAAAAGTGGAAGTGCTGCACCAATTGTTGGCTGAAAGTCTCCATCACTGAACTCCGTATATCCTGCAATCCCAATCAAAACCGCAATCAGAAGCAGATTTAAATAGCCTAAATTGATCTGTAAAGGACGATTTTTAAAAAGGAAAATACTACCCACTGCAATTGCTGCAATCAACAGGCTGCCAATCAATAACATAATTTGATTTTTTGCGAGTATATAAACATCATTTATCTCAACACTTGGCACAAATAAAAAAGCTATGCAAAGGATGGCAACCAAGGCCAAATAGATACTTTGTATTCTTTGAATCATGGGGCAAATTTAAAAAATGAAACAGCATTATTAGAAAAATTACAATTCTTTTGCTTCTCTTATTGAAGATCTCTCCATTCCGCTCGAGATGACTGCCTTATGCGGGCAAGCTGGCCATGTCCAAGGAGTCGAAAAACTGGATGAATCGGAGGCGAGGTCACTGGATGGATCATGGTGAAGTGAAAGGCATTATAAAAAATAGCGAAATTTCGCTATTTTTGTTTTATTAAAGGAACAAGTGTATACAAACTATGATAAAGGAAGAGAACATTCGTATTATTTTTGGGTTAAAATTGAAGCAGTTAAGGCAAAAAAAGAGCCTTTCGCTATTAGAGTTGTCTAAATTGGCCAAACTTTCACCCTCCTATATCAATGAAATAGAAAAAGGAAAAAAATACCCCAAAGCTGATAAAATTGTTTCCTTGGCTGATGTCTTTAATGTTGGTTATGATGAAATGGTTTCATTAAAATTGGCTGGTCCTTTGGCTCCTTTGACCGACCTGCTGCATTCCAATATAATTACTGATTTGCCTTTGAACACTTTTGGTTTTGACTTGGGTAAAATGGTAGAATCTCTTGAAAACTCTCCTGCCAAGGTTGCCGCTTTCATCAGTACGATAGTTGAAATTGCCAGAAACTATGAAAATCAAAAAGAGCGTTTTTATTTTGCTGCCCTACGGGCCTACCAAGAATTGCACAATAATTACTTTGATGAACTAGAGGAAGGAGGAGACATTTTCCTTGAAAAATTTGAAATCAATCCAAAGGGGACTTTTGATTATGAAACTGCACTTTCAATCATCAGAAAAAAATACAATTATGTGGTTGAGGATTATTCTCTTGAAGAATATCCCGAATTGATAAACAACCGTTACGTTTACATTCCAGGTGCCACACACATAAAGTTGCTTCTAAATCCATTGTTAAATAAAAATCAAAGACTGTTTGTCATTGGTCGTGAAATCGCTTTTAACATTCTCAAAGTTCAAAAGCGTTCCAACATTTCTATGTTGGTAGAGGTCAATTCTTTTGATCATATTCTCAATAATTTCCTGGCGACTTATTGCACAGCTGCAGTTTTAATCAATAGGTTCCGTTTGGTCGAAGACATGGATGCATTATTTGCAAACCCATCATGGGACGGCCTGCACTTTTTGAACATGCTTAACAAGTACCAGGTTTCTCCAGAAGTTTTGATTCATAGAATGACTGGAATTATTCCTAAGTTTTCAGGAGTGAAAGATTTGTTCTTCGTCCGGTTTCAACACGACCTGCAAAAGGATCGAATAGAAATGACAAAAGAATTGTATTTAGGTGATAGTAGAAATCCCATTGCCGATCAGAGTTGGCACCATTACTGCCGCAGGTTTATAGGAACAAAGCTTTTATTCGATTTCAAAGAAAAGCAAATAAATTCTAAAGCAACTGAACCGATGGTCGGCATTCAAATTGCTCAAAATTACGATACTGGCGAAGAATACCTTTGCATTACCTTGGCCAGAGACCTCAAACCAACCGAAAACAATAACTCAAGTGTTACAATCGGATTTTTGATTAATCCCAACCTCAGAAAGAAAATCAAATTTTGGAGTGATCCTGTTATTGAAAGAACCATTATCAATCACACCTGTGAAAACTGTGCCCTTGAAAACTGCGAAGAGAGAGCTGGTGAACCTGAGTTTATTTTAAAGAAGAAAAGGGCGGATGCTGTAAAGTCCGCTCTTGATAAATTGCAGAGAAGCCATAATTAGGTACGCTTCGCTGTTGGTAGGCATGAGCTTCGCCATGCTGTTGGTGCAGTTGGCTTCGCCATCGTTGTTAGTACAGCTACAATGGTATTAGGACAAATATAGCTTGTTAGTAGTAGTTGGTGATTTCTTCCTCTTCCCTTGGTCATTCTTTTTGGCTTAGAAACAACGATTCCCCTTGTTGATACTGAATATACAGTCAATAATAATTTGTCATTTCTAAAATATTTCTTTTGAGATTACTCTTTGGTAGAAACGCTATAAATAGCCAGACTATTCGCATTATTGCCCTTTAGATCCACTATGAGATCCACTATGGGATCCACTATGGGATCCACTATGAGATCAAATAGTATTTCAAACAGCCATTAAAATGTTAAAAACACAATAAACTACGAAACTATTCGTAATAAAGCTGGTAACTACGAAACAGTTCGTATATATTTGGAATAGATTTCATAAAAAATATCACTCAATCAATTCAAAATGGCAAAAAAGAATCCAACAGAATCTGAACTTGAAGTACTGAACATCCTTTGGCAGCATGGGCCATCTAGTGTCCGATTTGTCAACGATGAACTCAACAAGAAGAAAGAAGTGGGCTATACAACAACCTTAAAAATCATGCAACTAATGAATGAAAAGGACTTGTTGACTCGAGAAATATCTGGCAAGAAACACATTTATGCTCATCAGATCAAGGAAAAAGCAACACAAAAAAGCTTATTGGAAAAATTCGTTGACAGTACTTTCCGCGGCTCTGCTAGCAAGTTGGTTCTTCAAGCCTTGGGCAATCATGAGGCTTCTCAGGAGGAATTGGATGAAATAAAGGCCTTTATTGAAAAAATTGAAATTAAAGCGCTGATTAAAAAAACCGAAAATAAGAAATCATGAACATTGAACAAACTTTATCTCCCGAACTAATTCAGGCCTTGGGATGGACAGTTGTTCATTCCATTTGGCAGGCAACAACAATTGCTTTTGTATTGGCCATCCTACTTGGCATTTTCAAAAGCAAATCTTCTAATTTTAAATACAATATTTCAGTATTGGCATTGGCAACAGTCACCTTTAGTTTTATTGGCACTTTTGCCTATGAGTATTCCGTTTTGGATTATCAAACAAGCATTAACAATGCAGCAAACTTAACTGGTGCAGGAAGTCTTCTATTGGAAAACCTATTTATGTCAGGGGGGCAGGCAACAGCCATTGGTGGTGAAACTCTCAATAATTTGCTACAGACTTGTTTAAATTTTATTCATAGCCAATCATCAAACATCGTTTGTATTTGGCTTATAGGAATGATCTTTTTTCTTTTGAAATTAGTCTCAGGACTTGTCTATATTGAAAGGTTGAAAAATCAGGCCGTAGCCATTCAAGAATCGAAATGGAATAACATTTTCGAAGAATTGATGAATCAGGTTTCCATTTCAAAACCAGTAAGATTGTGCGAAAGCCAGATTGCAAAATCGCCAATGACCGTTGGTTTTTTCAAGCCATTAATATTGGTTCCTGCAAGTCTTCTAAGTGGCTTAGAAGCACAAACCATTCAAGCAATTATAGCTCATGAATTGGCGCATATACAAAGGAAAGACTATCTAATGAACATTGCTCAAGTCATTACTGAATCTGTTCTATATTATCATCCTGCCGTTTGGTGGATTTCAGAAAAAATAAGAACTGAAAGAGAAAATTGCTGTGATGACTTTGCTGTGAAATTATGCAATAGTGAAATGGATTATGCCAAGAGCTTACTTGAATTGGAGAACACATTTCATCAACAACCACAATTGGCCATGGCTATTGTAGGTAAGCAGAAACACCTTTTATACAGAATAAAAAGAATTTTAAATCAACCACAAAAAACTTCAAATAAAATGGAAAAATTCATTGTTGGCTTTTTACTATTATTCGCGGTTGCCGGATTATCGTTTACGATCAGTGCTGAAAATGAAATTATTGAAACAAAACAAGCATTTGACAATAATAACGAAATTCAGGAAATAGAAGCAATTGTTTTAAATGCTGAAACGGAATCTCTTTCAAGAGAAAAAATTATTGAACAAAATGCTGCAGAAAACACAGCACAAAACAAAGAGCTGGATGAAAGCATTGCCACTGCCTTTGAAAGTAATTTCACCAACAGTAATCCTTTAAACTTCATCTCTAATATTTCTCATGCACATTTAGAAAATTTTGAGCTTACTGCTCCTAAGATTCTTTCTGGTATCAATGAAAAATTTGAAGGATTTCCAACGATGATCGATTCGTCAAAAAGATCTTCAAAGCAAAAAATAAGAATCAATGAGAATGGGAATGAAACTGAGTTAGAAATAAAAGATGGTGAGGTACAAAAGTTAAGAATTAATGGAAAACTAATTCCTGAATCTGAGTATGTACAGCATCAAGAATTGATTGATGATATTTTAAATGGACTGGGCTCTGTGCAGCCACCTTTGCCTCCCAATCCACCATCCATCACAAGATCACCTAAAGTGCCACGTCCTCCAGTTAATCCAGTTGCGCCTGCAGCTCCAGCACATCCGTTTGGAGGACAAACCATAATCACGAAAGATGAAAATGGAGAAACACAAATTACGATTCAAAATGGCAACAGCAATTCGACGGCCATTGAAATCATTGACGGGCAAGTTTACATTGATGGAAAGTTATTGGAAAACCAGGATACTGTAATTAATAATAATTACAACAATGGCAACAGTTTCCATTTTGACACAGATAAATTCGAAGACTTTGATCTAAACAGTGATGATTTCTTTAAAAGTTTCAATTACAATTTCGATGTGGATTCTATCATTAATGGAAGTGCCTTTAATTGGCAGGAATTGAATGGTCAAAATTTTGATTCACTATTCAATGGTTCATTCAATTTCTTTGACGATGGACAAATGGATGAGTCAATGGCCAAACTATTTGAATCTTTGGAACAAATGGAAGGCGCAAACAGTGAGCTTTTCAACAATTTGGAAGAACAAATGGAAACACTGCAAGATCGATTTCAAGAGCTTGAAATAGAGGGACTTTTTCCTGATGGAATCAATTCAGATGACTCAGACGATCAATTAATAAATCGAATTGAGTCAGAGTTGCTCAAAGATGGTCTTATTGAAAGTAGCAATAAATATTCACTTGAATTGAACAAGAAAGAATTGAAAATCAATGGCAAAAAACAAGAGGATCAAACTTGGTTGAAGTATAAAAATATTTATGAGGACAGCACTGGTTCTAAAATCAATAAGTCGAATTTCATGATCAGAAAAAATTCTGACAACAATGGAAGTAACAACAAATCGAAGGTCAAGAAAACCATTCGTCTTTAGTTCTGTTGATCGCTCGAAAAAATGGAGGCATTGAAAAAAGATGGAGAAGCTGAATCAAATTATTGGTTCAGCTTTTTTTGTTATTGAGTAGGTAGAGCGTTTGAAACTTATCAAGCTCTTTTTTTAAGGCACGTACTAATAAGATTTCTCCCTAGCGGTCGAAAAGACTGGGTGGGACGGTCGAAAAGACAAAGTGATGCGTCCGAAAAGACAGAGTGGGTTGTTTGAAGTAGCTTGGTTTGTAAACGCAAGCATTCTAGAATTCTCCATGGAAGGCTTCGTGCTAATAAGATTTCTCCCTAGCGGTCGAAAAGACAGAGTGGGACGGTCGAAAAGACAGGGTGGGTTGTTCAGGACAGAGTGGGACGGTCGAAAAGACAAAGTGATGCGTCCGAAAAGACAGAGTGGGACGGTCGAAAAAACAGAGCGGGTTGTTCCTGACAGAGCGGGTTGTTTGATGGTTGGTT
>CALBCY010000262.1 GCA_937927195.1 uncultured Chitinophagales bacterium
GATCAGCAAACTTTCTTCAGAAATTTCAATTTTAAACAATGCCAAACTAGCGTTTTCCCTTTGGGAAATAAATCTATTGTTTTCATCGATCAACATCCAACGCCTGTCAAATTTCAATCCACGAAAATTTACAGCAGAAGATTTCAATGAAATACCTCCCATTGATTTAATGGGATAAACCCATATTTGACTTAGTTGATACATATATTTTTTTGTTGGCTGTTGGCTATTGACTGTTGGCTTTTGGTTTGTCTCCAACACTTGTCATTGCCATTTAGACGGAGGAGAAATCTTCTGATTGGCTGCATGAAATACATCTAAGCCTCTTTCATTCAGAGAGGAAGAAGTTTCTCCCTATAGATCGAAAGAGCAGTTGTTGGCAAACACCATACCTCCGCATTGCCTTCTGCCCTATTTGTTTCCGTACCACAATATGTTTCCGCCACCATACTTGTCTTTCGACAGAGGAGAAATCTTCTAATTAGCTGCATGAAATACATTAAGCCTCTTTCATTCTCCCCATCTGTCGAAAGGATCCTAGTCGGTAAACAATACTCCATTCTTATGCGTTATCTGTTTCCCCTCTATTGGGGCCAACAACCAACGGCTAAAGGCAAGCATTTAAAGACCAGCCTACTAAACCACTGGGTCCATGCCCAATGCTTCTCTTAATTGTGCTGTAAACTTTTGTTCTTCTTCGCTGTATCTAGTTCCACCAAATCCAAGGAATCCACCTTCAGATGCGGCATTGGCCACTTTATCAGCAATGCTAAGTAACCATTCTTTGAAACCTACTCCTAGGGCATCTTCTCCAGCTTCACCAATAATGTAAGAAGCCTTGCGACAATCATCCAAAACCATGGCTCTCATGTCTTCCGAAGATTTTATCTCACATTCTTTCATTCGACCCATCACTTTTTCTCTTTGAGCTTTAGCAGTGCTTCTAGCTTCTTCCATATTTGTTGGTTTAAGACCCATTGCTGAAACCAATTCATTGTCTGGAAAATCCTCTGCTCCTGAAAGAAAAGCCTGCGTGCTTGCCAAAGCTTCTTTCATTGTTCCCATAATTCCGCTACTTCCTGCCATTGACATAGAAGAACCTACTAAAAGTGGAGTTGTGCATAGAAACTCCCAATCTTCTGCTGAAAATTTTTCTTTAATACCCATTGTAATTTATTTTATTGTTAAAATTGATGACAGACATACGATTTTACAGAGACATTCCTGGATCGTAAATTTACTTGTCCTATTAAAACCAGTAAAAATGTTTTTCCGGGGCAATACAATTAATCTATAAGCTGTAATTAAATATTTTTTTACTTTACAACAACATGATCTGAATCTTTCCAAAAAGGATATTTTTCTTTGTACGATTTTAATTGTCCACGACTGAGTGTGCAAATCAATACTTTCTCTTCTTTGTGAACAGAAGCAATCACATTTCCAGAAAAATCAATAAAAGCGCTATCGCCAGAATAATCTAGACCATCATTGTCTGTACCAATTCTATTTACGGCTGCAACATAGCTTTGGTTTTCAATAGCTCTGGCAACTAATAATTTTTTCCAATGTTCCGATCGCAATTCAGGCCAAGAGGCCACATAAATCAGTAAATCATATTCGTGGTTTTGTGGAGCAAAACGATTGAGGCTCCAAGCAGGAAAACGAAGATCATAGCAAATCAATGGACAAATACTCCAACCCTTACACAAGAATAACTTAGGTTTTGTACCTCTGGTATAAAACTTATCTTCACCAGCTAAACCAAACAAATGTCCTTTATCATAGTACTTATAAACGCCAAATGGGTTGACCCAAACCAATCTGTTGTAATATTTCCCGTCCTCTTCGACAATTAAACTGCCCGTAATACTGATTGATTTCTTTTCTGCAATTTCACACATCCATTGAATCGCAGGACCATCCATATTCTCTGCCAGGTTTTCAGGATTCATGCTAAAGCCTGTATTGAACATTTCAGGTAAGATGACCAAGTCCGCCTCCACATCAAGGATTAACTCCTCGATCCGTTTCAAGTTTTGGGCCTTATTCTCCCAAACTTGCGAAAACTGTACAAGTGCTACTGTTAGATCTTGCATAATCTTTCCGCGGCTTTTTCCAGCGTTTCATTGGTTTTAGCAAAGCAAAATCTTAAGACTTTAGCATCGAATTTGTCCGTATAAAAAACAGAGATAGGAATGCTAGCAACCTTGTGTTCAATTGTCAACATTTTAGCAAATTCTTCATCTGGTAAATCACTGATTTCGCTGTATTTCAAAAGTTGAAAATAGGTTCCTGAAGAAGGTATAAATTCAAACTTACTGTCCTTTAATAATTCGAGAAAATAGTCTCTTTTTTGTTGGTAAAATGGAGAGACGCTCAAATAATTTTCTTCCTTTTTATAATAATCGGCAATGGCATGCTGTATGGGAGTATTGACCGCAAAGACATTGAATTGATGAACTTTTCTAAATTCATTCATAAGGTATTCTGGTGCAACGCAATAGCCTATTTTCCAGCCGGTTGTATGCAATACTTTACCAAATGAATAGATACTTACACAGCGGTCAAACAAGGACGTCTGTAAAATACTGATGTGTTTTTGATCATCAAAAACTGCGTGTTCATAAACCTCATCACTTAAAATAATGATGTCATTTCCCTCTGTGATTATTTTGAGTTGTTTGATGTCCTCTTCATCAATTATGGTTCCAGTTGGATTGTGCGGGGTATTGAGGATAATCATTCTGGTTTTGAATGAAATTTTATTCTTAACCTCCGCCCATGGAATCTTATAATCTGGTCCAGTCAAGGCCACTTTAATAGGCATCCCGCCAGCCATTTTAATGGATGGGATATAACTGTCGTAGGCCGGTTCAAACACCATAACCTCGTCTCCTTCTTTTATGAGCGAAATGATGGTGGTAAAGATGGCTTGAGTTGCACCAGCTGTTATGGTAATTTCAGTATTGTGATTAACCTTTCTATTGTAAGACTTTTCAATTTTATCCGCTAAAATCTCTCTCAATTCAGGAACGCCAGCTGCAGGGGCATATTGATTAAACCCTTTATCCATATACGTTCCGACCAAATCTATGAGCTCTTTCGAAGCAGGGAAATTTGGAAAACCCTGAGAAAGATTTATAGCCTTGTGTTCTGCTGCCAATTCGGACATAACAGAAAAAATCGAAGGTCCAATCCTCGGAAGTTTGGATTGAACGGCAACTTGGGTAGTTTGGTTAATCATATTGCGTTAGTTAGAATATTTTCATAAAACCAAAGAATCCTATTAAATGGAAGGTTTAGCTGAATGAAATTGAAGAAACATACTTCAAAAACAGTTCAAAAACCGACCAAATCTACAATGAATAAGCCTACATTTTAATCAGGGATCAAAAACACACGCATGGTTAGACTTTGCCTACCGGGAATACGAAATTCGCTTTTACAGGATTCACTTGGCTCTTAAACTCTAATTTACAATTAAATACGAATTGGCACAAAAAAAAATTATGCTTATTCTTACAAATTGAATATTTAATTTAAACTGGCAAACTCAACAGGAACAACTTTTGAAATTCCAGGTTCAGCCATGGTTACGCCATAAATAGCTTCAACATGAACCATTGTTTCTTTTTTGTGAGTTACAATTATAAACTGTGAGTTCTCAGAAAACTGCTTGATAATGTTGTTGAATTTCCCAACATTGGCGTCATCCAATGGTGCATCAACCTCATCGAGGACACAGAAAGGTGCTGGCTTCAACAGGTACAATGAGAAAATCAAAGAGATAGAAGTCAAAGCTTTTTCTCCACCCGAAAGTTGATTGATTGTCAAAGGACGCTTTCCTTTTGGTTTAGCTGTTATCTCAACTTTGGATTCAAGCGGATTATCTGGATCTGTCAGGAACAAATCACAAACATCTTCTTCACTGAACAGACGTTTAAAGACATACTTAAAGTTGTCTTTAACTTTGTTAAATGCCTCCATAAATTTCTCCGTGGCACTTTGTTCAATTTCATTTATCGTTTCAACCAGGTTCTTCTGAGCTTCATGCAAATCATTTTTTTGCTCTGTAATGAAATCAAAACGTTCTTTCATTTCATTGTAGGCCTCTTCAGCAAATGGATTTACCTCACCAAAATTCTCAATTCTCTTTTTGAGTCTTTCAACTTTGGGTTCTAGTTCTTCCAAGTTGAGCTTTGCATCGACTTCCATCTCCATTACTTCTTGGATTTCGATACCGAACTCTATCTTTAATCTTTCCTTGATGGAAAGAAGATTCATATCAAACTCATTTTTTTTATCTTTCAGGGAAGATATGAGCTGATCAGTGTTTTCTTTATTTTTTTGGATTTGTTTGACCTCTTGGTCAATTTCTTCTATTTGATTACGAACGGTGTGGTATTCTTTTTCGATATTTTGAACAGCTGCTTCCAATTCGTCTTTTTCCTCATAAAGGCCTCCAATATCGCCATCACTGTTTCTTATAGAGCCCTCAATCCCTTCAATTTCGCCATCTGTATTTTCCAACAATTGCTTATTGATATCCGTCTTAGAGTTAAGTTCTGAGATGTTGTTATTTTTGAATTGAATTTTTTGTTGAATGCTACCAAGCAAATTTTGTTGCTGGTAAAATTTCAAATTCAATCTATTGTAATGCTCACTACTTTCAGACAGCTGTGATTCAGAATTTACATAAGAATTTCTATAATCGTTCGTAATATTTTTTTGATTTTCCATTTCACTGGAAGCAATATTCAAATCAGCCTGGAAACCATCCAATGCATTGTCAATGGTTTGAAGTTTTTGATTAATCACAGTAAACTTATCACTGTTTTCCTCTAAGAAGTTTTCATAATTTTGAATTCTAGCGTCGCAAGAAGCCAATTTATTCTGAAGTTGGTTGATTTGATTCTGTTTATTGGCCAAATCTTTTGGAAGTTGTGATTTCTTCAAAACATCCAAGTCTGACTTCAATTCATTTATTTCTCCAGAGTATTTACTGCTTTTTTCATTCAAGGAAACAATGTCCTTTTCCAATTGCTCCATATTTTGAATACGACCAATCGTTTTACCCTCAAAGGCTCCAACAGATCCACCAACAATTTTCCCTGAACTTCGGATAATATCTCCAGTTTTGCTCAACACAATTGCGTCAGTAAACTTATTAAATGGAAATGAGTCAGCATCACCATCTGTTACATAAACGTTTTTCAAAAGGTGATTCGCTAAATTCAAATACTTCTTATCTACCTTAACCAGTTCACTTGCAATGGTGTACCCCTCAATTTTGGAAGCTGGTTTTGATTGCCCATCAATCTCTTTTAGAAGAAAGAAGCTTGCTTTCCCTTTCTCGGCCCCTTTCAATAATGAAATAGCAGTATCGGCTTGATTTAAGTCTTCAACTATATAGTGTTCAAGAACTGGACTTAAATAATTTTCAATAGCAACCTTGTATTCATCTTTACAATCAAAAACATCAGAAACCAGTAAACCTTTGTTTTGCCAATCTTTATTGTTTTTCAAAAACTTTGTCGCATTGGAAAAACCTTCCAAGTTGTCAATCAAGCTTTTAGTAAGGTCAAACTCATTCCTTTTGGAATCCAAATCTCTGTTTACAACAATGAATTCTTCTCTTACCTTTTCCAAATTTTGCTCAAGTGAAGAGATTTTCTTTTTATTCGACTCTTGAAGTTCATTGAGGCCTTCCCATTCTTTTTTAAGGCTTGCATTTTGGCTTTCTGAACTTTCTTTTTCTTTCTTTAAAACTTCAAGTTCTTGCTGCTTGCTTTCAAATTGCAATTTACTTTGACCAATTTCTCTTAAAAGGTTTTCTTTATCATTCTTGTTTACAGCAATCTCTTTTTCAAGAGCAAAGTATTTAAGCTCAAATTCTCTTAATTCTTCCTCTAATTTATTAAGGTGTTCTTTCTTCTGCATGAATTGCACCTTGATCTCTGAATTCTCATCTTTTGCAGAATTCAGCTCATTTAGCGTTTCTTGCAATTTTGCTTCTTCTTCTACTACTTTTTCTTCCAATTCAAGCAATTCTGCTTTTAGGCGGGTAACAGAATTTTGATCCTCCTCCAGTCCACTAATCAGATTTCGCTTCTTTTCGATTAAAAACTTGATTTTTTCATTCATCAAGCCCTTATTGTTTTCCTCAAACCTCAATTTATCAATGTGGTTGTTGAGGGCAATCTGCGCTTCGTTTAACTCAATTTCTTTTTCAGAACTTAGACTTTTTGAATCGAGAATCTTTTGTTCTAAAGCAGCGACACGTTCTTCTAAATTGCTTTTGTTGGCAATTTCAGTCTCCGTATTATTTTTTAATTCTTCAAAAACGCCTTTGTACTTGCTCAATTTGCTGGTGGCAAGGTTTAGACTAAAATCTTTATACTGTCCTTTGATTTTATTGTATTTAGCTGCCCGCTTAGCCTGCTTCTCCAAACTAGTCAAATTGGATTCAATTTCAGCCAATAAATCCTCCACCCTTTCCAAATCGGCTTCTGTTGCCTTTAATTTATTGAAGGTTTCATGTTTACGCTTTTTGTATTTAGTAATACCAGAGGCCTGCTCAAACAGTTTTCTACGCACGTTCTCCTTATCGGCAAGAATGTCGTTGATCATGGAAAGCTCAATAATCGCATAAGAATCACTACTGATTCCCGTGTCCATAAACAAAGCAGAGATGTCTTTGAGTCGGCAATTGACATTATTGATTTTGTATTCACTTTCACCTGTTCTGTAGAGCGTACGGCTCACTGCTACGGTTGTGAATTCAGAAGGGAGAAGGTTGCGGTCGTTTTCAAATGTAAGCACAACCGTTGCACGATTGGCGCTTTTTCGCATTTTGGTCCCGTTAAAGATCAAATTGTCCATTTTATCCGATCTTAGGTTTTTGGTTCTTTGTTCACCCAAAACCCATCGAATGGAATCAATCACATTTGATTTGCCACAGCCATTTGGTCCTACCACGCCCGTAATATTCTTGTTAAAGTTAATTACAGTCTTATCGGCAAAACTCTTAAATCCATGTATTTCTAGACTTGATAATCGCACAGTTGTTTTTCGTTTATAAGAAGGACGGCGAAGTTAATTAGTTTATCCTAGAAATAAAAAAGCCCGGCATAAAAATGCCGGACTTAATTCTAAACACATCGATAAACACAAATTTTATTCTTTTGATCCTCAACAAATCAGGCCATTACTGGTGCTAATTTTGCTGATTCAACTGTTTCAACTATTTTTGCGACAACCAAGTATGGGTCTGCATTTGAGGCAGGTCGCCTATCTTCGAGGTATCCTTTCCAATCATTTAGTGGAACATTTATTGGAATTCGAATAGAAGCACCTCTATCACTGACTCCAAAGCTGAATTTTTCAATACTTTGGGTTTCATGTAGGCCTGTCAATCTTTGATTATTGTCAGATCCGTAACTAGCAATATGCTCGTTGTGCGTATTGGCAAAGGCCGAACAAATACCCTCGATCAATTTTTTACCTCCGACCTCTCTGATCGCTTTGTTTGAGAAATTGGCATGCATTCCTGATCCATTCCAATCTCCTTTAACCGGTTTTGGATGTAACTCAATTTTATAATTGTACTTTTCTGATAGTCTGAAAAGCAAATATCTACTTATCCACAAATCATCGCCAGCTTTTTTAGTTCCCTTGGAAAAACATTGATATTCCCATTGACCCAACAT
The DNA here is from genome assembly GCA_937927195.1 of uncultured Chitinophagales bacterium. Classification (GTDB taxonomy): domain Bacteria; phylum Bacteroidota; class Bacteroidia; order Chitinophagales; family UBA2359; genus JAHDGP01. The sequence goes on from CALBCY010000262.1 coordinate 7,713, forward strand.
AACTTCAGCATTAATGCCCGTTAGATCCAAACCTGCATCCAAACAAATATCCAAATGTTCTTCAACAAAGTCTCTTCCTGAAACATTGCCATTGCCTACAGCACAATAATAGGGCCCTTGTGGAGCTGGAAAGCCATCAGCTGGGAAGCCAGCAGGTTTTCCATTTTGCATCAAAACATATTCCTGCTCAAATCCAAACCAAAATTCATCATTGTCGACAATTGAACTCCTTTTATTAGTCGAATGAGGAGTACCATCTGGATTTAAAACTTCACACATAACCAGATAGGCATTCTTTCTAGTCGGATCAGGATAAATTCTAGAAGGCTGTAACAAACAATCGGAAGAATGTCCATCAGCTTGATTCGTTGAACTGCCGTCAAATGACCAAACAGGTAAAACAGAAGTTGATCCATCATAACTATCCAAAGCCATAACTTTGGTTTTACTTCTCAATGCAGGTTCTGGTTTAGTGCCATCTAACCAAATGTATTCAAATTTATATTTCATATTATAATTTTTTATTTTTGTTTTATTTTTATGATTTAGGCCAAAAACATCTTGTTAACTCCAAAATTATATCATTTTATTCATAAAAACAATGCTATTCACTATTTTTATTGAAATTTTTACATTTTTGCTTAATGATTAGTGAACTTTTTTTATCCTTATTCACTTTTTACAAAACAAAATCGAATGGAATAAGTAAATTTGAACTAAAAACAATAGATATATGATTTCAGCTAGAATAAATGCAGTTAAAGATGCATATGGGAGAGAAAGCATCGACGTTAATAGGCCATCGCCAAAAATTTCTGACTATTTTGCTCAAAATGTTTTTACCCTTGATAAAATGGAGCAGTACCTTCCAAAGGCTACATTCAAGGAGATGAACAGTATCATAGAGAAAGGGGAGAAAATAAACCGAACAATCGCTAAGGATGTAGCTACAGCAATGAAAAACTGGGCCATTGGCTTGGGAGCCACTCATTATACGCATTGGTTTTTGCCGCTTACCGGATTAACAGCAGAAAAGCATGATACTTTTTTCAATCCAGATGGCCAAGGGTCTGGTATTGAGTCCTTTGACGGTGCAATGCTAATACAAGGTGAACCAGATGGATCTAGCTTTCCTAATGGTGGCTTAAGAACCACTCACGAAGCAAGAGGTTATACCGCATGGGATCCTTCCTCACCAGCTTTTATATCAGAAGTGGGTTCTTCTGGAAAAACCCTTTGTATTCCAACCATCTTCATTTCCTATGGTGGTGAATCAATGGATTACAAAGCTCCACTTTTAAAATCTCTGCAAATACTTAATAAAGCAGCATTACCAATATGTAATTTATTTGATAGAAATGTTGCTAGAGTGAAAGCCAATCTTGGATGGGAACAAGAGTTTTTCATTATTGACGAGGCGCTTTATTATGCTAGGCCAGACTTGCAAGCCACTGGAAGAACCATTCTTGGACATGGACCAGCCAAAGGGCAACAATTGGATGACCATTATTTTGGCTCCATTCCTGAAAGAGTTTACTCTTTTATGCTGGAATTGGAAACAGAAGCTTTAAAACTAGGCATTCCATTGAAAACCAGACACAATGAAGTTGCTCCAGGTCAATATGAATTCGCACCTGTTTATGACGAAGTAAACCGCGCAGTTGACCAAAACCAATTGTTGATGGATTTAATGAAGCGAATTGGCAAAAGACACAAGCTAAGCGTTCTATTGCATGAAAAGCCATTTGCCGGATTAAATGGTTCAGGTAAGCACAATAATTGGTCTATGTCAACGGATACAGGAATAAATTTACTTTCACCTGGAAAAACACCAAGAAAGAATCTCCAATTCTTAACCTTCTTCGTAAATACCATCAAAGCAGTAAATGATTATGCTGATTTATTAAGATCAAGCATTGCATCTGCCGGAAATGACCATCGACTTGGAGCCAATGAAGCTCCTCCAGCCATTATTTCAGTTTTTATAGGTTCTACCTTGACTCAGGTTTTAAAGGAGCTAATGGCGAAAGTCAAAGACGGAAAAATGGATGAATATGAGCGCATGGATCTAAAACTGAATATCCACAACATGATTCCGGATGTTTTATTGGACAATACGGATAGAAACAGAACTTCTCCATTCGCTTTTACTGGAAATAAGTTTGAGTTCAGAGCAGTTGGCTCTTCTGCCAATACCGCTTTCCCAATGACTGTTCTCAACACAATAGTTGCTGAACAATTGACTAAATTCAAAAAAGAGATTGATGATTTGGTCAAAAAAGGAGAAAAAAAGGAAGGAGCAATTTTTAGAATCTTAAGAAAGTACTCCAAAGACTGCCAAACAATTTTGTTTGAGGGAGATAATTACAGCGATGACTGGGCAAAAGAAGCGAAGAAAAGAGGACTTTCCAATGTAAAATCTACTGCTTTTGCCTTGGACTTTTTAGAAAGCAAGGAATCTGTTAAACTTTTCACAAAGCATGAAATATTCACCAAAGAAGAGCTTTTGGCGAGATACGAAGTTTTGCAAGAAAACTATCAGATGAAAATCCAAATAGAAGCTAGAATGCTGGGAACAATGGCTTCTTCTCAGATTTTGCCAGCAGCAGCCGAGTATCTTGGTCTTTTATTAACAAATTGCAAAAGCATGAAAGATTTGGGACTTAATAAAAGTACCATGACAGCTCAATTACAATTGATAGAATACATCAGTTCTAAAATCAACAGCATCAATGAAAATGTCATTGCAATGGTTAAGGAAAGAAAAAAAATCAATAAGATTGCAGATATTCCTAAGCGTTCAAAGGCATATTGTGATAAAATCATTCCTTATTTCGAAAAAATCAGAAGGGACATTGATAAGCTAGAGTTGGTTGTCGATGACAAGCTTTGGCCACTTCCTAAGTACCATGAAATGCTTTTCATTAAATAATGATAATAATGATTTAAGCTTTATTGAAAGGAGATAAAATTTGAGATGGCTAAGAGTGAGATGGCTAAGGGATTGACCCCGAAAAATTCGCTAGCGGTTAAAAATTGATTTTTTGCCACATTTTGTTGAATTCATTGAGAAATATGGCAATCCTTATCGAAAATTGAAAAGAACATCTTGTTCTTTTCAATTTTTTTTATCTATTCTTCGTTAATAATTTGTTCTTTTGCAATTGCCAAAATTCGTTCGGTGAAATTCAAATCAATATTACATACAATAACGCTCCTCTCATTTTTCATTCTTTGTCTTGCCTCTTGCAGGTCTTGGTTTGAGGTATTGGATGCTGATACAGCATTCGACAATAAAGAATACAGTGTAGCTGCAGACCTATTTATTAGAGAATACGAACAGGAAGGGAATGATTTGACCAAATCTTTTTTGGCTGAAAAAATTGGAGATTGCTACAATAGATCCAATAAAACCTTACTTGCTGAGAAATGGTATGCCAAGGCTATAATTTTCACTTCAAATGTCAAACTGCCATTCAAATATGGCTTAATGCTGAAAAGCAATGAAAAGTATACAACTGCTATTGAAGTGTTTAAAGACTATTCTTTTTCCAATCCATTGGACAGGGACATTGCTAAAAAGCAGATCAACTCCTGCAAGCTCGCCCTTGAATGGAAAGACACTCCTCTGCCAATTGAAATCAGTAATTTGACAGATATTAATTCTGTTGCTTCTGACTATGGATCTGTTTGGTACCAAGGAAAAGGACTTATTTTCACTTCATCTAGAAAAGATGCGACAGGTGAAGATCTTTATGGTTGGACAGGAGAAAAGCATTCTGATTTGTTTTTTGCTGAAAAATTAGAAAATGGAAGATATGGTCCTGTTTCAGCTTACAGCGATTCATTAAACACTGAATTCAATGAAGGGACAATAACCTTTACACCAGATTATAAAAATGTCTATTTCACCCGTTGTGGAAGCAATGATCTGTTAGACAATTTTTGCAACATCTATTTCAGTTTTAAGAAAAAAGATGGAGACTGGGCTGAACCTGTATTGATTCGATTCTTTGAAAACGACAGCATCAATGTTGGGCAACCTTTCATAACCCCAAATGGGTCTAGTCTTTATTTTTCAGCAGATGCACCAGATAGCTATGGAGACAAAGACATTTATGTCTCAGAAAAAGTACCTGAAGGATGGACTTATCCTAAAAATCTAGGACCCGAAATAAATACAAGTGGATATGATGGATTCCCCTTTATACACACAGATGGCAAATTGTATTTTGCTTCGAACGGACATGCCGGCATGGGAGGATTGGATATTTTTGTAGCAGAAAACACGGGTAAAAGATGGGGCAATATCGAAAACCTCAAATATCCCATCAACTCTTCTGCGGATGACTTTGCGCTGTACATAGAACCATACATACTGCCAGAAGAATTAGACAAACTAGACCAGAAAGGCTACTTTTCATCGACTAGAAAAGGAGGAAAAGGCAATGATGATATTTATCAATTTGCTAGTTTGACTCAACAGGAAATAGTAGAGATTGACAGCATTCCAAAAATTGACAGCATTCCGAAAGGTCCAGTTTACATTCTAAATGTTGAAATACTCGAGAAGGAATACAATTCAACAGATGATCCCAATAGTGGCTTAAAGAGAACCATTGCCCTTGAAAATGCTATTGTTGAAATTTTGGGGCTAAATCTCGAAAGTAATATTTCTGCTCGCTTGATAACTAATGAAATGGGCAAATGCACCTTAAAATTAGAAGCAGATTCTGAATATAAAATTTCAGCAAGCAACAATTCTTATTTCACCCAAACCAAAATAGTTGATACCCGACTTAATGAACCTAAAGACAGCAACATAATTAATGTCCAATTCCTTTTGGATAAAATATTCAGACAAAAAGAAATTGTCATTGAAAACATTTATTACGATCTCGACAAAGCTCAAATTAGGGAAGATGCTCAACCAATATTAAATGAAATCGCGAAACTGTTGGATGACAATCCAGAAATCATTGTTGAATTGGGTGCACATACCGATTCACGAGGCAGCGATAAATACAATCAAAAGCTTTCGCAAGAAAGAGCTGAATCTGTTGTAAACTATTTGCTGACAAAAAAAATAAGCAGTCGTCGCTTAATACCTGTGGGATATGGCGAAAGTAAATTGGTAAACAACTGCGTAGATGGAATGAATTGTTCAGAAGAAGAACATCAGCAAAACAGAAGAACAACATTTAAAGTGCTTCTGGGAAAGTTTAAAGATCAATAATAACTTATTTCACAAACCTTTAAACCGCCATCAAAAATAGTAAGGAATACATTAGAAGGGGAAATTTCAACACAATTCACCCATTATTTATAATCAAACAAAAAAAAGAAAAGCCGATTCCTGCAAATGCAAGAATCGGCTTTAAATCTTAATTCTAAATTATGACTAGTCGCAAGTACATCCTAGTGCCTCATAACTAAGGATTTCAGCGTCAAACACAGATCCACTTAGCGCACCATCACCTTCACAGTGCTCTGTATTCAAAGCAGTATCAGTACAACCTGTACAAGTTTGGCAATTGTCGCTGCATGAGGTAAATGTCATACCTACAAAAAACATAGTCAATAATACAAATGCAAAATTTTTCATTTTATCCAATTTTAATTAATTAAAAAATGCAGCAACAAAGATAGAAAATATTAAGATATTCAACTAGATTTTGGTTTTTTTTTCAAATTTTCAAATTCTTAACATTTACTTGCTAAATCTATTGGTTTTGGTTGCTCATTTTTATAATTTTGAATCTCCTCAGTAAAGCCAGTAAAAAGCTGAATATCACTAGTATTTTCATTTTCAAGCTTTCATTTGACCAATTTGTTAAACACATTTATTCATTATTCGCTTTTTAAGCTATAAATTCAATAAAATCTCACAAAATGCCGGATTTTTGCCACTTACACTGTCATTCTCAATATTCCCTCCTAGATGGTGCTGCAGCTATAGATGCAATGATGGAAAAAGCCAAGATGGATGGTCAAAGGGCTGTTGCAATTACTGATCATGGCAATATGTTCGGTGCTTTCAGTTTTTTCAATTCTGCAAAAAAACACGAAGTGCTGCCAATTATTGGTTGTGAGGTCTACGTTGTGGAGGATCCAAGTAGAAAAGAATTCAGGGGAGGCGCAAAAGATAAAAGATACCATCAACTCTTATTGGCTAAAAATAAAAAAGGTTATACCAATTTGAGCAAAATTTGTTCCAGTGGTTTTATTGATGGCGTTTATCGTGGTTTCCCAAGGGTTAGCATGGAGGTTATCAAAAAATACTCTGAAGGAATAATCGCAACTTCTTGCTGTCTTGGAGCAATGGTTCCTCAGACCATTGCCATGAAAGGAGAAGAAGAAGGGGAAAAGGTGCTAAAACAATGGCTGGACATTTTTGGTGAAGATTATTACGTTGAGCTACAAAGGCATGAAATCCCAGAAGTCGATGGATCACATCTAAGCCAAGAAGACATCAATCAAATTCTAATTAGGTTAGCACGAAAAAACAACATCAAAATAATTGCAACCAATGATTCACACTATGTGAATCAAGAAGATTCAGAAGCTCATGATATTCTTCTGTGTCTACAAACAGGATCGGATATTGAAACTCAAAACAGATTCCGTTTTTTCAATGATCAGTTCTACTTCAAGACCAAAGCCGAAATGAGTGCCCTGTTCAGTGACATTCCAGAAGCACTGGACAATACAATGGAAATCGTTTCAAAAATTGAACACTTAGATTTAAAACGAGACATCCTGTTGCCAAACTTTGCATTGCCTCCTGGGTTCAATACTGAAAATGAATATTTAAGACATCTCTCTTTTGAAGGCGCAAAGCGAAAGTACAATGGCCTGACTACCATAATAGAAGACCGGCTGAATTACGAACTTCAGGTTATAGAAAAGATGGGCTTTGCAGGTTATTTCCTTATTGTACAGGATTTTATCAAAGCCGCTAAGATCCTAGATGTATCAGTTGGACCAGGTCGGGGATCTGCTGCTGGTTCTGCTGTTGCTTATGCCACCGAAATCACCAACATTGACCCAATCGGTTACAATCTACTTTTTGAAAGGTTCCTTAATCCAGAAAGGGTGTCCATGCCCGATATCGATATTGACTTTGATGATGAAGGCAGACAAAAAGTACTGGATTATGTAGTTGATAAATATGGAAAAAATCAGGTTGCACAGATAATAACTTATGGTACAATGGCTGCCAAAAGTTCGGTCAAAGATGTAGGAAGGGTTTTGAAATTGCCCTTGTCCGACACCATCAAAATGACCAAAATGATTCCTGATACACCAGGAACAAAACTAAAAGATTCCTTGAAATCCATCAAAGAGTTGAAAGCTTTACTGGACAATACTGGTACCTTAGAATCAAAGACGCTTCAAATGGCTCAGACATTGGAAGGGTCTGTCAGGCATAGAGGAATTCATGCATGTGCTGTCATCATTGCCCCTGACGATTTGACCAATCACATTCCCGTTTGTACAACAAAAGATTCGGATCTTTGGGTTACTCAATATGATGGAAAAGTGGTCGAGGATGCTGGGATGTTAAAAATGGATTTCCTTGGCTTAAAAACCTTGAGTATAATTAAGGATGCGATAACAAACGTTCATTTAAGTTATGATTTGGAAGAAGTTGAATCCATGACGCCCGGTGTCATTGATCCAGAAAAAAACAGAATCTCTCCATACTTGATTCCGATGGACGATGAGCTTACTTTTGAAATATTCCAAAAAGGGGAGACTGTTGGTATATTCCAATTTGAATCCGAAGGGATGCAAACCTACCTTAAGGAATTAAAGCCAAGCAACATTGAAGATGTTATTGCAATGAATGCACTATACCGTCCCGGTCCAATGGACAACATTCCAGAGTTCATTGACAGAAAACATGGACGAAAAAAAATACAATACCCCCATGATTGGCTAGAAGAAATTTTGTTGCCTACTTATGGCATCATGGTTTACCAAGAACAAATAATGCAAGCCGCACAAATCATGGCTGGTTATTCTCTTGGAGCTGCCGATGTTCTAAGAAGAGCAATGGGTAAAAAGAAGGCCAGTGTCATGGCCAAACAAAGAATTACCTTCAAGCAAGGAGCTGCAGAAAAAGGAGTTGGAACTGACAAAGCAGAAGAGATTTTTGATACCATGGAGAAGTTCGCCGCTTACGGTTTCAACCGATCCCACTCCGCCGCGTATTCAGTTCTGGCATTTCAGACTGCCTTTCTAAAAAGACATTACCCGGAACAATTTATGGCCGCGGTTTTGACCCACAATATGAATGACATCAAGCAGGTCAACTTCTTCTTGAATGAATGCAATAGAATGGGTATTGAAACATTGGTTCCAGATATCAATGAAAGCATGGCCAAGTTTACGGTTAATAAAAACGGTGAAATACGTTTTGGACTAAATGCAGTAAAAGGTGTGGGTGGCGCGGCCGTTGAAGCGCTTATTTCAGAAAGACAAGCAAATGGATTTTACAGTTCAATATTTGATCTTACAAAAAGAGTAAACCTTCGATCAGTCAATAAAAAGTCGATTGAAAGCATGGCCAAAGCAGGTGCATTTGATAGTTGCAGCGAGGCGCACAGAGCACAATACCTCAAACCCCACCCCACCACTGGTGTAGTCGGTCTTGAATTGGCCATTCGGGTTGGAAACAGTTATCAAAAAGAATTGCTCAATCCACAAGGTTCCCTTTTTGGTGGAACTGCCTCTAGTACCGAACAAGTAGAGTACAAACTTCCTGAAGTCGAAGAATTTCCCTTGATTGAAAAACTCAACAAAGAAAGAGAAGTTACAGGCATCTTTCTTTCTGACCATCCACTCAACAAGTATTTGGTTGAAATCGGAAGCTTCTGCAATGCTGATCTTGAAATGCTGCCAGAATTTAAAAATAGAAAGGTGGCTTTTGCCTGCATCGTCGCCTCAAATGAAGATAGATTAACTAAATCAGGAAAACGATTTGGCTCTTATGTGGTTGAGGACCTCAGGAGTAGTTATCAATTTGCTTTGTTCAGAGAAGACTATCTCAAATTCAAGCACATGCTCGAACCAGGGGAATTGCTTTTCATCACTGGTAAATTTCAACCTAGATGGCATTCCGAAGATCAGTTTGAGTTAAAATTGACAGAGGTAAAGTTGTTATCAGAGGTACAAAAAATGGCTCAACGAATTATTTTCAATTTAAAGGCAGCCGACATCGATAATGACTTGGTGCTACAATTGGAAAATTTGATTACTGAGAATCCAGGTAAGCTCAACATTAATGTCATCATACAGGATGGGAAGAACATTTACAACATGGCTTCCTTAAAAAACACTTTTTCTTTAAATGAAGATACCATTGAAGAATTAAAACTAATTTCTGGCGTTGAATATAGATTAGCAGGATCATCAAAACATTGATATTTGTGAAATATTTATTTTATGCCATTGTTTGTGCTTCTACTTTTTTACTAAGCATTTCGGTTTGGAGCCAATCCGATGTAAAAGAGCCCAATAAAGAAAGTAAGCTGGACAAGCAAGCACCTGAAATTTCATCGAAAAAAAGCAAGCCTCAGTTTTTAAGCTTAGGATACTTCGGAAATGGCGTAACACAACCGGGTGCCGCCATTGGATATGAAATTCCAATCCTCTATAAATTTTACGGAGAAAAAAAGGACAATGGGCGAATTAGAAGAATAAATAAAAGCCTTTCGTTTTTTCCTAGAGCTGGTTTTTTCTCTCATCCCAAAAATCAAACGGCCTTTTTGTTTTCTGCACAAGTTGGAATAAAAATGCAACTTAAAAGAGGTTTCTTTTTTGATACCTATCTTGGCCCTGGCTATATGCTTAGCCTTTTGGCTGGAGAAACCTACACCTTGAATGATCAAAATCAATTGGTCAATCTAGGCAAAACCAATCAGTCTTTTTATACCATTCATTACAGCAATTCCATCGGTTTCGACCTTTGGAATTATTCTGAAAAACCATTGGGATTTTACTTGAAACATTCTTTGTTTTATCAAGCTCCAATTAATGTATCCTATATAATGAATTGGGCAATCGAGTTTGGAGTCATTTATCATTTTAAAACTAGACGCTAGATTTAGATGTTAGAATAAAATAGAGTGCACAAATTTTGTAAAAACAATGCTTTGCATTATTTATTAAAATCGTTAATAAAATTTGCTGCAGCATTTCAGTTGTCATTTTAAAATTCATCAGGATGAAATCAATACACAACATAGTTCTACTTTTATTTATCGGTTTGGTCTTTCAATCCTGTTATAAAACGGACGCTGAACCAGACTTTACGGAGCAGTTTTACTTCGAACACGACGATGCGACCATGGCACTTTGGGCCGAAGGAACTTGGAAAAACGATTGTATGATTTTGCTCCTTCATGGAGGACCGGGTGGAGTCGCTTCTATATACAATACTGAAATTTCAAGCTATGAGAAATCACTAGAAGATGAATTTGCTGTTGTCTATTGGGATCAAAGAGGATGCGGCAATTCGAAGGGCAACTTTGACAAGGAAGATCTGACCATTCAACAATACGTCGATGATTTGGAAGCCCTTTGTATATTTCTAAAACAGAAATACGGAGCAGACAAAAAGCTGGTTCTTATGGGCCACAGTTGGGGAGG
>CALBCY010000263.1 GCA_937927195.1 uncultured Chitinophagales bacterium
TATTAGTTATTTAATTATTAATGTTTTTCAATAGAATAGGGCTGGATAGCCGATAGTTTTAGGAAGTTGAATCTCACAAGTACAAAAGTAAGCGATTTTCTGCTAATAAAAAAAATTTTCTTTAAGCGAATTTTCGCTAAATAAAAAATACGCATACTACTTAAGGCTGTCAGCTTTGGGAATGCTGACAGAGTCCGATACCCTATCTTCTTTTAAAATTGAATGGAATTGCTAAGAAATTAATCATAAAACTGCCACGAAATACCAATCTTCACTGCACGGTCCATCATTGGAAGACCTGCCGCTCCATAATACCCATCTCTAAAGCCTTGTCCAAATAGACCTTGGTTTAGATTTTGGGTTCTGATGAAGATTCGAACGGTGGCAATTTTGGCATTGAGGAATAAATCCATCACAGGATAAAATCCACCTTTGTTGTTGTCTTGATAATAAAATTGGCCAATTGAAGGGGCCAATGCGGGAATGGAATAATTGCTGTTGTAGCTGATCAATAAGCCAAACTGGTATTTCATCGATTTTTTAAAGGCAAGACTTTCCACCCAAAGACTTCCTGTATACATCAAATTGGAAAGTGGGACCAAATCATTGCTTGAGTACTGTAAGTCTACCAAGTTTTCCAAGTGCCAATTTCTCCATTTCAAGTGGCTCTTGATTCTAAACTGTTGGATACTCACGACTTGATCGAGTTGAATGCTTTCTTGATCTTGATTAAATAAAACCAAGTCGTCAATAATGTATTGCGAAAAACTACCACTCAGCCAATCTTTCGGATGCTCGTAAAATATTTTTAAATGATTGCTTTTTATCTTTTTTAAATCCTGGTCCCATTGAAAATGATTGGTAAATATTTTCTTCATCAAATAATCTGGCTCAACGATGCTGCTGTTGTAGCTGGCTGATAATTTCCCGAAACGGGTTTTGTAGGAAGCCATTCCATCCAGAATCAAACTTGCAGTTTGATAACCCCACAAACCAAACTGTAATTTGAAATCGTAATTTAACTTAACATCTGGTTTTTCCGGTTTGAAAAAACGGAAATCCAACCAAGTATTTTGGAAGTTTTCATTTTTTATGAACTTTCCATCCGTATCAAAAGTAATGATACTTTTAAGGCTGACGAATTCATTTTTTAAAGCAACTTTTCCACGAAAGCCAAGATCCGAGCTGTCTTTTTTGAAAGGGTTTCTTCCATTTGATAAAATGGCAATCTCATTGGTCAGCACCCGTTTTCGCAGCGAATCAATTGTTCCATTTCTGCTTTCGATGTAAGTGTTTGGGTAAAATGAATCACTCGCTTCAGCGTCCGTATAGGTGAATCTTTCTTGATCATAAGTAATGCCATGAACCAATGTCCAAACTGGAACCATCCGTAATTTAACACTGGTATCAATTCGTATCGTATCGATGGTTGGTAAAATGTCATTACTGCGATCAAAAGGATTTTGAATGAGTGTCAAAGAATCTGCCAAAACCCTTGAAGAATCAATCTGAATAGAATCCAACTTTGTACTGTCAATGAAACTTACTTTTATAGTATCAATGACGACCTCTTCATATTTGAACCCTGTACTCAATGATTGTCGAAGGCTAAAGCTTCTACCGTTGTTGTCATTCCTTCCAGTTATATTGACTGGGACTTGAGTTTTTACAACAGAGCTAACTGCCCAAAGAACTGGATCAGTGATGGAAGAACTTATTCCTCCGTTTTGCTCAAGCTTGTCTTTGTTCCAAGTGAAATCTACCCAATTTTGGTAAGCACCACTCTCGCTTTTATACCAAGTGCCGATATTCAGATTTTGAAGACTTGTTTTTTGATTCAGGTACAAGCCATCAGAACTAATTACTCGGTAATTAGCCGTTAAATTGAGCTTGTCTTTTATGTTTTGTGTGTGCAAGGCGTTAAAACCCTGTTCATTGAATTGACCCCAAATGTATTTGAGCTCAGTAAAAGGAGTGCCGGTAAAAAAATGGGCTTTGTTTTTATTGTTAAATTTATATCGGTCAAGATTTCGAAAACCCCAGTTGAAATCCAATTCTGGTTGCAATTGAAATTTTAATGGAAAATGGTATTGCCCTAAATTTCCTGCCCAACGAAATTCGTGTAAAGGAAATTCAACAAGGTTGTAAAAGTGATAATTGTTTAAAGTGGTGTCGGGGTTTACATATTTGGGGAAGTCCGTGTCCAGGGTGTATTTTATGCTCGGATACTTTCCTTTAATATTAAGGGTGTCTTTCTGTAATTGAAAGGGGGAGTTTCCAGATTGACTACTTTCTTTGTCTTGTGCGTTTATTTCACAAGAGATCGAAACTAGAAGGAATAAGGCGAATATGGTTTTAATAAGATTCAAATTGAATTCTGTGTGTTAAGAAAATCTGATTGTAGACTTCTTTTAGGTTGTAGTAAAATGTCTTTGTGTATTTTATAATGTAAAATATTATTTCATAGATTATTTCAAATGCTGCATTTAACATTCTTTTCTCTAAAGTCCAACAGCCAAAATTTGTCAAAGACAAATGCATGAGTACTAACAACAATGCCCGAAGGGCGAGTGTACCAGCAGGCAGCTTTGCTGCCATACCAACAACACAAAATCGAGCGCAGCGCAGATGTGTAACCCCTTCCTTTCATTTCCATTCCGCTTCCATGTCGTATGGGCAAAAAACAAAATTCATGTCTTCTGGAGTAATGACAAAAAAACATGCAAAATCTTTTGGGCTTTTATATAGTGCTCTGAATTCTGCAGTTTTTTCTTGAGCGACAAAGCCTTCTTTTACCAATTCTTCAAGTAAACTGACATTGTAAGACCAATGAGTTCTAGTGCTTTCTTTGTCAAGAATCAGCTTCCCCAATTTTATGGCTGATTCACGATGAGCTAGAAAAATAGGATATTTTGATACTTCGTTTTTGACAACTTCATCGCCAACTTTTTGCAAGTAATTACCCACAATTTTCATGTCCTCTCTCAATTTAAAAAAGTTTTCTCCCTGCATCTTTATATAACTATTAGATTTTAAATACTAGATGTTAGATTGTTTAAAACACAAACTACTTTCTATTTAGTAATACAACATTTTCAATGTGATAAGTATGCGGAAACATATCCACTGGTTGTACTTTTTCAATTGAATATTGATCCATCATTAAAGCAAGGTCTCTTGCCTGAGTAGCTGGATTACAACTTACATAGATGATTCTTTTAGGTGAAATGTTTAAAATGTTTTTCACTACATCTGCATGCAAGCCCGCTCTTGGCGGATCAGTTATCAAAAGATCGGCTTGTCCATGAGCTTCTACAAATGCCTGATTGAATTCATTTTTCACATCACCTACTACAAAATGGCAATTGTCTAGTTTGTTTTCTTTTGCATTAAATTTGGCATCCTTAATGGCATCTTGAACTTCTTCGACCCCTACAACTTTTTTACAAGCTCTCGCCAAAAATTGGGCAATGCTTCCAGTTCCAGTGTATAGATCATAAACGATCTCATTGCCCTCAAGGTTGGCAAAGTCCCTTATGACTTTATATAATTTTAACGCTTGATAGGGATTGGTTTGAAAGAATGATTTAGGACTAATTTTAAATTTTAAATCTTCCAAATACTCTTCTATATAAGGTCTGCCCTTGATACAGATAATGTTTTGATCAAAAAGCGTGTCGTTCTTTTTCAAATTAACCACAAAATTGAGGCTGGTAATTTCAGGAAATTTAACTTCCAGGTGATTGAGAATCTGCTCTTGTTTTTCTTCGTCTTCTTCTCCAAAGCTCAAAACGACCATTAATTCTCCAGCAATGCTGTTTCTAATAATCAATGTTCGCAGCAGACCTTTGTGTTCGAAAATGTTGTAGAATGTAAAATCGTTTTCTAAAGCAAATTTGCGGATCTCATTTCTAATTCGATCACAAGGCTCTGCCATTAAATAGCAAGTTTCCACATCCACAACTTTGTGGAACATTTTAGGGACATGAAATCCAACAGCATTTCTGTGTGTAATCTCTTCACCTGAATCTACTTCCTCTTGGCTCAACCAACGGCTGTTGGTAAAAGTAAACTCCATTTTATTTCGGTAAAATTGTTCACGCTCTTCATCGGCACCAATAATAGGAAGGAAATGTTCAGATTGTATTTTACCAATTCGAGTAAAAGTATCTTTTACAATTTTATCTTTAAAATGCAACTGGTCTGGATATTTCAGATATTGCCATTTACATCCACCGCAAGTTCCAAAGTGTTGGCAAAAAGCTTCCGTTCTTAGCTCCGATGCAGTCTTTAGGGTTTGAATATTGCCAATGGCATAATCTTTTTTCTTTTTCTGCAATTGTACATCTGCAATGTCACCAGGAACAGCATTTTCAACGAAAACGACCATGCCTTCATGACGGCCCATTCCTTTGCCTTCTGTAACCATTTCAGTGATTTCAAGCCCTTCTATTACTTTCTTTTGTCTTCTTCTTCGTCCCATTGCTGCAAAAGTATGACATTTCCACAAATGTTCTTAGAATCTGATGGCTCTGCTTCAATATAGTTTCTTAATTTAGTACTTCTTGTTAAGATTAGAAATTAAATATTAGGTTTTAGAACTTATTTAAACAGAATCCATTTCACGATTTTGTTACAGTATACAATTCGAAGATCTAGTGTTTCTAGTCTAAAATATAGAAGGTGTACTACTTGTTAATTTATAAAGAGATTATACTACAGCAAAGTGGTTTGAGAACCAAGAATCCCGTCATACCCGATCAAGGTCGGCCATATTGTCGGCATTAAAAATGTCCCTGACTCAAATCGGGCTGGCAAACCAGGTCTCAAACCAATTAATATCCAGGTATAAATGAATTTTGCGAAGAATAAATGGTTGATTTTGGGACTTGTTACCTATGTGGTAATTATTGTAGCACGCCTGAGTGATCAAATCGGTAATGGTATTCCACAATTCCTCATTTCCAGTTCTATCATCGCCTGTATCGCCTTTCATTTACTTCATTTTAGAAGTCTCATTCCCAAAAGTGGTGTTTCCAATGTTGAAAAGCTTTTCATCAACAGAACTGTGTCGGGCTTTGTTTGTTTATTTGTCGCCCTTTTACCTGTTATTGCGAATTCTTTGGGTCTGCATTTTAAAGCTGTTCAAGCGCTGCAATTGGCTGGTTTTTATGCCTTGTTTTGGTTCCTCGGTTATTTTTTGATGGGTGTTCGCAAACTTGGTCAATTGAATGAAAGATCTACACAGCATGGACTTTGGGATGTTTTGTTTGCCTTTTTGCTCGTTTCCAGTTTTTATTATTTAAAACCGGTTCAAGCCTATAAATTATTGCCATTGGTATTCGTTTTGAGTTCCAGCTTATTGGTCATTAGTTTGAGTTTGAGGATTAAATGGATTGTGTCGATAAGAAGAAAAGTAAAATGGCTGAGCATTTTGTTTTTAACGACATTGATTATGCTCACCATTAGTATGGTACAAATAGTCGGGTACTACGATAGTTTACAAGGAATCATTTTATATCCTCTTACAGGAAATATCTATTTCATCATTCTGATTTTGTTTTTATTGGTTTATAGCATTATTTCAATACTGGCTTTATTGTTCAACATGCCTGTTGCAACGGTGACAGAACAAAGAATTGAAGAAATCAGAAGCTTTCAGGAAATTAATCGCTCGGTAATGAGCAAGGCTCCGATTGATGATACCTTGCAATTGTTGTTTGGAAAATGCTTTAACGATATGAATGCTGATGCGGGTTGGTTAATGATGAAAAGTGAAGAAGCTGAAGAGAAAGAAGCAGAAGACGAAACTGGAGAAAATGAAACCTTTTATACAAATCACATAAGTCAGGAGGATGTAGAAAAGTATAATTCTGAATTGAAATTGAGGAAGTTGGTAAAGGATTATCCCAATAAGAAACATCATTATTTAGGAAACTTACCAGGAGATTTGGAAAACGATGAATCTTTCGTTTTTAAATCTTTGTTGATCATGCCGGTTTTTGTGGACAAAGTTTTACTGGGAAATATTTGCCTAATGAAAAGATTGGTAAACAGTTTCGATGATTATCAAATTCAACTGGGCATGAGTTATTTGAATCAAGTGGGATTGGCTTTTGAAAATAATTCTTTGACTCAGGCTTCAATTGAAGCAGCAAGGGTAAAACAAGAGCTTGATATTGCTAGAAAGGTACAAAAACAACTCCTACCAACAAACTTTCCTGAATCCGATTATTTTGAATTGGCTGCCTACAGTGAAAGTGCCGTAGAGGTAGGTGGGGATTATTATGACTTTATTCTTTTCGAAGACAATCGTTTGGCGGTGATCATAGCCGATGTTGCTGGCTCAGGAGCCTCAGCTGCATTTTACATGGCTCATTTGAAAGGGGTATTTCAGTCATTGGGTCAATTAAAATTACCCGTATCAACTTTTTTGGAGTTTACAAATGAGGCATTGTCGAGGTGTTTAGACAAGAGAGTGTTTATAACCTTAACTTATTGTTTGTTTGATTTTGGAAAGAAGAAAGCTGTTTATGGTAGGGCAGGGCATACACCAGTACTGTTTTACAATGCGGAATCAGGACAGGGCGAATATTTGGTTGACAAAGGATTGGGTTTGGGCATTATAAGGAATAAAAGCTATTCAAAGTATGTCAAAACCTATGAAAAAGGATTTGAATCTGGAGATATGTTTGTGTTTTTTACCGATGGAATCAATGAATCTCGCAGTGGCATAAGTCATCAAGAGTATGGAACGGAGCGATTGCTCAATTGCGTAGTAAAAAATGCTAATGGTTCAGCTGGAGTAATGATCGATGAAATAGTAGAAGATTATTACGGATATGTTGATTCAAAAATGTTCCCTGATGACCATACAATCGTTGCTGTAAAGATAAAATAGTGGCAGTTTTGAGTTTTCTTTTGTAGTTTTGGGACATTCATCATTAATATTGGAAGTGAAAAAGTTAACAATTGATCAAAATACGGAAGAGGGCTTGTTGCTCCTAAAAATAGGAGGGGAACTAGATGCCAGTACTTCCATAGATTTAGACGGTGTAATTAACAGTGCTTTAGAGGATAACAAAATAAATATATTGGTAAATTGTAAAGATTTAGTTTATATTTCATCTGCGGGATTTGGGGTATTTGTTTCATACATAAGAGATTTGGCGGCTAGAAACGGCAAATTTGTTTTGTACAACCTGAACAAAAATGTTTATGACACCTTTAAAATCTTGGGTCTGGATGACCTTTTATTAATTGCAAAAAACGAAAGAGAAGCAAAATCTTACTTTGCCTAATGCAGTCTGCATTTCAAACACATTGCCAAAGGGAAAACCTGAAAAAGGTTAGGACTTTCATGCGGAAAGCCCTTGAACCCTATAATATGTCCAATCAATTAAAGTATAGAATTGTTTTGGCAGTGGATGAGGCATGCTCTAATGCAATCATTCATGGCAATAACTGTAATGCAGATAAAAAAATAACTGTTGAACTAAAAGTAGATTCTAACCGTTTGGATGTTAAGATCTATGATATTGGCCATTATTCAAAGGAAGTAGCTAAGCAAAAAGATCCAGATCTAAGGAAAAAGATCGCAGAAAAATCAAAAGGAGGTCTGGGACTCAGGCTGATGTTTGCAATTATGGATGAAGTCCAGTTTTATACTCAAAACAAAAAGAATATTTGTAGCTTAAGTAAGGAATTAAATTAAATATTTAATTATCTTTGCAGCGCTTTTTAAAAGAAGATGGTCTCGTAGCTCAACTGGATAGAGCAGCTGCCTTCTAAGCAGCAGGTTCCAGGTTCGAGTCCTGGCGGGATCACAGCTTTCAAATTTAAACCGCTCATAGTCAATTGATTGTGAGCGGTTTATTTGTTAAATGCACCCACTAATAAACAGTATTTATCAAAGCTAATTTGCATGCCTATTTGCATTTTAAACGATTTAAGGTTGAAATTTTGTGCTGCTGTTTCTTTTTTTTACGGGAGCTAAAATTCATGATAATTACAATTTCTATCACTTTCTTTAGAAAATGTGCCTTCCTTTTGACCAAAAAGCTAAAATTTTGGTTGAAAAGTTTTAGTATTTCTATATTAACAGAATATTAATTAATTTTTTTACCGCCATTACAAATGAAAATACTTTTAACAAATACAACAGGATACTTATGCTTGTTGTTGGCTTTGGGATTAAATTCTATTATCGCTCAAGCTCAGGACTTCGAGTCTTCTAATCTCCCAATAATATTTATAGAAACAAATCTGACCATAGTTGATGAACCTGCTGTTGCAGCTAATGTATTCATTATTGACAATGGAACAGGGGAAATCAACAACATCGATGATCCATATACTTTTGAAGGGCAACTCGGAATTGAATTAAGAGGCAGCAACTCGCTGAATTTTCCTAAACTCAATTACAGTATAGAGTTTAAGGATAACGATGGGATCGACATGGATACAACTTGTCTTGGATTGCCAAGTGAAGAGGATTGGGTTTTTCATTCTTCTTATGCTGATAAAACACATTTAAGAAATGTTTTGGCTATGAAAATATCGAGAGACATGGATCGATATGCCAGCCATACCCAACATTTTGAAATGTTCTTAAACGATGAATATTTGGGTGTTTATGTTTTGATGGAAAAAGTAAAAATTGACAGAAACCGAGTAGACATTAGACAAATGGATGCGAACGATATTTCTGGTAATGATTTGTCAGGTGGTTACATCATCGAACTGGATGGAAACGAAAAGCCGGGCTGGGAATCCAGTTTTGATGCTTTGGAAGGTGGAAAACTATTCTTCCAATATGTTTACCCTAAAGCGGATCTAATAGAACCTTTACAAGCATTTTATATTCAGGCTTATGTTGATAGTTTTGAGCAAGCTTTGTTTGCCGATGATTTTCATGATTCTGTAGGGAAACATTATAGCGAATACGTCAGTATCAATTCCTTCGTTGATTTCTTTTTAGTGAATGAAATAAGTAAAAATATTGATGCCTACAAATTGAATTCTTACATGTACAAAGACAAGGACAAAAAGTTGAAGGCTGGCCCTGCTTGGGATTTTGATATGGCTTGGTACAATTCCTCTTCTTGTACAGGTGGAGATTATGAAGGATGGATTTTTGATGAAATGACTTGCGATGATCTTGATCTGATGCCAAAATGGTGGGAGCGTTTCTTTGCGGACACAACTTTCACCAATCAATTGTCTTGTAAATGGGTCGAATATCGGGAGGGTATTCTTACCGATGATAATGTTTTGACATTTATAGATTCAATGGCTACCATCTTAGAAGAACCAATGGCGAGAAACTTTGAAAAGTGGGACATTCTAAACGAATCTACTTTGGATCATCCTGAAGTAGCTGGCTCTTACCAAGGTGAAATAGATAATATGAAGACATTCGTCACCAATAGATTGCAATGGATGGATGAAAATATAACTGGAAGTTGTATTGTCAATACAGATACGACAGGTACCGGAATTCAAAGTGCAAAAATGGTTTTTGAAATATTTCCTAATCCAAGTACCAATGGCCAAATCAACTTGAAATGGAATGCAGAAAATTTCACGAACATTCAAATTTTTAGCGAAGCAGGACAATTGGTTTATGAAGATGAAATTGTTTCATCCAATAATATTCATAAATTAAATGTTAGAGATATAAAGGCTGGTTTGTATTTTGTAAAAATGTCCAATGGTATAAAATTTCATACGGACAAATTAATCATATTGCCATAGAGCGACATGGAGCTTGATCAATGAATCAATCGTGCTTTCTGTTTTTGCGAACAATTTCTTTGTTCCATTTTATGTGCTTGGTTTTTGATGATTGGCGCAATTGACAATCAGATTTGGAACATATTTTACAAGAATTTTCAATGCAAGGATCTGTATGAATAAAGCATTCGATGTTTCTGGGAAATTTATGGACCAATAAGGCTTCAAATCTCTTGACCTCTGCGTGAGATTCATTGAGATCTAAATACCAGGGGAGGGTTAAGTGCAAATCTAAATGAAGGTCTGTGCCATATTTTATTATCCGGAAATTGTGAATGTCTACCCAGTTTTCATGTCGGTTTTCGTCTAAGAATTCTATTAGGTCATCTAGTAATTCTTCATCCATTTCATCCATAATCCCAGCAAGAGCTGAACGTATCAATTTTATACCAGTGTAAATGATCCAGAGAGCAAAAATAATTGCAATTAGATTGTCCAGCCAGTTGAAATCAAAAATGAATATCAAAGACAAGCCAAGAATGATCCCTAGGGTCGTAAAAGCATCCGAATACAAATGTTGGGCACTGGACAGAAGGGTGGGCGATTGGCTTTTTTTGCCCTGATTTTCTAAAATTTTACCCAATAGGAAATTGACTAAACCAGTAATGGCAATAAGCAACAAACCGAGATCAATTTTTTGAAGTGCACTTGGCTCGTAAAAACTATAAGCAGATTTTAAAATAATACCGATGCCTGCAATTACAATAAGAACACCTTCCAAACTGGAATAAAGAAATTCTATCTTACCATGACCATAGGGATGGTTTTGATCTTTTGGACGAGCAGCGATGATCAAACTTGCCAAACCAACCAAGGCCATTACCACATTTACGATAGATTCTAATGCATCTGATAAAATGGTATTGGAATTAGTCAACCAATAGGCAAGCAGTTTAATCAACAACAACAATAAACCTACACCAATGACTAGGTATTGAAGTTTAGTATTTGATTTTTGCGATGCCATCATCCTGTCCAAATATACATTATGTTGGCTTTAATGTTTCAAAAGAAAAGTAGATTGATGTACTTATTTTTTTTGAAAACTTTTTCAGAAACCAAATCAAGCCCCAATTAAAACCGTTTCATTGTTTGCGATTGGTTCTGTTATATGCTTGCCATTGATTGAGGTCAATGCAAGGATAAGGATAGTTTTTGCCTAGGTTTACTTTCAAATAGCTTTGTTCGGCTTTGCTCAGGCTAAATGGTTGGTGAATTCTAGAAGACGGCAATGCTTTCAATTCTGGAAGCCAATATTTTGTGTAAATCCCTTCAGGATCATATATACTGGCTTGACGTAAAACATTGAAATATCGGTTTTCTCTTGGATCATTTCCAATTCCAGCTATATAATTCCAATTGGCGTAATTGCTGCAAGGGTCATAGTCAATTAGAAGCGATTCAAAATGCGCAGCACCCATGCGCCAATCAACTTGTAGGTCTTTTACCAGAAAACTTGCCACGTTTTGCCGTCCACGGTTTGACATAAATCCACTTTCTTTCAGCTCAATCATATTGGCATCGATGAATGGGATGCCCGTATTGCCATTTTGCCATTTTACGAATAAGCCTTTATTCGACGCCTTTTTTTTATTAAGTCGTTTTATTCCTCCTGATTTGAAGAGATCATTTCCGTATTTCACACTAATAAATCTGAAATAGTCTCGCCAAAGCAATTCAAAAACCAACCAGTAGGTTGAATCATTTTTGACTCTTTGGGTTTCATACTTTTTTACTTCTTCATAAATCAGTCTTGGTGAAATAGATCCCAATGCGAGATAGGGAGAAAACTTGGAGGAGTAGTCCATACCCAGTAGTCCATTCCTTTTTTCCTTGTAAAATTGTAGTTCATCACTTTCCCAAAAGTAATGTTTCATGCGAAGGAGCGCTTCTGTCTCGCCGCCTTTGAATTTTAAGCCTTTGTTTTCTCCATCGTCTTCAAAACCCAAGTCTATTAGTTCGGGAATACTTCCTGTATCAATTTCAGCAGGAAGATGAACCCGTTCAGGCGTTTTATGAACAGCTCTAACAGTACAAAATTTCAGAATTTTGTTTTTGAATTGTGTAAACACATTTGGTATTGCATCAATTTCAAAAGGCAGATCGTCGAAGTGAAAAAGAGTGCTGCCCCAAAAGTAGTTCATGGGAACCCCGATCGTTCCCAGATTGCGTTCCAGTTGTTCATCAACTTTTAATTCTTCGCTGCAAACTTCTTCTTGGCAATATACTGCACTTACCTCATGGTATTTGGCCAGTGCAAAAATTACTTGCTCAGGTTTTCCATGGGTAACTACTAAGTTTCCACCCAGTTCTTTAAGAGAAAATCTCAGGTCTTTTAATGATTCAATAAGAAATTTGCTTCTAAATTTCCCCGTTTTTCTTAGCTTATATGGCCCCTCATCAAAGTGACGAGGATCAAAACAATAAACTGGGATAACAAAATCAGCTTCATTAACAGCTGCTGAAAGGGTTTCGTTGTCTCTAATTCTGAGATCATTTCTTAGCCAAACAATAATGGTTTTTGACATAATTATTCAATGATAGGATTGGTTGATATTGCGATAAAAGCTCTCCACTTTGATCAATTTATTTTGGGATACTTAATGAAACGGAAACATATCTAAAAACAAAACAACAAGAGATTTGTTTCTAAAAATATATCTAATGAATGAGTTTTGTAAAGTGGCTGGCAAACCAGCTCCCAAAACAAGTAATATTTGGTATGCAAATTGCTTCTTTGGTAGTAAATCCATTCTACTGGAATGTAACTATTTGATTAAATAGTTAATAACTAAGAATTTGTTTAATTTTTAAATATTTTTGCGGAGTTTTTAACGAAAAAGAATAATAAAATGATTTTGGAGAATCCATTTGAAAGTCTAAGTACTGAGGAACTCGATCTTTTAACAGATGCCATTCCATTGATTACAATACTAATTGGAGGAGCTGATGGAAACATTGATCACGATGAAATGGAATGGGCTAAAAAAGTAACGGAAATTAGAAAATACAACAATCCGGATTTGTTGCATTCCTTTTATGAATTAGTAGGCGAGAAATATGATAATCAAATAAAGCAATACATAGCCAACTTACCAGATGATGTTGACGCAAGAACCAAAGAAATTTCTGATAAAATGTCAATGATTAACGATATTTTACCTAAATTACCAATTGATTATCAGGAAGAATTGTATAAGAGTTATGTGAGTTTTGCTCATCATGTTGCGAAAGCTTCTGGTGGTGTATTGAGATTCTTTAATGTAAGCAGTGAAGAAAAGGCTCTAATGGACCTTCCAATGTTAACCCCTATAATCAATGAGGCTTAATAAATAAGAATATTTATCGATTGCCCTTCTTTGTTTCTATACAGTAGAATAAACCGTAGAATATGTAGAGGTTTAATAGTCGATATTAAATTTTTGTGCTTCAGGAACACTAATTATTACTAGCATTATAAAGCCAAGCTACCAAGCAAACCTATGTATTGGTTTATGGTAAATAACCAGTAGTGAAACGACTTCAATACGAAGTTGTATTCAAAAATAACTTTCTAAATCCATGTTACTTTAAACACAATGTTTCATTGAAGTTAAAAGTAGCATTTTGTCGTTAAATAAAAAATAATTATAATATGTTGAGGATTTCCCTGACCAATCTGATATCCGGCATAGTGCAATATTTATTGTTATTTGCATTAGTGATTTCTTTTACTTCTCAAGACGTGTTATCTCAATCACGTGAGTTAGTAAGAGGGCCTTATATACAGAACCAAAGAACTGGCGAAGATGGGAAGTCTTCTGTCATGATTAGATTCAGGATTTTGTTTCCTGATATAGTTGATGGTCAATTTGTCGATTTTGATGGCATAAAGGTTTGTTATAAAGGAGTAGAACAGTCATTGATCTTGTGTAAAGAAGATGGCTCTAAAAACTTTTTAAAGAAACAGGTCAATTTTTATGACAAAGCTGGAGTAGAATATTTTGGAGTAGATTTCATAATCACCCTTACCAACTTAATTCCTGACACAAAGTATTCTTATTGGGTTGAAAAGGAAGATTGTCCTGACAAAGATTGTGGACAAGTATATGGCTTCTTTAATACTCCGCCTTTCGTTGGGTCTTCATTTACTACTAACGATCCACTAAAGGTTTGGGTTTTGGGTGATAGTGGTTCTGATTACTATTGCGAAGAAGGGGACGATGGAGCGCCTTGCCATTCTGAAATGTTTCGAGATGCTTATTTGACTGTAACAGGTCACGAAGGCGATTATCAAGCGATAGATGATCATCCTGAATACTTTGATGATACGGACCTTGCCCTATTATTAGGAGATATTTCTTATGGATATAATGAGACGGAGAATACCATAGAAATTGAGCCAGGTTCAGATCTTGCTATGCAGTCAGGCTTTTTTGATAAGTATCAAAAGATTATGAAATACAAGCCATTTTATCCTAGTATTGGGAACCATGAGATTACCCACGGATATATTTCTGATTATTACAAGGCATTTTCAACACCAAGTCATACAACCGTCCAATTTGAAGGCAGTCAATACCCTAAAGCTTATTATTCTTTTGATTATGGCAATGTACATTTCGTCAGCCTAAATAGTGATGTTAACTCTTCCTTGGGACTCGACCCTGATCAATCAGAGGAAATGCTTGCTTGGTTTAAAAATGACTTGTATGAAGCTCAGAATGTCAAAAATTCAAGATGGATCATTGTGTTTTTTCACAATCCAGTCTATTCTTCAGGAAGACATCCTGAATCAGGACCAAATGCAAGATTAATGCGTGATGAGTTCTTGCCGGTCATTGACAGTGTTGGTGTTGATTTGGTTTTGAATGGAGACAATCATCATTATGAAAGATCCTACTTGGTTAAGGGATTTCACCATAAGAATCTGGGATCTTGTGAGGATGACCACATGAGTTGTTGGTACAGAAAAAATAACAACGGTTCACTAATTTTTCAAAGTTGTTATTTTGAAGATTTTGTGAATTTAGATGACAGTTTTGTCAACTATGGTTGTGATGATGGCGTGAATTGCCCAATCCATCCTGACTTTTCTTATACTGGAGGAGTGCACAATCTGCCTTTCCTTCAAAGTCCCGATAACGATTCTTTTGATCCGATCCTTAATTTTCCAGGACAAATTACTGGAGCCTCACAAATTATTGACAAAGGGGCAGTGGATAATATTTACCATAAGGACGATGGAGAAGGAACTGTTTATATTGTAACAGGTGGTTCATCAAAATCCACCACCTTGCCCGCGAATAACTACAATTGCGATACTTATGAGTATTATTTCACGCATCCACTGATGAAAAAATTCAGAGATGGCGACGCATTGTATGGCCAATACGATGGAGGAAGAGGAATGAAAAATCTCGGCTCAGTCTCTTTAGAAATTACTGATGAACGCATCAAGGTCGAATACATTGGTGTCGATGAAATAACAGAAGAACCAACTGTTCATGACAGCTTTATTATTTGTAAATCTGGTAATTGTTTATGGGATTGAAAAACTTTTAAAAGTTATTCTGGAGATTGTTTCCAATCTATTGCTTTTTGCCCACTGTTTTTCAATAGCTCGTTTGCTCTGATAAAATGGTTGCTTCCGAAAAATCCTTTTGATGCAGAAAATGGTGAAGGGTGCGGAGATATTAAGACATGGTGTTTGTCATTGTCTATCAATTCTTTCTTGCCTTCAGCAAATTTCCCCCAAAGCAGGAAAATTAATCCCGATCTTTTATCTGAAAGTGTTTTTATCACTGCATCGGTAAAGGTCTGCCAACCAATTTTTTGATGTGAAGCTGCATTTCTAGCCTCAACAGTAAGGATGGCATTCAAAAGAAAAACACCTTGTTGTGCCCAATATTCTAAATTCCCTTCTTTGGATACCGGATGACCAAAATTGTTATAAATCTCCTTGTAAATGTTGACTAGAGAAGGTGGAGGCTTAACACCATTCGGAACAGAAAACGACAAGCCATGAGCTTGACCAGGCCCATGATAAGGGTCTTGACCAAGAATGACTACTTTGACTTTATCAAATGGAGTGCTGTTAAATGCATTAAAAATGAACTTGCCAGGAGGGAATATGATCTTCCCCTTTTGTTTTTCTTGTCTTAGAAATTGTTTAATCTCAATGAAATAGTCTTTTTTAAACTCCATTTTCAAAACTTCAAGCCAGCTCGCTTCAATTTGTGGTTTAACAGGGTTGGTCTTCTTATTTTCCATAGCTATAAAATTCAGATAAAATGTATGAATTGGGGGGCAGAATGAAAATTATTCCCAATCCGAAGGGCGCTTTTTACAATTCCGGCAAAAATTACGATTTTAATGTCAATTAATAAAATTCCAAGCTGTTCATAGCGTTGAAAATCATATAAAATCAATCAGGCGTTCCTTGTTGTTAAAATTCCCTACTTTTGTGCTGCTTTTTAAACCTAAAACGCATTGAGGTATTTATAGAATTGTAACTTTTCTTGCTTCTTGCTTAGAATGTTAATATTAACTCCATAAATATCTGGTATCTGTAGCAATTAGCTTTAAGTCAGTTTTCCATTAAAGTATAAAGGAATTGCGTGGGACAAGAATTTTTGACATGATTTTGGACTAGGATAAAAACTTACTAATAAAATACTTGAGGTCTTTCAATATGAAAAACATTAACAATATATACTGTACTATTTTAATCTCTTTTCTTTCGATTGGTTTGTTTGCCCAAGTGGACAACAAAGAAGAGGTTTTGTTTAGCTATAATGATATTCCTGTAGAGAAATCTGAATTTATATATGTTTACGAAAAAAACAATTTAAATGAAACGGATTTATACTCTAAAAAATCAGTAGAAGAATATCTTGATTTATATGTGAATTTTAAGCTAAAAGTACATGAAGCAGAATCATTAAAACTAGATAAAACAACAGAGTTTCGTCAAGAGTTTGATCGATACAAAAAGCAGTTGGCTCAATCCTATTTAAACGATCGACAAATTTCGGATGAAATGATTATGGAAGCGCATAAACGTTCCAAGGAAGAACGTTTGGTGTCTCACATTTTGATTATGTGCCCGCCAGATGCTGACCCTGCCGACACCTTGAGAATATACAATGAAATGCAGGATGTCTACAAAGAGATAAGTTCTGGTGTAAAGTCTTTTGAGCAGGCAGCTAGAATTTATTCGGAAGACACGATGGTCAATCTTGGCTATTTTACTGTTTTTCAAACTGTCTATCCATTTGAGAATGGAATGTATGAAACAAAAGTTGGAACGGTTTCAAAACCGCTAAGAACTCAATTTGGTTACCACATTGTCAACGTAGAGGATACTCGACCAGCCAAAGGAAAAGTTGAGGTCGCTTATATTTTATTCAAGGTTCCGAAAAGAGCCAATGAGGAAATGAAAGATCAAATTCGCGAGCGAGCTTATATGGTTCATGATAGTTTAAAATCAGGAGCGAGTTTTGAATCCATGGCCAAAAAATATTCAGAAGACAAAAGTACTGCCTTTAATGGTGGAAGATGGAAGTGGATTTCAACAGGTGAAGCCTTGGAAAGGTTTGAAAAAGTTGCTTTTTCACTGGAAAAGCCAGGCGACTATTCAGAGCCAATATTGACGCCAAATGGTTGGTACATCATTCGCTCACTCAACAAAAGGGTAATTGGAGAATATGAGGAAATGAAAAGCGAATTGCAAAGGAAAATTTTGAGAGACAGTAGATCTGAATCAGCAAGACAAGTCTACATTCAAAAGCTTAAGAAAGAATATGGTTATAAGGACAATCAAACTGGATACGTAGAATTGACAGATAGAATTGATATTGGAAGATTGAATAAAGGAAATTGGAAGGTAGAGTCTGTTGGTGAAATAAATGATTGGTTGTTTACAGTTGGGCCTAAGGACTTTTACCAAAAAGATTTTGCCAATTTTATAGCACAAAATCAAAATAGAAAAGAAGTAAAATCCATAAGAAATGTAATAAAAAGAGTGGACTGGATGTATGATGCTTTTCTGGAAAGAGAATTGCTTAGATTAGAAGAGGCACAATTGGAAGAAAAGTATCCAGAGTTTAAGAGGCTATTGAAAGAGTACCGTGATGGAATAATCCTTTTTGAATTGACCAAAGATAAAGTTTGGGATCGTGCCAGTAAAGATACATTGGGACTAAAAGAATTTTATGAAAACAACAGCAATGTATATGTCTATGATCAAAGAGTCAATGCAAAAATATTCAATTGCAAAGATGCTGCAACAGCTCAAGAGCTGGCACCGATTTTAATAAAAAGAGAAAAGAAAAGGAAGAAAGGGAAATCGCATAAAAGTATGTCCATCCTATTGGCTAAATTCAATATTGGCTCAGGTAATAACAAGAATGTTAGTTATGAAGAAGGAACCTTTGAAAAAGGACAAAATGAAATAATTGATGCCATTAAATGGCAGCCAGGTATTTCAAGAACATTTGAAAATGAAGACGGAACAGTGACAATTGTATTGGTTGAAGACTTGATCGATCCCAGTCCAAAACCTTTGAATGAGTGCAAAGGATTTGTTATTTCAGATTACAATGATGAGTTGGAAAAAACATGGGTCAAGGAATTGAAGGAAAAGTATGAAGTGAAAATTAATAACAACATCCTTAAGAGTATTCCTAAGTAATGATACAGGTTATCTATAAAATTGGATTGGGGCTTTCATTGCTCTTTTTGTTTTCTTCTTGTGATGCTTTTAGCAGGTTTATGGACAAAGAAGAACCGGTAGAAAGCAAGTTGCTCGCTAAGGTTAGTGATCAATCTTTGTTTGAGGCTGATTTACCCAAAAATATCCAGGAAAAACTAAGTGGGAAAGACAGTCTTAGTTTCTTAAAGGACTTTGTTGACAAATGGGTTTACGAACAGTTAATGATGGAAAAGGCGAAAGATTTTTTGCCCAAAGAAAACATCAGAAGTATCGAAAGAAAAGTGCATGAATATGCTGGAGCATCTTATGCTTATGAATATGAAAAGGAACTGCTCGCTCAAAAAGTGGACTTTGAAGTGGAGGAACAAGACATTGAGCAATTTTACAACCAAAATAAACAAAGTCTTAGCTTGTCTCATGATATAGTAAAGGGGCGTTATTTTTTCATGGATGCCAATACTTCTGATCAGGATACAATCAAAGCATTGTTCAAAAACTTGACGGAAGAAAATTTGGAAAAATTGGAAAGTGCAGGATTTCAAAAAGCCAAAAATTTCAATTTGAAAAGCCAATGGTTGCCTTGGAATCAATTTCAATCCAAATTGCCTGAAAAAGTAAAAAGGCCAGAAAGTTTCTTAAGGAAAAATAAATTTCATGAAATGGGAGACTCTTTGACGACTTGTTACGTTTTTATTGAAGATTTCAGATTGAAAGGAGATATTACTCCAATGGAATATTACGAACAAGAGATAAAGAAAATAATTATTAATAAGCGGAGAGAGGAGTATTTGAAAAGGATCAGAAAAAGTGTTTACAATGAAGCTAAAAACAGCAAAAGTGTCGAATTGTTTTTTTAAATGTTTGTTAATCATTTTATTAACCAACAGCTGGGCCAACGCTCAGGACAACACCCTGATTGATAAAATTGCAGGCGTTGTAGGGGATAAAATTGTTTTGACATCGGATATTCAAGTCCAGGTAGCACAAGCCAAAATGCAAGGTGGAGCTACTCCAGATATTGAATGTCAGGTTCTTGACCAGTTACTAATGGAAAAACTGCTTGTTAATCAGGCAGAACTTGACAGTGTGATGGTGTCAGAAGATGAGGTAGAAATTGAATTGGACAATCGTTTGCGTTATTACATCAACATGATGGGAACCGAAGAAAAGTTCATCGAATATTACCAAAAATCTATTCTTGAATTTAAAGAGGATTTCAGACCGGATATAAAACAAATGATGCTTGCTCAAAGAATGCAGTCTCAAATAGTCGCGAACATCAAAGTCAGTCCAATTGAGGTTAAAGAATTTTTTGAGGAAATTCCAAAAGACAGCCTGCCATATTTTAATGCTGAGGTTGAAGTTTCAGAAATCATTTTTATCCCTGTTATAACAGAAGAAGCCAAGACTGCTGCTAAGACTAAATTGAATCAAATTCGTTCAAAAATCAATGATGGAACGAACACTTTTGATGAAATGGCTCAAATCTATTCAGAAGATCCAGGCTCTGCTCCCCAAGGCGGAAGAATGGGCCTTCAGGATCGTGGAACCTTTGTTAAGGAGTTCGAAGCAACCGCTTATAAACTAGCAAAAAATGAAGTCTCATCCGTGATCCAAACTGAATTTGGGTTTCACATTTTGAAATTACTAGAAAGACGTGGAAACAAAGTGGATGTTCAGCATATTTTGATAAAGCCTGAAGTAAGTTTCAATGATCTGGATTTGGCTAATAAAAGAGCTGACAGTGTAAGAAACCTTATCTTGGTAGACTCCCTTAGCTTTCAAGAAGCGGTTGAAATTTATACGGAAGACGAAAATTCTAAAAACTTTTCGGGAATGTTGGTTAATCAACAAACAGGTTCGACTTATTTTGAGTTGAATCAATTGACGCCAGATGTCTTTTTTGCCGTTGAAGGTTTGAAAGAGGGTGAAATGTCAGCGCCGACCATGATCAAGCTTCAAGACGGTAAACAGCAATACAAGCTCTTCTTTGTTCAGTCTAGAAGTGAACCACACCAAGCCAATCTTGATGATGATTTTGAGCGTTTGAAAAATGTAGCATTACAACAAAAGCAAAATGAAACCGTTAGCAAATGGGTAGCAGAAAAATCAGCCAAAACCTATATCAAATTGAGTCCTGAATATCACGGTTGTGATACTATGATAAAATGGAACAAACTTTAAGGCTTGATTAACGTAAGTCCTTATGGACAATCATTTTAGAAGCAATTTTGGCAATTTTTTGCCCGATCAGCCCTAAACTGTCTCAATAAAGAACAATTGTAGTTAAAAGCTATTAAAAAAGTTAGGCAACTGAATCTATTTGTAGAAATTTACTTAAAAATATAGGACCTAGGTTTATTGAAGCTTATTATCAATACTAGGATTCCCTTATTAAAGAAAATACACGAACTAAAGAACAAAGAATTTTATGAGTACTCAAGGACAACAAAAATTTGGCTCAGATGTCGAAGCGGTAAAAGCGCTCTCTAGTTGCTACCATAATTTAATGGACGAGATCGGTAAAGTCATTATTGGTCAGAAACACGTTGTTAAAGGCGTATTGTTATCTATATTTTGTGATGGTCATAGCCTTTTGGTAGGTGTTCCTGGATTGGCAAAAACACTTTTAGTTAAAACAATTTCTGATGTCTTGGACTTGGATTTCAAAAGAATCCAGTTTACACCGGATTTGATGCCTTCCGATATTACCGGTTCTGAAATTTTGGGAGATGATCGATCTTTTAAATTCATAAAAGGTCCCTTGTTTACCAATATTCTTTTGGCAGATGAGATCAACCGTACACCTCCTAAAACGCAAGCGGCATTATTGGAGTCCATGCAGGAAAGGTCAGTAACGATTGGTGGAGATATGCACAAATTGCCTTTGCCGTTTTTCGTTTTGGCAACACAAAATCCAATTGAGCAGGAAGGAACCTATCCATTACCAGAAGCTCAGCTTGACCGTTTTATGTTTAACATTACTTTGGGCTATCCTAGTTTTGAGGAAGAAGTCAATGTAGTCAGAAGCACAACAACTGATCAAAAAGTCGAATTGAATAAAATTGTATCAGGAGAAGAAATTAGATACTTCCAGCAATTGATCAGAAGAATTCCTATCGCTGACAATGTTTTGGAGTATGCGGTAAAATTATCGGCTAAAACCAGACCTAATACTGAATATTCAACGGCAGAAGTAAACAACTATCTTTCATGGGGAGCTGGCCCAAGAGCATCTCAATACCTTGTTTTGGGAGCCAAAGCTCATGCAGCTATTTCTGGTAAGTTTTCTCCAGACATAGAGGATGTAAAAGCGGTTGCACCATTAATTTTGCGTCATAGAATCGTTAAAAACTACAAAGCGGAGGCGGAAGGATTAAGCATAGAAAAAATCATCCAGAACCTTTTATAGAATAACTGAAATTTTAAAACGAAAAAAATCCCATCATTTAATTATGATGGGATTTTTTTTTGCCTTCTTTTTTGCCTTCTTTTTTAAGTTTTTACTTTTTTGAGTTTTTATGTTTAGGCCTAAGCTGAAATCAAAGTAGATGGAATAATCCAACAAGTAAAATTGACTGGACGGGCCCAATGAAGCGGATCGAAACCCTTCATGATAAAGATGTAAAAAAGCAGATTTAGCAACAACCATAATGCACCAAAAGCGCGGCCTAACAAAAATAAATCCTCCTGCATTTAAATATGATGGTTTTACTAATTAGTTTTGTAAAGTTATAATTGTCGGGCAATTGCACTGAATTTCAACAACAACACAAACACACACAATGAAATATCTTGCTTTATTGATCTCTTTTATTTCATTTCCAATCTATAGCCAAAATTTGCCATTTGATTTTGACGTTAAACAAATGTTGATATTATCGGATGCTGATATGGTGCCTTCTTCAATGATCGATGGGAAACTGAAAAAAAACGAAAAGATCCAGGACTCGCTGACTTTGATTTTGTGGTCGGACATTCCAACTCAAATCAAAACCAAAAGTCTAGCAGTTTCCAATTCAATGTTGGGTGGAGGAAAATCCATGGAGATTTCATCCAATGGAGAATTTCTATTTGTGATCGAAACGAAAGAAAAAGGAGTGGGGATTCAGCAAATGAAAGATGTTAATTCTGAGTTCTTGGATGGGTACAATATTTACTCAATCAAAAAAGAAACCAACGGGTATTTGTCGCTCACAGGTTTGACACAAGCCGGCAAAAAACCCGTTTCAATTGATTTAAACAATAGAGGCGATAAGTTTGGAATCATCACAGAACAGTTCGGAAATGAAATTTGCATATTGGATTGGACCAATAATGTTTTTGGAAAAATGTTTTCCTTTCCACATGGATTGAATACTGAAAAGAAAATCACTGCAATTGATTTGACCTGGCATCCTTCAGATGAGTACTTTGCTGTGACATTTAAGGAAACTGGCCAAGTGGTCTTTTACAAACTTGAAAATACGGATGACGGACTTCCATTGATTGAAGTGTGGGGTTCGATGGTTAACGTTGGTAATTCACCATCAACTGGGATGTTTTCCAAGGATGGAAAATATTTCATTCTGCCTGTTCAAAACGATATGAAGAAAAACGGTGCCCTGGTTTCTGTTGCCTTTGATCAGAAATTGGGCAATCACAAAATGACTTCAACGGTCGAGGTCGGTCAGGGACCAATTGGAATGGACATCAATGGAGCTGGAGATTACATCGTTGTTAGTTGCGCTAAGGGTTCTTATTTTCCAGTTGGTCATGAGTCATGGACAATGGAAAGTGCTTTGTCGATCGTGAAATATGAAGCGGAGACAGGCGTTTTGAAAGCGATGGGAAATTTTCCAGTGGAGGCTATTTACCCTAAGGTTGTGGCTTTTGATCGTGACGGTGATGTATTGGTTGTCAGTTCTTGCGATTACAATGATATTTCTGAAATAAGAGGAGGTCTTGAATTCTTGAAATTTATTGCGGATCCTGAAAAACCTAGAATTGAAAAAACAGGTTTTAAAATGGGAACGACGAAAGGAATTCACAGCATTCTTTTAATAAAATGAAAAAGGGTTGTTCGGTGTTCGTTTTTCGGAATTCGTTTTTTTTAAGTGGAATGTTGTTCGATTTTTTATGTGAAATACATTTCACAAAAAAAAGCAAAAAAAAAGCAAAAAAAAGGCGCCGTTTAATTCTTCAGAATTAAGCGGCGCCTTTATGTATTGTCTTTATATATTGTCACAACACTAGAATCTAAAATCTAATGTCTAAAATCTAACAGCTAGAATTAAGCCATGTGCTTGATGATTTCATCACCAAAATCAGAACATGATATTTCATTTGCATCTTCTATCAAACGGGCAAAATCGAAAGTAACGTTTTTCGATAGAATGGCTCCTTTGATTCCTTTGTAAATTAGAGCTTCAGCCTCTTTCCAGTTCATGTATTCGAACATGATGGCACCAGAAAGAATAACAGAACTTGGATTTACTTGATTCAAACCGGCAAATTTTGGAGCAGTACCATGAGTCGCTTCAAAGATTGCTCTTCCTGTTTCGTAGTTGATGTTTGCTCCAGGAGCAATTCCAATACCACCAACCATTGCAGCAAGTGCATCAGAAATATAATCACCATTAAGGTTCAATGTAGCAATTACATCATAATCTTGTGGACACAATAGAATTTGCTGTAAGAAATTATCAGCGATTACATCTTTGATAAGAAGTTTACCTTGATCCTTGGCTAG
The DNA here is from genome assembly GCA_937927195.1 of uncultured Chitinophagales bacterium. Classification (GTDB taxonomy): domain Bacteria; phylum Bacteroidota; class Bacteroidia; order Chitinophagales; family UBA2359; genus JAHDGP01. Next base: position 24,222 of record CALBCY010000263.1, read on the forward strand.
TTTTTGAGCAGCATCGGCTGCTTCTTTTCCTTCTGTTTCAACAAGGCGATCCCATTGTGCCCAAGTAAATACTTTATCTCCAAATTCACGTTCAGCTAATTCATATCCCCACTTCTTGAATCCACCTTCTGTGAATTTCATGATATTCCCCTTGTGGACAATGGCAACAGATTTGCACTCTTCGTTTTCTAAAGCGTATTTGATAGCAGAACGAACGAGACGTTCCGTCCCTTCAACAGAAACGGGTTTGATACCAATAGAGGCTGTTTCAGGGAAACGAATTTGAGTTACACCAAAGTCATCTTGAAGAATTTTGATTAATTTTTTAGCTTCATCAGTACCTTGAAGGTATTCAATGCCTGCATAAATATCCTCTGTGTTTTCACGGAAAATAGTCATGCTCACTTTCTCGGGTGCTTTTGTAGGAGAAGGTGTGCCATCAAAATATCTTACCGGACGAACGCAAGCATATAAATCCAATTTTTGTCTTAGAGCAACATTCAATGATCTAATTCCACCACCAACAGGAGTTGTCAATGGACCTTTCATAGCAAACAAATATTCTTTAACAGCATCCAATGTTTCCTGTGGCAACCATTCACCTGTTTTATCGAAAGCTTTTTGCCCAGCCAATACTTCAGTCCAATGAATTTTTCTTTTTCCACCATAAGCTTTTTCAACAGCTGCATCCAAAACTTTTCGAGCTGGAGGCCAAATGTCGACGCCAATACCATCCCCTTCTATGAAAGGAATTATTGGCTGATCTGGGACGGTTAATTGACCGTCAATAATGCTAATCTTTTCTCCACTCATATTGTTATCTTTTAATTCTTTTTTTTTAAAATAGCTGCAAATGTAAGGCTTTATGGGGAAAATTAATGCAATCGCATCCTGATTGCTTCCCAATTGTTTAGGCTAAAAGTCGCCTAGCTATCTACATTACGATAATGAAATGCTTAATTTACACTCCGATTTTAGTTTTAACTATATATAACATTCTAAATTCAATCAAATAGAACTTACAGAAATTATATTATTGTTCATTGGTGGTCTTGTCGGTGGTTTTTTTTCCGGCCTATTGGGTATTGGGGGAGGAATCTTTTATGTGGTCATTTTCTCTGATTTTATTGCGAGATTTTATGGCAACATGGGCCTTTTGGAAAGCGATGAAGTAAAAATGGTTATTAGCAATTCCATTTTTGCCACCATGTTTGCCGCTTTTGCTGGTTGTATAAAGCAAATTCGCGTTGGGAATTTTTATCCTCAAATGGTATTAAAAATTGGAATACCTGCCGTTATTTTTTCCAATTTTTGTAGTTATTTGTTGAGCAGCTTAGAATATTCCAAAACCCACTTTTCTATACTTTTTATTCTTTTGCTCCTGCCTTTATTGTTTAAAATGCTGTTTGATGATCAAAACAAAAAGCAATTTAATAATCCAAAGCGCATAAAACCTGGATTTCTATACCTCTTAGGAGCTTTTTCAGGCAGTATGACGGCGTTTAGTGGTCTTGGAGGAGGATTTGCCATCATTCCTTTTCTTAATTCATTGTATAAAATTAAAATACGGAAAGTAATCTCAATATCTCTGGGAGTTATTTTCTGTGTTGCTTTTACGACCAGTATTTTTAATTTGTGTTACTATGAGTCCGTGCCGAATATTTCTGGATCAGTCGGAAAAGTGCTATTAAATATGACTTTTCCAGTTATAATTGGCGTTTTTCTTTCAGCACCAGTTGGTGTTTTGGCTTCAAAAAGAATGTCTCCCACTGCATTGAGAATCCTATTCGTCTTGGTTTGTCTATTTATTACATTAAAAACTATATTAGAACTTTATCGTAAGACTTTTTAACACCACACTTAATGGTTTTAACAAATAAAATCGGTGTTATATATTTTATTAGGAACAATGGTAAAATAGTTGTTTTAAGAAGTTTACAAATGAATTTAGATCAATAAGCAGATCTAAAATTTATATTTTTTATTTGTATTAAGGTCTTAGTTACATTTTTTTACCGAAATTCATGGGAACAAAATTTATTGGTTTGACTAGATATCTTGCATATACCCTTCTGTGCTGTGCCTTTTTGTGCTGTTTTCAAACAGTATCTTCTCAGGAATCCACTACACAAAGTCTACTAAAGGAACACATTGTTTACCTTGCCTCTGACGAGCTTCAAGGGAGAGCAACTGGTTCTGAGGGCGAAAAATTGGCCTACGAATACATCATTAAAGAATTTAAGGAGATTGGTTTGATTCCGAAAGGGGTTGATGATACCTATTTGCAAAAATTTGAGTTTACTGATGGTTATACCATACCTGAAAGCAATAATTTATTTTTAGGAAATAAAAAATTGGAATTGAATAAGGATTATTTTATTCATCCAGCCTCCGCCACCAGCGATATCGATCACTGTTTGCTTGATTTGGGCTATGGGATAGAAGCTCCAAAATTGAATAGAAATGACTATTCAAAAAAGGTCAAAGACAAAGGAAATCAATCTTTTATAATCAAATTGGGCTCACCAGATACCAATCCGCATTCTGAGTTATCGATATTGAGTGATGTTGATGCTAAAATTCAAAAGGCGATTGAGAAAGGAGCTGAAATGGTTTGCTTAATAGGAAATGAAAATCAAATAGATAAAGAAAAAACGTCATGGGAGATGTTTTCAAGGGTGACAAAGTATACGGTGCCAGTCATATTAATGCTCGAAAAAAATATATATCAAAATTCTTCAAGCATCAAGAAGCTTAATTTTAATGGTTTCATTGGTTTGGAGAAAAATGTCAAGTTTGGTCATAATGTGATCGGCTTTTTAGATAACGGGGCTAAGAATACCGTAGTTATTGGAGGACATTATGATCATTTAGGTTTAGGAGGGCATGGATCTTTGCATAATGGAATTGGAGAAATTCACAATGGTGCTGATGATAATGCGAGCGGAATTTCATTGATTATTGAATTGGCCAGGGATTTATTTAAGAATAAGGAGCAATCTTATCTCAACAACAACTACTTATTCATTTGCTTTTCAGGAGAGGAAATGGGGCTGTACGGTTCTAAGTTTTATGCTCAAAATCCCACAATAGAGAATAACCTGATCAATTACATGCTCAACTTTGACATGGTTGGCAGATTGGATACAATTAAGCCAACATTGATAATCAACGGAACGGGAACATCATCAGAATGGGAGTACCTTAAAACGCTTGATAATCCGGATATGAAGATAAAAACCAGTGATTCTGGGATCGGTCCTTCGGATCATACGTCATTTTATCTGAAGGATATTCCAGCCATTCACTTTTTTACGGGCGCCCATGGTGACTATCATAAACCAACAGACGATGAATATTTGATAAATTATGAAGGATTGCTTCAATTAAAGTCATTGATTGAAGGTTTGATAAACGAATTGGGAGCGGAGCCAGAGAAAATTGATTTTACAAAAACAAAAGACAAAGAATCTGGTGCAACACCTAGGTTTACGGTTGGATTAGGCGTTATTCCGGATTACATGTTTGATGGGAGTGGAATGAGAATAGATGCTGTGAGGGATGGAAAAGTAGCTTCAAAGGCAGGATTAAAAGATGGAGACGTCGTTATTCAAATGGGAGATGTGATTGTGAAAGACATGGAAACGTATATGAAAGCTCTGAGTAAATTTAAGAAAGGAGATTCAACAAGCGTGGTTGTAGAAAGAGAGGGGAAGCAGATTAGTAAACAAATTACATTCTTTTAAATTATATAGGTGGCTTTAATTCTTAGTATTGAGACGGCAACGAGGGTTTGTTCTATAGCATTGTCACAAAATGGACAGAATATCGAACATTTGGAAACAAATTTGAAAAATTCTCATGCTGAACAAGTGACAAAATACATTAATATTATTCTAAATGAGTGTAAGAAGGACATAGAGCAATTAGATGCAGTTGCAATAAGCGCTGGTCCAGGATCATATACAGGCCTTAGAATTGGGATGGCAAGTAGTAAAGGAATTTGTTTTGCACTTGATATTCCGCTGATAAAAGTAAATACCTTGGCTTCTTTGGCAGAACCAGTAATAGAAAAATATAAGGATATTCCTGACCATCCTTTGTTTGTTCCAATGCTGGATGCAAGAAGATTAGAAGTCTTCACAGCTGTATATGATATAAAACGAAAAGAAATAGAAAAACCCAAACCGTTAGTTTTTGATCTTGAAAAAATTCCTTTCGAGGAATATGTTGGAAATCGTCTCTATTATTTTGGAAACGGTGCTGAGAAAGCCCAGCAATTTATGCAAGGTCGAAATGCAAGTTATATAGAAAACATAGAACCTTCCGCCACGAATATGGCAAAAATTGCATTTGAGCATTACAAGGAGAAGAGGTTCGAGAATCTAGGTAGCACGCAAGCTGATTATTTTAAAGCATTTTACACAAACAGTAAATCTAATAAGCTTTAGGTATATAAATTTCAGGAGGAAATATATTGTTAATTTTTTAATTAAAAAGGAATCATGATACAAATGGGAACAGCTAAAAAAATTGAGACCGTAACCTTGACAAATGGTAATAACAAAGGAGGAATTCTTTTGGATTACACTCAGTTGCGCAAAGCCGTTTTGGTTTTACGTGCCGTCAATCACAACTTGAGACAGTCAATAATCGAATTATTGAATGAATCAGATAGAATGACAGTAACTGAGATATATGTTAAGTTAAGACTTGAGCAATCAGTCGCTTCTCAACACTTAGCTATATTAAGAAGAGCCGGTGTTGTAAACACCGATCGAGATGGTAAATACATCTATTATTCACTAAACCCAGAACGTTTAGAGGAGATAGGTGAGTTGGTTGATCAATTAGCCAAAGAATAAGAACCATCAATATAGATTTACAAGGTAAATCCCAAAAGGCCTGCTGAAAAATTTTTTTTCAGCAGGCCTTTTTAGTTCTTGCATTTTGATTTTTTTTGAGTACAAGACAAATCATGGCTTTCCTTTGGTGTCATTCACCAAAGGGGACCACCTTGGTGAATTTTTATGAAACGAAGCAAAACTGCTTAATTAAGGGGCATAATTAATCAACCAAGATTTTGGACATAAAACTAAAGTATAGCTGTTTTTTGATTTTAGAAAATGTCTAGCACTCAAGATTTTTGTATTAATCAAAATATCAAAGTCTATTGTTCTATAAATGCAGGTTGCTGTTTTCGAATTTTACTGTTAAAAATAAAAAGAAATCCATCTTGATTGAATGGTTAGGATTTAATTTAAAAGCCCACTTTTTACATTTACAAGCCTGCTAAAAGAATGTATATAAAATCGTTTATTGTATTTAGTTGGCAACTGTACATTGTTAACAAGGATCGTCTACTTTCTTACAATTCCATTCTCAATAAATTCGATAACACCCGAGGCACATTTTTTTTTGAAGAAACTTGTCAAGTGTAAAATTAAATACATTGTAGGGTGGATTCCTTTGTTTTACGTAGTAAACACGTGCATTTTAAAAGGATAATGAATGGTTTTTTTTTAATATTTGAGAAAAACAAATGAAAAAAAATCACATTTTCTTTAAAATTCCGTGACCATTTTGAAGTTCTTTCTCAAAAGATAGGAATTAGCACAAATCCAACCTTTCATAAATACTAAACTATTGCAAAGTGAATTATTTATTTAGTTTAATTCATTTTTAGTAAAATACATTGTTATGACAATCAAAATAAAATCTACCTCTTTTTTAGATCAAGAAAATCTAACTTATTCTGCTGAACTACTTCGCGCATTAGCACATCCGTTGAGATTGCAAATATTATTGTTTATCGATAATAATAAATCAACTCACGTAAATAAAATATACAATACTCTAGGTTTAGAGCAATCAATAACGTCTCAACATCTTCGTATTTTGAGAGAAGTTGAACTTGTTTTGACTGAAAGAGAAGGAAAGTATATCTATTATACAGTCAACTACAAAAAAATCAAGAATATCAATTTATTGGTTAATGACTTTGTTGGAGACAAAGCAGGTAAGAAAAAGTAAAAATTTATTATAGATAAATACTTACATATTTATTACAAAAATTAGCTGATCCTTACAAAGGATTGGCTAATTTTGTTTTATGAACAATCGTTTTCTTTCCGTAATACCAATCCTTCTGAGCATTTTAACTTTTGCATTTTCTTCTGTAGAATTGCAAGCTCAGGAAAAAGGCCGTCGTGGTGTTCTCTTTCCAGTTACCTATAAAATTCAGTTTCCATTTGGAGATCTTGGTGATCGATTTGGATTTAACAATGCTGTAGGCTTAGGCATGCACTATAAATTCCAAAATAATTGGATGATTGGAGTCGAAGGAAGTTATCTTTTTGGGAACAACATTACAGATGTTCCGCTAAGTGAAAGTTACGTATTTACTTCAAGTGGAAACATTACCGATGCCGATGGTTTTCCATCAGAAGTCGCTTTTTTTGAAAGAGGGCTTGAATTTTCTTTTAGAGTAAGTAAGTTGATCGGAATCAATAAAAAAAATAATGAAAGCGGAATCTTACTACAAGCTGGGATTGGATATTTAGAACATAAAATTTTCGTAGATGAAAGTGGCAGCTCAATTGGATTTCTGCAAGGAGACTATGTGAAAGGGATTGATAAATATACGAATGGGATTTCTTTTGTTCAATCAATAGGGTATTTGCATTTGGATTTGAAGAAACTGACCAATGTTAATATTAGTTTTGAAATTATTGAAGCTTTTACAAAAAACAGACGCTCTTTTAATTTTGACGAAATGAGAGCTGCGACCGAACTTAGACTCGATATTTTGCTTGGTGTTAGATTCAGCCTTCTTTTGCCAATCTATGGCAAGAATCAAGATTACTATTATAATTAACGATGAGCCAATTTTTTATAGTCCTATATAAAATTGGAACGTTTATATATCCATATTTAGTCCGGATAGCGGGATTTTTTTCTCCTAAGGCAAAAAAATGGGTAAAGGGAAGGGAAAATTGGAAACGGAACAAATATGCTGAATTTCAACAACTCAATATTAAAGACAGCATTTGGATGCATAGTTCTTCTTTGGGCGAATTTGAACAAGGCCGAACCTTGCTCGACGCTTTGAAGAAAAGGCATCCTGACAAAAAAATCATCCTAACTTTTTTCTCGCCTTCTGGATTTGAAATTCAAAAAAACTACCACAATGCAGATCATGTATTTTACCTGCCAATGGATTCTGCAAGTAATGCCAGAGACTTCCTTGATTTAATAAAACCTTCCTTGATTATTTGGGTGAAATATGATTTTTGGTATTTTTATTTAAATGAAATAAAGAAAAGAAAAATTCCGACCTACTTGATATCATCTATCTTTAGGTCAGATCAGTGGTTCTTTAAATGGTATGGGAAATGGATGTTGAAAGCCTTTGCTGCTTTTGATAAAATTTTTGTTCAGGATCCACAATCGATTAGAATATTGGAAAATGCAGGAATTCAAATGGGCTTATTGGCACCTGATACTCGATTGGACAGAGTTCTTCAAATAGCAAAAAATCCATTGGAAATAAAAAAAATAAAGACTTTCAAAGCAGACAAAAAACTATTTGTCATTGGAAGTAGTTGGCCCGAAGATATCGAATTGTTCAAAAATTTCATTCATAAACACCATTCTGAAATCAAATTTTTAATCGCTCCACATGAGGTCGAGCCACAAGCTGTTGATAAACTAAAAGAACAATTAGGCCTCGCTACTTTGGAATTTAGCAATTCTTCTGAGCCGAGTGAATTGCAAAAAGCCTCGATTTTGATATTAAATAGTATTGGCCAATTGGCAAATGCCTATCAATATGCCGATTATGCCTATGTGGGCGGTGGATTTGGGAAAGGCATCCACAACATCCAGGAAGCTTTTGTTTTTGAAATTCCAGTCATATTCGGTAAGAAATACCATAAATTTGAAGAGGCTAAAATTTTATTAAAAGACGAAGCTGTTTTTTCAATTGCCAGTGAAAATGACTTGATGGAGCTTTTTGAAAAATTGCAAGACGCTCAATTGAGGAACACGATCCAACAAAGATTGTTAAAATACGTAAGTAAAAATGCGGGAGGTACCAGTGTGATACTGGCACAATTAGAGAAAGAGGGTAGGATTTAACTCATTTCCCACATTATACATATTATGATAAAAAAAATAGCGCCAATTATTTTATGTTTTTTCCCCTTCCTTTTTTTACAAAGTCAATTAGCAGATTTCAGTTTACCTGATTTAGAGGGTGAAATTCATAATCTTCAAACTTACCTAGATGAAGGGAACATCGTTGTCCTTGATTTCTTCTTCGTGGGCTGTGGTTTTTGTGCAGATGCTGCTCCAATGCTGGAAGAGCTTTATGAAACTACTGGAAGAGGTGAAGAGGGGGTAATTGTTTTGAGCATCGAAATGCAAAACAACAGTTTCAATGCTGTTCATGATTGGGAAGAAGCATTGGGAACTACTTTTCCTGTAATTTACGGCGCTGAAGCTTGGAATTATTGGTATGAAAGTGTTTATTCATTTTTTGGAGGTGGAGCACCTTTCATTGCAGTAATTTACTCCAATCCTGAAATGAACGGACAAAAGGAAACGGTCTATGACAATCTAGGTTCCTTGTCGAACGAGGAATTTATCGATCTAAAAAATACAGTAAGCAACTATCAAAGTATATTGGAAGAAGCCAACAACGGTGGTGAAGAGCAAGAAGAGGAGGAAGAAGAAGCGCAAAACACGATTGATCTTGGTTTGGAAGATCAAGGCTTTATTCAAAATTCGATTCGACTATTCCCCAATCCCGCTCAATCGACTATTCATGTTGAAATTCCGGCTGACATTTTATCAAAAATACAAACATTGGAAATCTACGATTTGAAAGGTCAATTGATTAAAAGAATATCAGAGCTTTCTCCACAAAATCAAATTGATATCAATGAATTAATAAATGGCAAGTATTTACTCTGTTTACTTGATTCAGAAAAGCAAACCATCATGGCTGAACATTTTCAAGTTATTAGGTAATACGATTTAAACCATAAAATGTCGCACATAAATGATTAAAATTAATCAAATGCCTTCGTTGAAAAGCCTCGCTTTAGCTATGGCTAGAACTACGTTTTTCGCCTCGGCCTTGATCAATTTTATCATCATATCCAGTAC
>CALBCY010000264.1 GCA_937927195.1 uncultured Chitinophagales bacterium
AAGATCAGCTAAGGGCTAAGGGCTCTTACTACAGCCCATCTGTCCTTTCGACGCTCCGATCAGCTAAGAGCCAACGGCCAAAAGCCAACAGCCTAAGAAACAAGATTCCTCAGAAGGTCGGAATGACAGGGTGGAGTGTGTCAGATGTATTGTTGACGCTCAGATCAGCTAAGGGCTAAGGGCCAACAGCCAACAGCTTGCCCCAACAGCCTGCCCCAAAAGCTATTCGCTTAATGAATCATTAATTTCTTAGTTGTAAATTGATTGTTTATTTGAAGCTGTATTGTGTACAAGCCAATCGGCAAATTAGCAACATCCAATTTTTGTTGGAACCTGCCTGATATTTCACCCAAGTCTAGACTTGATTGCAGTTGGCCAATTTGATTGTAAATACTTACTTGAACTTTTGCTGTTTCATTTATTGTGAAATTTATCACAGTATGGTTTTCTGCCGGATTTGGGGAGATGGTCATGTTTTGGGACATTGCTATCGGCGATAACGTTGAGGTTTCCGGTTCCATTTCCATTTCTTTTGTGTAAGCGAAAACACCATAGCGGTTACTGGCCCACCATAAATTCCCAGCATCATCAAATTTTATAATTGAGGAATGTGAAGAGAAGTTATTAGGAACATCTTCAATAAGAAGGTTCTCCCAAACTTCATCCTGCAAGCTTGTAACTCCATATTGATGCGAAAAAAACATTTTTCCGTCCTCATCACTTTCGATGGCAAAAACAGAAGTTTCCTCGATAGAATCAAAGTTGCCAAAAAATGGATTGCTCCAATTATTTCCGTCAAATTTAATCACTCCTGCAATGTCATCTGAAACCCACACATTGCCATCTTTATCAAAATGAAAATTGCCTGTAGTCCTTCTAATTGATGGATGTTCGTCACTAGTAAAACTTGTCCAAGTACCATCTGGAGAAACTTTGTGTATAACAAATACAAAATCCTGCTCATAGGAACCTTCTGATATCCATAAATTGTCATCAGCATCTATTCCATGACTGCTAACAAATTCGCCATAAAGCGGTGAATTGTCAATGTTGTATTCAGCAACTTCACCGTTGTTAATAATTGAAATTCCTCCAGATTTTTTGACATAAATTTTACCTTGACTATCCATTGTTAAACTGCTGCCAGCAGGTATTTCATTTGTCCATTCACTTCCATTGTAACGATAAGTACCTTCACTGGTCGGTAACCAAATTTCATTGTCATCAATTACAAATGGTGAATACACAAATGAAGGATTGGGGTTTGGTAAAGGAAGAACAGACCATTGCCCATCGGTATCAACCACTGCCATGTTTTCATTGTCAGCAGTTATGAAATACATTTTACCGTTTTCACCTTTGCTCATTCCATAAGTATTGTTGTACCCTAACGTGTGATCAGAAATGAGGGTCGATTGAATGCTGCCATTGATGTTTGTAGATAAATGGATCGTGCTGTTGATCCACTGATTGTTTTGTTCGTCAATGTAGAAGTATGAAATATGATCATTAGCAGTTTCAGTTTGTGTGTTTTCTACTTTGCTTATACTGTTCTCTTCTATTTTGTAAACACCATTGTATTGTGTATTGAAATAAACATTGCCTTCTTGGTCTTCTGTGAATCTCAAAACTTGAGAACCATTTATTTCAGAATCTAAATCGTATTCGTACCATTGTTCACCATCGAAACGACCTATCTTGTCAAGATCTCCAGTCATGTAAAGATCGCCGGAATTACTGAAAAACAAATCGCAGTCCAAGTAAGCAAAAATTTCAGTAGATTCTGAAAGGTTGGACCATTCGCCTTCCGCAAATTTGTGAATGTTTGCAGATCCAATGAATACCTCCCCATTGTCTTTTATCTCAATGTCCCATGCTTTAAAAAATAGTTCACCCAAATCATCCTGGTCATAATGAAACCATGTTTCTCCTGCTCTGTGAAATACACCATCCGAGGTTCCCAACCAAAAGTCACCGTTGGGCGCTATTTTGAAATCATACAAGAGTGTGTATTGATCATAAAACTCACTTTCTGGCGTGGTCATATCTTTAAACTCTGAACCATCAAGCCTTGAAATAACAGCATCATAAGTACCAATCCAAGTGTTGCCATTGAACTTTGTAATGGTCTGGATGTGATTGTTGGTCAAATTGGAATTGGCCTTGTTAATGATTGTTTTTTCTAAGGTGGTTTTGTTCACTTTAACCAAACCGGCGTCTGTCGCCAAGACCAACTCTTCACTAGTCTCAACCAAGTCATTGATGTTTTGCTGGCTTTGATATGAAACCCATTCTTGTGCCATTAGCGAAAACTGTATTAAAACAGTTAAACCAAATAGGATTGCAAATTTTAAAGTTTTCATAGAAATTGTATTTTCTTTATTACAAAAAAGGGAGCGCAAAGGTTTAATTTTTAACTTGTTTGAAAACAGTAACGGCTTTCACCATTACTGTTCGTCATCATTGTTCCCAAAAAGATCGCTACCAAGCATTCGTACTTGGTTCCCGCGTGTTGTTTATAATATTTCTTCCAACTTAGTTGCATTCTGACATGTCATGTCCAACTCTGAAATAAGTACCCCATTCCTCGCCATCTTCATTCGTCCAATCTATGACAAAATTACCGCACTTATAATTTGGAACCAGTCTAGATTCATTTCCAAAGTGTAAGTCAACAACGATGGTTTCACCATCGTAGTAATATTCATTTCCGTGGATTCCTGGATTTTCTTCTAAAAATTCTGCTAGACTTGGAAATCCTGCTTCATCAGATGCATAAAGGGTGTATCTTTTTTCTTCTGTGAATTCATATCGAACATTATTTTCGAAACCCTCTGGCACCCAAGTGCCTAATATGGATTGATAGATAGTATCTGGTTCCAATGTGTTTACACTTTCATTGCAACCGATAAATGTTGAGGCCAATACCAATAAGATTAATAACTTTTTCATTTGTGTAATTTTTGTGCTCGGTACTTTTAAATACTCTGCTGTTGATTGATGATTCAAATTTAGAGCAATAAAAAGGCCCTCACAAGTTGAAAAACTACCTTTAATATGGTTTCTATTTTGACTATTTAATCATAAATAGCTATATTTAATAGCAAAATAATATTTCATAAATAAGGTTTCTATTATATAATGCTATGAAAACTGCCTCAACATTTTTGTTTGATTTGTTAAATACGCTCACGAAATCGGAGAAGCGCTACATCAAAGTGCAGGCTGGTTCAAGTGAAACCACAGGTGAAAAGGGAGAAGAAAAGGATTACATTCAATTGATGGATGCCTTACTGGCTCAAAAGGAATTTGATGAGGATCAATTGGTTAAGGACAACAAAGAAGCCAAATTTGTAAAAAATCTGGCCGTCAACAAACGATATCTGTATGATGTTGTCCTCAATGGATTAACAAACTTCGGACAAAAATCATTAGAAGATAAAATTTATGAAAAGATTGCAGCTGCAAATGTGTTAATAGAGAAAGGAATGTTCAAAGCTGCCTTTCGGGAATTAAAGAAAGGGCAGAAAGTTGCTGAAAAATATGAATTGTACGAATTGCAAATCATGCTGTTAGCCATTGAAAAGCGTTTGGTTGCTCAAAGACAATTCAAGACTAAAAATGACAATGTCATTCATCAAATATTTGACAGCGAAGAGCATTGTTTGAAAGAACTAAAAAATAGCAATGAGTATTGGTACCTCGCACAACAAATTGCTCAGTTTCAAATTCGCTTTCAAAATATTCAAGGTGAAGAGCAAAAGCAATACATAGATGGTCTTACAAAATCACCCAAATTTCAAAATAAATCACTAGCCACAAATTTTAAAAGCACAATTTATTATTACAGAGCAAATTCCATTTACCAGTTTATGCTGGGCAATGTTGAAAAGGCTTATGAAATAAACAAAGATTTTTTGGACTTACTTGAAGCCAATCCTCATTTTTTATTGCTCTACTCAGATAGATACTTGGCAACTTTGAACAACATGTTGATAGATAGTTTGGTCATTGGTAAATACGATATTTTAGAAGAAGGAATCAATCGCTTGGTCAAAATTCCTCAAAGGAAAGAATTCCAATCCATCAAGAACATTGAATCAAGGGTTTTTAGGCAACGTTACATTCTATTGATCAATTGGTGTCTGAGCCAAAATGATTTTGAGAAAGCATTGCAATGGATTCCAGAGATTGAAACTGGTCTAAAACAGTTTGGAAAAAAAATTGAAAAACATCACCGGATCACCTTTTATTATTTGAATGCTTATATTTCATTTCAAAATGCACAATATGACCAGGCCCTAAGGTGGAACAATGAAATCCTTAACGATCCAAGGGAGAATGTCGTTAAAGAAATTTTTTACTTTGCACGCAGTCTCAATTTGCTGATTCATTTTGAATTGGGGAATCATGATCTATTAGAATCACTATTGTTATCTACCCCTCAATATTTGAAAGCGAGAAGATCGGTTTATGCAACTGAAAAGGCCTTGTTCCGCTTCCTTGGAAAGTCAATCAATCTGTTTAACAGAAAGGCCAAGCGAAAACTCATTGATAATTTTAAAATTTCATTGAATGATCTTTTTGAGAAACCAAAGGAAAGAAGAGTTTTCAATTACCTGGATTTAAGGATTTGGGCGGAACAAATTCTTGAGAAATCCTAAGTGGCTAGGAGTCTTCGCGGCAGGCGTCCCTGTCTTCATCCCAAGAACCATCTAATTACGAATCACCACCGTTTGCGCCTCTGCCTTAAAAAGAACAAACCAACGAACACAAGTAATCCAAGGAACACCAACCAAACAATTGAAGATGGAGGATCCGCAACAGGACCATCTTTGCCCATCAAAATCAATCCACCCCAATAAAATGGAGATTGCAATGCTTTGTCCGCACTGTTCAAATAATCCAACTTGGCCGTTCTCAAAGCTTCACTCTTGTTTGCTCCACTGTGTAATATATCGAGGAATTGTTCAGTGATGTTGCTGCTGATTTTTTCATCAACTTTCCAAAGAGACATGACCGTACTTGGACAACCTGCATATTTCATTCCGTAAGCCAATGAAATCATTCCTTCCCCTTCTTGCAGTTTACCAAGCCCACTTTCGCAAGCATTCAACACGGCCAGTTCTGCATTCAAATCAATTTCATACAATTCATAAGCATGCAAATATCCATCTTCATTTTGTGGGCCAATTTCTTTGGCAAGCAATAATTTGGAGTGCAGTGGGTCTTGAGCATTTGCAATGGCATGGGTTCCAAAATAAAGGATTTTACCACTAGGCAAATTGGCTTTGACTTGAGACTCTGTCGCTTCAAGTCCCGTTAATATTTTGTTTGGCTTTTTTTCTTCCAGTTTGTTGGCCAGTTTCACGGACCAAGGTTGTCGAATGGTTTTTAAGAAGGATTGATCAATCAAATTAGCATTGCTTAGTTTTTGGACATAGGCCTCCTTGATTTCATCTTCAAATCCTGGAGCAATTCCAAGCGTCGTTGGTCGACTTTTTGAGCTGGTGCTTTCCTCTTTGTTCTCTTTGCTGAAATGAATGTTAAGCGATAGATCGTAAGAGATGTTGTAATCGTAAATTAAATAATTCTTGTCAGCCTCTTTGTATAGACACTCAAAATTTAAGTAATAAAAGGCACCTGAAGGAATGATAATGAGGCGCTTACCATCAATCTGCTTTTCTAATTTGTTCCAAACTTTATCATAGAGTTTTTTTGAAATTTCATCCAAATTTGCAGGATTTCTTGCGCTAATACTTTCTTTCCAATCAAGAATCATTTTATCAATTTCCTCCTTGCTTCCCAATTTCAAAAGACTGGTGTTTTTTCGATTGATTAGGAGGGCCAAATAAGTGGAATCATCTTGCATTATTTCTATGAAATTCTCTCCCTCTTTGATTTTAGCTTTTATTTCATCGATTTCAATGATTTTGGAATCGAAGCGCAATTCAAAATACTTTGGATGTTTTTTTGCACTTTGCTCAACGAGCTTGTTAAAGCGTTCTTTGCTTTCAAAAATAGCCTTTTTCAAACTGGCAGAATCA
Organism: uncultured Chitinophagales bacterium; assembly: GCA_937927195.1. Taxonomy (GTDB): domain Bacteria; phylum Bacteroidota; class Bacteroidia; order Chitinophagales; family UBA2359; genus JAHDGP01. The sequence continues at coordinate 6,048 of CALBCY010000264.1, forward strand.
GGGTTTTCAGTCAGAGCTTGATTGAGCTTGGTGATTTTCTTTCGCAAACTCAATTCTTTCTGATAAATAGAATCGGGTAGGCCAGAATAAGCTTGAATCTTTTCATTTTGCAAATCTCTCAACATCGTTGTTCGGCCGTATTCTGAAAAATTAAAACATGCCTTTAAATAGTCGGGATTGTTTGCTTGTTGATACAAATAATGATATTGCCCAATGATTCTATTGTAAACATCGTAATTGTTTTTGACCACAATGCTTTTGGTATAAGGATCGTTAAAAAGGTTTCTGAAATCGTCGGATAAATCGAGATAAATTTGAGTGTATTTTTCGAAGAGATCCAAATCGTTTTTATCCTTTCCTTTATTGTATTTCATGAATAAAAACGAAAGGTAATTGTCTAAAATTTTAAATGAATTTGGGCTGAATTTAAAACCAAATTTTTCCTCATCTGAACTTATTATGTCCAATGCATCTTCGAAGCAATCATTTGCTTTTTGGTAATTGTTTGCATCTGTATAGATCATTCCAAGCGCAGCCTGGTTTAATGCATAATCGTTTGATTGTTCGAGTTGGTTGAGTTTGAGAATTTCATTCGATTTTTCCATAAATTCAACAGCGCCTTTGTAATCTTTCTGGGAACGTGCAATATTGGATTGGGTCAAATAATGAACTGCCATGGCAGGGTCATTTTTATCCATTTTGTTTGTTAAAATTTCATTGGCTTTCTTGATGTAGTGAAATGCCGAATCAGTTTGCCCAAGAATATTGAAACAAATAGCAGTGTTTTCTAAACTAAATGCTTCTTCCAAACTGCTTTTTCCAAAATTCGCCTTGATGATTTCTCTGGATTTTGTATTGTAATACAATGTTTTTTCATAGTCTCCCGATTCTTCCAATGCAATCCCGAGGACCTGATAGGGACCAATGAGGCGGAAGTGATTTTTGTTGTAAATTTTTTCTCGAATGGCGATGCAGGCTTCCATATAATCCTTGGTTCGACCATAATCTCCTAGGAAATAATGATAAATGCCCAAGCCGTAATAGCTGAAGGCCATTCCATTTTTGTCCTCTTTTTGTTTGCTAATGTTTAGAGCTCTTTCAGTATATTGAATGGCCTCATTGTATTTTTCTTCAATGCGTGAAATGCTGGCAATATTGCCCAAGCTCATTGACAAACTGGTGGACAGTGGATCCATTTTTTCCTCAGCAATTTTGATGGCTTTCAAGTAATACGATTTGGACTGTTCCTTTTTGTTCGCTCGATAATAGCAAGTGCCCATATTGTTGTAAATAGAAGCAAATTTCACGTCATTGCTGTCAAGTATTTCACGAAAAGCCTCATAACATTTGTCAATATAAATAACACAAGAATCGTATTGGGTAAGTCGCTCATAAGTAAGCCCAATATTTTGTAATGCTTCGGCCTGAATGCAATCATTCCAAACCAGATTTGTCAAGTCGAGCTTCTCAACTTTTTTAAGTGTGTTTTGATGAGTTGACAAGGCTTTGTCGAACTGAGAATTTTTCCTGAAATATTCTCCTTTGCTCAAATCGAAAATACAAATGGCTTCTTGATTTATGGTAGCTTTCTTTTTAATTAAATCATTTCCTGCGATAATTAAGGAGTCCGCTTTTTTTAGCTCCGTTTGAAGAGTGGCAATTTTTGTCAGACCAGCCAAAGCCAATAATTTTATTTCAGGATTGGAATTGGCCAATGCCTGTTGGAAACAATAAGTGGAGGAGTCGATCCTTTCTACCTCATAAAAAACAAATCCCTGTTTGATCAATTGGCTTCCATTCTCAGCCTGGCACAGACGGGTGATACTTATTAGAATAAACACCATGATCAGTGCTTTTAATATGTATCTGTTGTTTTTCATTTTTACACCTTTACATTTCTTGGTTTAATTCTTGGTTTAAATCGATTATAACTCACTTTTCAGTTTTTCAGCCCTCTCTTTGAATTCATGATTTTTTTGTGCTAAAATTTTATTCAAAGATTCCTTTATTTTTTCTGAATTGTTTTCATTCAAATAGCAGACAAGCAAAAGCCATTCAGCTTTGTCATTGAATACAGAATTCTTGTTTTTTTCAACTTTGATAAAATTGGTTTTAGCCGTTTCGGTTTTACCTTGGTACAATTGACTGGCTCCGAGGTAATAGGAAAGGGTGTCATTTGTTGGATTGTTGGAATGCAATTTCTTCAATTTCGCTTCAGCCGTTTCGTAATTTTCTTCGCCATAATACGTGAGTGCATCATAGAGTTCGTAATTATCTGATTGACTCATTGTAATTGGAAGGCCTGGATCAATGTATTCATATTCAGCATACCTATTTTGGTCGCTTTGGTTTAAGCTGGAAAACAAATAAGAACCAACTGCGAATAGCAGTAGGGTAGCAGCGATGCCCATTAACCACTTTATAGGTTGTTTTGAGTTTATTTTTCGTACAATGGTTTTGTCTTCTCCGTCGTGTACATTTTGTAAAGTCTCAAGCGCTGGTTTTTGTGTTGTATTGATATTTGGATCAATTCTTATAGATTCTTTTGAAAATAAATCCTGTAATTGATTTCTCATTCCATCTGCTTCTATGGCTAGAATGCTGTCTTTAAACCAAGCAATCTTTTCATCCAAATCTTGAACATCATTTTCTGTCGCATAGTTTTCCAATTCAGCTTTGCTGATTCTATGCTCCAAAAAGTCTTCAATCTTTTCTAGTAAATCTGGGTTCATATTGGGTGTTGAATACTTGAACAATTTAATGCTTAATGACAAAAAAAAATCTAACAGCTAAAGGCCAAAAGCTTAAACCTCATACAATGCTCTTAAACTTTTCATGCAGCGGTATTTATTATTTTTCGCTGTTTTTTCCGTGAAATTCATTTTGGCTGCAATGTCTTTTAGCGACTTTTTTTGATAATAGAATAGTTTTAATAATTGCTGACAGGAATGATTTAGTTTTTCCAGATAGCCGGTCAGTTGATTTATTTTATTGTAGTTCTCCTCCATTTCATCCAGGCCATCAATTGGGCTTTCAATATTTGATAATGTTTCAATTGGTTTTGTGTTTTTAGCTTTGCGTAATTTGCTTATCCAAATGTTTCGGCAAAGTGCATAGAGGTAAGAGGAAATCTTAATGTCTTTGTTTAGTAGAAATTTTTCTTTTTTGATATTGGTCCAAAGTGCAATCATTCCTTCTTGAAATAGGTCCATTGCATCATCTTTGTGGCCGCTGTTTTTTTGAACCAAGCTGATGATCATTCCAATGTGTTCATTGTAAAGAAATTGGAATGTTTTGTTGTCCTTCTTGGCTATGCCATAATAAATTTCCTGATCTGTCACGCTGCAAGATTTAGAAGATTGTCAATTAGTTTATAACTAATATATGAAAATTGTATATAACAGTGTTCTAAAAGTGCTTGCTAAATTGTGATTTTTCGTTGAAAAAGTGGCCTTCTATCTGAAGGCCACCTTTGATTTATAAATATCAGAATTGGGAATAATTAAATTTTTGTGGCATTCATGTGGCATTCATATTACCAGTTTCCTTCCATTTCAGTCCAGTTTCCGTTCAAATTCATATCGCCGTAAGGTTCATAATTGTGATCGTTGGTTCCGAAATATTCACCATTACCGTTCTCAAAGTATCTATCGTATCCAGTTTCTACCTGCATGGTCTGACCGCTTGTTGGATTGTAAGCGTTTTCATGTCCTGTAATGGCATTGATTACATTGCTATGTCCAGCATCAGATATTGCATTTCTTCTTTTCCATGAATCCATGTTCGAATCACTGATTGAATTGTAAATATCATTGGTGGTTTGCACAGAGCTGGCCATTGGCTTGGGCATATTTCGCATTCTGGTTTGAAATGCCTGATCGCTTTGGTTTGCTTTTTGTTTCATCTGATTGTTGAATTTCTGAAGGTATTGCATGTCTGTTTGGTAATTTACTTGGGCATAAATGAGGTCTTTAGTAGCTTGGTCAAGGGCAGAAGGGTCTGCATCAAGTGTTAGGTAACCAAGACTCCAAAAATTGGCAAATTGTGATTTACATTCTTGAAATCTTACGATGGCTAGTCCTTTAACGCCTTGTGGGTCAAGTACTTCAATTCCTTTAACAGCGCAGCTTGTTTGTTTAGGAGCATAAGACCAATACAATTGAGATTGTTTGTAATCAGATTCTGCCATTTCAGGAATAGAGTAAGTTCTAACTATTTTGCCACCTTGTTGTTGGATGAGTGGTGCAAGGTCCTTTTGAATTACTTCTTCTATGGTGTTTCTTCGTTTTTGATTTTGATCAAATGTTCCAACTATGTGCTCTTCTATGCTTATCCCATTTGGTCCTGAAATCTTGGATCCATTAATTTTCCAGTTTGCTGGCATTGGCAATTGCCCCATTAGCTCGTTGGTGGATACATTGTAAAGTGGATGCATTATTACCTGACTGTTCTGATTGGCTTGCATTTGGCCAGCCGGTCCTCCTGAATTTCTAGGTTGATATTGATTTTGCTCTGGCTTGTATTCTTGATTGTACTGTTGATCGTACTGTTGATTGTACTGTTGCTGATTGCGATTGTGGCCTTGATTGTTAGATGGATTTTGACCAAATTGAGCATTATAGCCTCCATTGTTTTGTTGGTAAGCTGGCTGGTTCTGCTGTGAAGGTCTATGGTTTAACTGCGGATTTGTCTGTTGTTGGTGTGCCAGTTGCCCATTGTTTGCGAATTGCCCATTGTCGAAGTTGTCATAGTTTTCATATGCGTATTGGTCCGCTGTAGAATCAGAACCACAAGATGTAAATATGCTCAAAACCAATGCTGCGATAAAAAGTGTTGTTAATGATTTCATGAGAATGATTTTTAAATTGTAAATGTGTTCGTTTACTGATGTATCGCAGAGATCAGCAAAAGGTCATCAAAGAAATTTAAATTTTTTGTTGAATGTTAACTAAGGCTCTTAGAATCAATGGCTTAGGGGGAGGTGTTTTTTTTTAAAGTCTGATAGACCTATCATTTTGGTGCCTAGACGCTTTCCTATTTATTCCTTAAATGACACTTTTAAGAAAATCTTAATAAATACTTTTGAGTTATTGGGAACCTTTAACAAGTGAAAAAACGTATTAATATTAGTTAAACGTGACAAAATAGCGATCGAAATGTCAAATAGGTAACCCATATTCTGGGATTTAAGTGTTAAATTTAGACTGTAATTAGAAAACTCTATTGAATGGAAAAAATATACTCAATTTTACTTACTATTTGTTTTGGTTTCCTGTCTCTGAATGGGCAACAAGTCTTTTTCATTCAAGATGCAGTTGAAATCAACAATGAAGGCATAGGAATTATGCCTGCAACCAATTACATGTACAATGGGACTTCTAAAAGTCTTACCCTTCAATGGGTCAAAACTGATACAGAACTTCCTGACGGATGGGAAACTCAGATTTGTACAGTTGAATCAGGAGACATGACTGGTGGTATTTGTTACCAATCAGATGTATACACCAATCCTTTTACCATCGGATCTGGAGATACATTAGGATTTAAAGTCAATTTTGTTACGCCTGGTATCCCAGATGATCCTGCAACAGGAATTGCTGAATTAGAATTGTTCTTTTACGATCCATTGGATAGTATGAATGTTAATGGAACCAGTGGTTTTAGAGCGGTTACAGTTAGTACTGGGTTTTCAGACTTAACAGTAAATGATGCTTCATTCCGAACTTTCCCTAATCCTGTCATATCAACTGTTAATGTTCAATTACAAAACTACAGTGATGTGAAATTCATTGAAGTATACAATTTGGTAGGCCAAAAAGTTGTCAGCCATACTGTTGAAGATCAAAGAAGCATTCAGGTTATTGATATGATGGACATGGATGAAGGTTTATTTTTCATCAGTCTTCTTGATCAAGGGGAAAACATATTAGAAACAAAGAGGTTCTCGAAGGTCCGCTAGGAGTTTTGTTTACTTTATAATAAAATATCAGAAAGGCGAATCACATCAGTGGTTCGCCTTTTTTGTTTTATAGGATTCTTTGCAATAGACATTAGATTTTATCGAAGCGTCGACCGGACCTTAGATTTTAAAAAATAATGTTTAGAATTGTTTAATCAACCATGCTTTTGGTCATAAGACCAAAGGAAAGCAATTTCAAATTTGGGATTTAATATTTGATAGTGAAAATATGATTGATATTTACAAATAAACCCCCTTTATGGATAAGCTCATTTCTTCTCTTATTAAAAACTTTTCATTAAGCAATGCTTCCTCCAAACAATTGTCAGACGTAATTTCAACAAGGACATTCAATACTGGAGACATCTTTGTCAAGAAGGGACTCATTGAATCTAATGAATTTTTGATGCTCGAGGGGATTTGTAGAAGTTACGTTATTGATTCAGATGGCAATGAAATTACGCTTTCATTTTTTACACCAAACAAGGCGATATCTCCAAATCTAACAAGGACGAAAAAGAACATTTCTATTCTCAATATCCAAGCAATCACTTCAGTTAAATTGGCTGTTTTTTCTAGCAATGATTTGATGCTGTTAATGGAATCGAACCGAGAAATTGAAATCTGGGCCAATCAAATTTTACAGAAAGAACTCACAGAAAAGGTCGATAAGGAGATTGCTCAAATTTCATTGAACGCCAAGGACAGGCTGCTAACTTTTCGAAACCAATTTCCATTGCTTGAAAACATGGTTCCTCATGCTTACATTGCTTCTTATTTAGGAATTACAAATGTTTCTCTTAGTCGCCTTCGCAGAGATTTGATGAGTAAATAGCATTTTAACAAATGTTAATGACAATGATTTGTATACAATTTATATTGCAAGTATCAAATCAAAATTAATGTCATGAAATCAATTTTATCTATATTTTTTGTTCTTTCATTTTTTACAAGCTTTGTTTCTATTTCAGCTCAAGAAAATGATTCCTTATTTTTTTATATTGACATACCAGTTACTGAGTATCCATTTAATTGGGATACGAAATATTCTGCTGCCTCCATGCAACAATCGGTAAAGCTGACCAAAAGTTTTTATTACTCTACTCATTACGGACTGGAATTATTGGGCAGAAAACACCTTGGCAAACATGGAAAATTGATAAGTAAAGTTCTGATGACTGTATTTGACTTTGCACCTTTGCCCTTATCGAATACTTGGCTTCACGAAGAGTCTCATCGCTCAATCCTTGCATTGCATCAAATTGATAGTAAAAATGCGCATTGGAGCAACGCAGTAAAAGAGGTGAAGGATCAAGACTTAATTGACTTAAAATCAAAGTCTCCTGAATCTTTGGTTAGAGAAGCAACTGCTGGAAATGAAGGGAATTTAGAATTTGTCCTTTCGGTTGAAAAAGACGTTTTTTTTCAAAAAACCAATACCTGGAATTATGGTCTTTATTGGGGCAATTATATGGTCAATTCATTCTACCTTTTTGGTTCTACTAAAGATTCAAAAATGCTCATTAACTTCAAACATGGAGAGGATCACAACATCGACCACAGGGATGCAAATGGCTTTGATCCTATAAATGCCACTTACGATTTATTCAATCCATTTCACTCTTATGCAGAAAGAGGAATCCATCCTTCAGGAGTTGGCATTGATCGATATGTAGAACACAAAGATTTATCTTCAGAGGCACAAAAGTTTTTGAAAAGGCAGTTTAGACTTTCGTTTTTAAACTTCGCAGATTTGAACCTTTTTGGAATCGATGAATTAGGGAAAAACATAAAGTACAATATTTCCCTGCGTCATCACATGACCTCTTTCGGCCATTCTGTCGAAGGGAATGTATTTTTTAAAATGAATGAAATTGGTGGATTTATAAGCCCCAAAATATACAAAAACAGAGCGGCAAAATTCTTTGGACTAGACATGGAATTGAGATACAAATGGGCAATGTTGCGATTGGCAGCTTGGGAACAACCAGAGAATCAACTTTATGCTGATGTTGAAAAAAAACTAGGAGGATTGATTGGCCTAAATATTTCACCCCAAATAAAGAATGTAAGTCCCTATCTAAATTTCACGATGAAGTCTCAAGGTTGGGTGGCAGGCAACCCTTATTTAAAAGAGAACATCAGCGTTGATGTTGGAATAAAGGTTCATTTTCAAAAAAAATAGTTGCCCTTTCAGCCTTGGAGCGGCTGAAAGGGGGCGCCCCGCTCTTCCTCCGTCAGAATGAAATGCTCAATGTTGGGCGGCTGGAAACGATATTTAAAAACCTGAGTTCGATATTGAATCAGTTGATTTTCAGGCATTAATAAAATTTAGGTATATATTTTCAGAGAAATTCCGGACATTTGTCATTTTAGTGGAGCAATTTGCTTAAATCTGTTAAGAAAAAAATGCTGTTTGAGCCCGAACAATTTAGATGATATTTACCAATAAATCTTTTACAAAACTTAATAAGTTCTCAATAAAGCGAGTTTCTTTTTTTTAGGATTTCAGTGAATTGCGGAGCGTGAAAATGCCATAAGTCCCGCCGGGCGGCCCCGTTGATTTTTGGATACTTTTTATCAAAAAAAAGTATCAGCAAACTGTGCCAAATCTTTCAGTTTTCGATAAACTAGATTAATGAACTCAAACTTTCCTTTTTGGGGCAAGCTGTTTTTGACTTTATCTCAACTTTTGTGAAATTCATAATCGAACTCAGGTTAAAAGAAACATTAGCGTAGATATTGCTACAATCGGTTTCAATAATCGGTTTCATTTTACCCCAATCACCATAAATCGCTTCATTTTATTGTGTATTTGAACACAAGTACTCAATTCTCCAAAAAATTTATTTTACCGATTGTCTTTTTCAAAAATTAAACCTTAGCCAGCAATGCTTGACATTTTTTCATTGTTAATCAATGAAATATTTATTGTGTATTAGTCGATTACTTATGACCAAGTACTTAACAATCATTATCTTTGTGAACTATTATCGGCCTATCTCAATTGTAAGGTTGTTAAAGGCAAGCATCCAAAAAGTCTATGACTGGACTTGCTGCTTGAATACAGAAACTGACGGGTATGGAACTATATAGAAAAAGAAACAAATTTTATTCAAACTTATATCCCAACGATCTTTTTGAAAAGTTGGAATTTGATAAAATTTTAGAATTGCTTGAGGCAGAATGTGAAAGCGTTTTGGGCCAGGAGCAGGTGCGTAATATAAAATTTTATACCAAGCAAGACCAGATCGAAAAGCAATTGAAACAGGTTCATGAATTTGCGTTGATTCTGGGCAATGAAGCAGCTGAATTTCCATCTACCAATTATTTGAGCCTAAAGGAAGAAATTAATATTCTTGGAATCAACAATTCTGTCTTAGGCGAAAGTCAGGTTTTTAAAATCTATAAAGTAATAGGAACGGTTTCTTCTATTCTCCATTTCTTTCAAAATCAAGATGGTGAAAATCAGGAGTTTTATCCTGAACTGGCTCGATTAACCAGCAAAATCGAATTGGATAAGGAATTGCAGAATTCCATCAAAACCGTCATTGATGACAATGGTAAAATAAAAAGCTCTGCTTCCAAAGAGCTCGGTTATATTCGAAATCAAATTGGACATAAATATCAAGAGTTAGATAGTAAATTCCGTTCTGCCATCAATCAATTCAAAAAAGCAGGGTATTTAGATGAAACCATAGAATCTGTTAGAAACGGTCGACGAGTATTGGCCGTTCTATCTAGTTTCAAGAGAAAAATCAAAGGAATCATTTGCGATGAAAGTGGTTCAGGGAGAATAACTTTTATGGAACCCGAAACAACCATGCAGGTCAACAATGAACTGTTTGAACTGCAACATGAAGAGAAAAGAGAGATTCACCGCATACTCAAAGACTTAACGCTCCAGCTAAGGCCATTTGTAGAGTCATTTAAGGACTATCAAAAATTGCTGGCCATACTAGACTTCATCCGGGCTAAGGCCAAATTTGCCAAGCAAATGGACGCCATAATGCCAACTGTGAACCCCGATCGCATCATCGAGATGAACAATGCCTATCATCCGCTTTTGTTGTTGATGAACAAGGAACAAAAGAAGGAAACGGTTCCGATGAGTTTGAGGCTTTCGATTGCCGAAAGAATATTGGTCATTAGTGGTCCCAATGCAGGTGGTAAATCCGTTACCTTAAAAACGGTCGGATTGCTTCAGTTGATGTTCCAAAGCGGGATGTTGATTCCTGTGGAGGAAGGAACTTTGATGTGTATTTTCAATAATGTTTTTGCCGATATAGGGGATGAACAATCTTTGGAAAATGATTTGAGTACTTATAGTTCCAGGCTTTTGAACATGCGTTATTTCTCAGAACATGCGGATTCCAAAACGCTTATTTTGATTGATGAGTTTGGATCGGGAACCGATCCAAAGTTTGGTGGAGCGATTGCGGAGGCCGTGTTGGAAAGTTTGAACAAGAAACGCGTATACGGTTTGATTACTACTCATTATTCAAACATCAAAATATTTGCTTCTGAAACCAAAGGCTTGGTGAATGGAACGATGAACTTTGATAAGAAGAATTTGCGTCCACTGTATAAATTGGAAGTTGGTCGTCCAGGTAGTTCTTTTGCTTTTGAAATTGCAACCAGTTGTGGACTTCCGCAAGATGTTTTAGAAAATGCGAAAGAAAAAGTCGGTGGTGAATACCTGGAGTTTGATGATTTACTGAGTTCCCTACAGAATGAACGAGCGGTCTTATCGATGCGTGAGGATGAACTAAGGAAGAGAGAAGAAAAGTGTGAGGAGAAAATCAGGTCTTATGAATTCAAGGCCAAAGAACTTAAAAAGAAAAAGCAAAACATCATATTAGCTGCGGAGAAAGAAGCCCTTAACATTGTTCAAAACACCAATAAGAAGTACGATAAAATGTTGTCTGATTGGAGTTCCAACAAAGAAGACAAAAAAGGTGTTCGTAAAATAAAGGAAGAGATCGAGCAAGATCGTACTAAGATTAAGACGGATATAGAGGAGCTTCGAGATGAAGTCTTGTACAGAAAGTCTGCTGGTGAATTGGTGGTTGGTGCTTCTGTTCAATTGAGAGACAGTGAGCAGGTAGGCAAGGTTGTCGATTTAAAGAACAGCAATGCAATTGTTGAATTTGGAAGCATGCGAACCCGAGTCAAAGCAAAAGAGCTGGTGGTTGTAGAAAGAATTAAACATGAAAAAAGACCTACTCCAAATTACGATAAATTCAGAGCATCGGTAGAATTCAGCAACAATGTTGATGTTCGTGGAATGCGTCGAGATGAGGCTCTAAAAGAAGTGGAACGCTTGTTAGATAAGGCGATGTTGGTGGAGGCCAATTATCTGAAAATTATTCATGGTCGAGGAGACGGAATTTTACGCCGCTCAATTCGTGAATACCTCAAACAATACAATGAGGTGAAATCAATAAAGAACGAAGATCCCCAATATGGTGGAGATGGAATCAGTATTGTTGAATTGGCTTGATGGTTTTTGTTTGTTTGTTTGTTTGTTTGTTTGTTTGTTTGTTTGTTTGTTTGTTTGTTTGTTTGTTTGTTGACAAAACTGACTTCAGAGAAGTCAAAGTATGTTAGCAGTTTATGATGAAGAACAGACCACGACTCCAGAGGAGTCGAACCCACAATTAGCATTTTGGCGCAGAAATCTTGAATTTGGATATTTTCTAATCCTCTCGTCTAGTACGACTACTCAGAAGTCGATATTAAACTAATTTATTTTTGGCTAACATAATATGACCTGCCATTGGTAAATTATTTTACTTTAAACTTTGGTTGTCCAAAATTCATAACTCCCTTTCACTTATACTTTGCCGATAACTCATCTAATTTCTCATTGATCCATACCAAATCGGCGACCAATCGATCGTCCATGATTTGGGCCCTTAGTTTTTCAGGATCAATTTTACTTCCCATTTTTATTTTGGCCATTTTTTTGACCACTTTGGCGAAGTTCGCATAAAGCTTTTTGTGGAAAGAGGAGATTTTTCGATTTCGATTGGCAAAAGCGATGAAGGTGTCCAACAATGAAAACAAGGGAATGACTTCTTCATTTTCATAGTAGGTTTTTATCATCAGACATTTGGTCATTAAATGATAATTGGTGTCAGAAAAACTTATGCGGTTGAGCAGCTTGAGGGTTTTGTCGAAATTCTTTTTGTGAAATTGTAGATTGGCCAACATGAACGTATAAATGTTGTCTCGTTCTTGTTCCTTAATTTTATTCCGGTATTCTTGAATAAAGTTCTCTGCAAATTCGAAATTTTTGATTCTTAAACTCAAAATTGAAATATTGTAATAATCCCAAGGAGACAAATCACCATCTTTCAAAAGTACTTCTTGCTTCAACATCGTTTTGTAAAGATCAAAGAGGTGGTGGTAATAAATATTGTTTCCACTGTTTATTTTACGCACACAAAAATTTCGCGCATAACTGTACATGTTGTCTACTTCAGAAAGACTGAATTTTCCTTGATGCAACAACAACTGTTCAATCAACAAATTGAAATATTGCTCGTTGTCAATTTCACGCAGCATCTTAAGAATCAAATAATAAATATAAATCGTAGGCTCGTCCTGAAAGTTTTTCTGTTCAATGTACTTGCTGATGTCCTCGATAAAAATTGGTTCATAATCAGCGTTTAGGACATTTTTGTAGTTGATGATCAGACAAGCATATTTTAGCTTGTTGGCAATGTAAAATTTATCCATGTCATCAACGGTGGATAAAAGATATTCTATGTTGGAATGATTTTGCCTTCTAAATTCCAAACTGGCCAGCTCATCATTTAGCTTGTATTGATTCAAATAATAGGGAATGTCTCGAATGGGTTTTTTAAGAAGGTCTTTTTTATGTTTGTCAAGTGTTTGCAGAAAATAGTTATCCAGTTCCTTATTATTTAAAGCTTTTAATAAAAGCAAAGCCTCATTGGTTTTGTCGGAGTCCAATTGCTTGTGGATTAAATATTTTTCCAACAGTTTGGTCAAATTGGTCATTTCATACCTTAAAATTTTGTTGTCAAACTTCTTTTTAGGGAACAAAATGTTAAAAGTGTAGTTTCTGTCTAACTTTTCATCAGGAAATTTCGGATAATCATTGATACAATGCTCAAACAGATCAACAATTGATTCTTGATCGTTGTAATAAGGTGAATTTAAAAAGAGACGGAACTCCTTGATTTCTTTGGGCTTAAGAACTTTTAGGTAGGCGACTAGTTTGCTATTTATCATCAGGCATTAAAATATATTTGCATTTATGCATTAAAAATTTTAGTTTAATATATCAAATCCTTGATAAATACTATTTTATTTTGATAAAATAATTATTGAGTATTTGCTTAAACTGTTGAAAATCAATTATTTGTGTTTTTAGGCTCAAATTTCTTAATCATAATTTCCTTTGATAAAGGCTTTTTTTTGTTCCAAAAAAATACATCATTAAAGCGTATCTTTAGTTAAATGACGCATGAATCTATGGAGTCTTGTTTGAAAGTCCTCCTATAAAAATACCGGAATATGAAAAAATTTGTCAAATTTCAGCTCTTTGTAATGTTGTTGCTTACAACATGCATGTTTAATGTAATTGCCCAGGAATCAACCGAAGGTTGGTATAAAATTGATGTTAAACCTGTTATCGATATTATCGCTTTTAAGGATGATATGTCTTTAGCAATTAGTCCAATAGCTCAAGGGGGCCCATTTGCAGATGAATCCATACCAGATACTGATACAGGCGTTGCGTTTACTGGAGATTTTTCGGTTTCCAATTTACCAAAAGGGGATGTGAATTCTGACAATGGAGTTGTTTATGTCGTTGAAAGTCATATGGCCATAACTTGCTCATTTACACCACATACTTCTACTGAAGATGAAAGCGATGCTACTTGGCATGCTCCTGAAAGTTTTGAACTAAGTGACATCTCTGCTTTGGAAGAACCTGCTAATTTAAACTCCTTCAAGGCTTACCCAAATCCTGCTCGCAGCATCGTCAATATTGAATTGGGCGAATATGCAGATTACGAATTGAGTCTGTACAATTTGGTAGGAGCCTTAGAAGTACACAAAGTAATCAATGATGAAAGAGAAACTTCTCTTGATTTGAGTAGTTTACCGGAAGGTCTTTACCTCTTGCAAGTTGTTAAGGGCGAAAATGTAAAAACACATATGCTTAAAGTAGCACGATAAAATTCTAGCATTTATGTCTAGAGTAAATTAAACAATAATAAAAATCTCCGCTAAGATTTTTGATTGAATCCTACCGCTTAGCGGTAGGATTTTTTTTTGTTCAAATTGAAACTGAATATTAGGGGAGTCTTGGATTTATATTAAAAGCCCATTAAACGTCAATTAAACGCCCACTAAACGCTCAGTAAAGAAGTCTCGACTATTGGAGGCTTCATCATTTTCAAAGTGAAAGTTTCGTTAAATTCAATCAAAAATCATACCCTCAGGATTGATTCGATAATGATATTTCTGTGCTTCACCAAAATCTTGAAAGTCCTGTTTCTCATTTAGCACTATTTCCTTGAAAGCTTGGTACATCTGTCCCGCAGCGATAGAATGTTTCATTTTACCAAGCCCAGTACAAAAACCTGGAATAGCCACATACTCAATATCAGGATGTGCAATGACCTTAATCAAAGCCGCTTTCATTGCCAGGTATGCATTTATAGACCTTGAAATATTAAAATTCATAGGGACACGCATCGTTGGTGCAGAAACCAAATATGGGATTGTTTTGTCTCCTGTCTCCAAAATCATTGCATTGCCCACCAATAATTCTCCCTCTGGGCTTTCCTTTATTTTTCTTTGCAATTCAAATTGTAAATCCCAACCAAGACGCAAGGAGATTGCATTGTCAACGCCTCCATCCATAAAACCAAAAGAGTTGGCAGGGCTAACAATCGCATCACAATCTACATTGGTCAAATCGCCTTCAAGAACCCTTACATTGCTTTCTCCTGAAAAAGCTGTCTCCCAAGCAGATACCATCCCTGGATTTTTATCGATTAGTAAATAATGCATGCCTTTAATATTTTGTTATGAAATGAAATACAATCTATTTATACAAAAAAAATACAAATAGAATTCCCTGACATCATTCTATTTTATAAAAGACCTCCATTTTTGCACTTATTATTTTTCACAAAAAAAGAAAAAATAATTTTACGCCATTTTTTTTATTTCGATAAAGTCTTATTTTTGTCGCCTTTTTTTATTTTTTAAATAATTGATTATCAGTTATTTAATGTGTTTTATGATATTGTTATTGCAATTAATTATACTGATAAAGCTAGTGATTAACCACTTTTTTTGTCTTTTTTTGTAATGTTTATTTGCCTTAATTTAGAGAAAAATACCACCATGAAAATAAAAATACACAAAGCATTGTTCCCGATATTGGTAGGATTGCACATCGGATTAAGATTTGTTTTCGGAGGAGCTGAAATGAATTCATTTGATATGGAAGAAGCAAACTTTCATTCTGAAATTGAATGCCTATTAAGCGTTCAACAGAATTCTTTGAATACCATTGATGGATCAGAAGCCATCGCCGGTAATTTGGAATTGTTAGCATATAGACCTTAAAAGAATAAAATGTATTTATTATTAAGTGAAATATATTACAAAGAATCAATAAAGGATGCGATCAAGGAAAGATTTTTCCAGAACGCCTACTTTGACCATAGCATTGTATGCTTGAACAGGATTCAATATTTGAATGCCATGCATCCCCACTGTCCTCGCCCCAAGGATATTTTCATGCATGTCGTCAAGGAATAGTATTTCTTCCGGAGCCAGATTTACAGATTCGATTACTTTCTTGTAAATCTCGGGCTCCGGTTTTATATGCCCCATATGATGCGAAGCAAAAACCTTTTCAAAAGGGCTCAGCATTTCCTGATATTTTTCTTTCCAAACTTTTTCGTGTGATAAATTTGTATTGCTAAGTGCGGCAATCCGGTAGCCATTTTCAACAAGTTTGTCTAGAACCTGTTGTATATGAGGTAGGTTTTCCATGTAAATGGCATTCCATCCAACAAAGAAATCTTCAAAGCTCAGTTCTTCAAATCCAATAAGTTTGCCAAGGTGCTTGGCATAGGCTTCCTCGCTAATTTTTCCCGCCTCAAAGTCCTTGTGTTCTTGATCGTTGACATAACGCTCTTTGATCAATTCGAAAGGAATCTTAGATATTTCAGACCAATACCTAAAACTGCGATCTCTGCTGAAATAGAATAAGGTGTTGCCTAGATCGAAAAGAATCAGTTTTATTGACATGCTTTGGTTTTGGACAGAAACTTAGGATGGTTTTGCTAACAAGTCCTTAGTCCTGATTAGAAAGTAAAAGTAGAAGGGCAGGTTTGGCGATGAATTATTTAGAGGTGAAATTTACAAAAATTGCAATCGGAGTGAACTCAAAAGATTTCATTGGCCGAATGTTGGACCAATACGACCTAAATTGTTAGGCGGCAGAAGGCATGGCAGCGACCAAAACCGAAGGGCGAATTCCGAAAAACTAAAGCACTCTTACTTTATAACCAAGGCCTTCTAATATTTTTCCAATTTTCTGACGGTGATCCCCTTGAATGATTATTTCACCATCCTTTGCCGAACCACCAACTCCACATTTGCTTTTGAGAATTTTCCCCAAATCTTTTAGATCGTCATCTGGACCAACAAAACCTGTAATAAGACTGACTTGCTTGCCTCTCCTCTTTTTTGAATCAAGCAGAACCCGCAGCTTCTGTTTAGATGGTTCTAGCAACTCCTGCTCTTCGCCATCTTCGTAGTCGTAGTTGTAATCTGGATCGGTAGAATAGACCGTTCCTTTGCGTTTATTTTTATTCTTGGCCATTGTAATGCTGTTAAGTTTTCTGTTGCATGAATTGAAGTGAACTGTGGTTCTGATAAATTAGACTGCTCTTTATAGCAAAGTAAAATTTAAGAAAGGCTTTGTTCACAAAAGTCCCGAGGATTATAAGTAGATTTCGAATGTTTTATCTCGCTTTGCAACATAAAAGCCGAAATGAAAGGTCTAAAATTACAATATTCCTTTTTTCAATTCAAAGGTATTGTTGCCTATTTTATGGCCTAGGTGATAAACTTCAATGGCGTAGATTCCTGGTCCAAAATCTGTTTCTTGAACCCATGTAGCACAGTAATTTTGCTTGCTCTCAAACTTGCGGACTGATTTTTTAAGCGTATAATTCAATGTTTGTTCTGAACTAGCCAATTGGAATTTTCCAGAACCCCCTTTACCCAGTGCAAGGGTTACCCCTTCAGGGTTGAGAATTCTGATGAATACATCCTGAGTTTCAGCATCAACAGCCGTGTTGGGCATCACATCAAAGCAAATGTTCAACTCATCAACTTTCTTGGCATTGTCAGTTTGTACTCTTTTGTTATTATTTTTTACTTTCATTCCGAGTCCAGTAATGTTGTCGGAAACCAGAATTTGTGCAGCTTTTACGATTTGAGTCAATTCTTCTTTTTCTCCTTCCAATTCTGTTTTGGCTGAAATGAGTTCTTCTTTTTCTTCTTCCAGCACTTTCTTCTCGGCATCTTTTATAACTATATTTTGTTCTAAATTGGTATTCTCCTCAGACAGCCTCAGGTTTGCCAATTCCAATTGCTCAATTTGAGCCAGGTAATTGTTTGAATTGGCTCTTAATTGCTCAATCAAGCCCCTGGCCTTGCCCAATTCCTTTTTGCTCAAGTTTCCTTTCCTCAACAGGTCATCAATTTTCCCCTTTTGATCATCAATTTCCCCTTGTAAATCAGTTAATTGTTCAGATAGGTTGGTATTTGCAATTTGAACATTTTCCAATTCTGCAATGGTTTCATTGTATTCAATTTGCAATTTGTTCTTTTCCTCTTCAAGTGAAATAGTTTGCTCTTTTAAGGCAACATTTTCCTTGCGAACTTGATAATTGTAATAGAAAATTATTCCATTAACCAATAATAGAGCTGCAATGAAAAAAATGTAAAGCGCTACATTTTTCGATTTTGAACTGGATCCGTTGTAATTTGACATAAAGATTTATAGTTTGGCTATTCTTTGATTTGTAAATCAATCACATAAATATAATGTAAAATGCAAAAATTAGACCAATATTTTTGGCAAAAAAAAAAGTATGCTTAAAATACCTTCCAGTTAACTGAATTTGTTTTCGGTTCAAGCATGGAATTTCATGAAAAATACATGCATAATTTCTTCAACCATTCTAATCCGGATGCTCATTAAGTCCAATAATTTCAATATTTATACTATTAAAATTCTAAAAGGTTTTCCTCATTAAAACAACTGTTTGTTTTCGTTTAGTTTAAAATGTTCTCCTGTGAAAAAATAGCTTGGCAACTTATTCAAGATGACTGTTTTAAAGATAAAGGCCATTCGTTTTACCATTTATACTTTAATCAATATTTCAATCAATATTTTAATTATTGAACAAAACGGATTTTTTGGTAGGACTATTGCATAAATAATATCACGTACTTCTGTATAAGTGATCGTATAATGCAAAATGGATTTTTTTTGACCAGACTGGTTGACCCAGTTAAAAAGTAAAAAAGTTTCGCATAGTAAGGCCGTAGTTAGCCTTTTTTGTTGTATTAAAACGGAAAAAGATAATTTTTGAACGGATGAAAAATTTACCATGGTACTGGTCTTAGAACAGATTGATCGATTGTCCAAAAAATATTTTTTTCTGATTATCTTCTTCAAAAATTAGACCCAAATTAATGAAACAGATGGCCAGTATTTTGGTTGTTTTAAAGAAAAATGCAAAATTTAGAGAAATTTAGAAAAACCGATGAAAGCAGCTAGTATTAAAGAAATCAAGGATGAATTGAAAAATCGAGAGCCCAAAGAGGTCTTTGATTTGTGTTTGCGTTTGGCCGTATTCAAAAAGGAAAACAAGGAATTATTGACTTATTTACTTTTTGAATCTCATGATGAAAGATCTTTTATAGAGAGCATCAAGGAAGAAATTGTGGAAGATTTTGGAAATATAAATTACAGACAAGTTTATTTCATTAAAAAAGCGGTGCGCAAAATTTTACGAAATATTAAAAAGTACAACCGTTATTCAAGAAATAAAGAAACTGCAGCTGACCTTTTACTATTCTTTTGTGAGCAGTTTCTTAAGGACGTTCCAATAATCAGCCGCAACAAGGTCTTGCAAAATATATTCAATCGTGAAATTGTTCAAATTAGAAAAATCATTTCCGCATTTCATGAAGATTTGCAGTATGACTATGAAATTGAATTAAGTAAATTACAAGAATTAAAAACCTTCAATTAGTCTTGTGGAGTAGGATTGTTTTATGAAATTTCTAAAAAAAATATTTTTCTTTCTCTGCGGGACATTGTCTCTACTAATGGCTTATATTGGCTTGATTCTTCCTGGCATTCCTGGGGTGCCATTTGTATTGCTAAGCGGTTATTTTTATGTGAGCAGCTCAAATCGCATGCATACTTGGTTGCTAAAGCAAAAGTTTTTTGGGAAGATCGTTAGGGATTTTCAAGAGAAAGAGGAACTGCCAAGGAAATATAAATACTTAATGATTCTGCAAGTTTGGTTTTCTTCAATTTTTACCATCGTTGTGCTGAGTCCAGATCTTTTTTGGCAAATGGGCATCGTTTCATCGGCCATCTTTTTTACGATTTTGATTAATCGGATCGGAAATGATTGAGAACAGCTTAAGAAAGATAGACTATCTCAACAGAAGCAGGATTTTTGTTTCTTAATTCCCAGTAGGATTTCCTTCTTCCCTGTTAGCAGTTTGATGGCGTTTTGCTGAAATGTTTTTGTTGCCAAAACGATAGGACAGATTAAAGTTTAAAGACCGCGAATAATAATAATAATAGTAATAATAGTAAAAATGTGCTGTCAATAGAAGTCTTGAAAAAATGGCAATGGTTAATTTTTACAGCGAAGAAAATTTGAAAACAGAATGGGGATAAATTTTGGTGAAATTTTATTGATAACTATAACACAAAACCAGCTTGCCTCAGTGAGCCCAAACTAATCCCAATAAACACCCAAGCGAACCCAAAAGATGCCGAAGGCATGCGACCTAAAAGCTCAAGAACGGCGAAGCCACATTGGACCCAATCCCCAAAACCAGCGACTGCAAGGAGCTAAACAACTTCTCCTTCCAAATCAAATTCCGTCGCATTGGTGATCTTCACATTCGCAAAATCTCCAATTCTGACATATTGATCTTTCGCGTTCACAACCACTTCATTGTCAACTTCAGGAGAATCAAATTCTGTTCGACCAATAAAGCTTTCTCCTTCTTTGCGATCAAACAAAACCTTGAAGGTTTTTCCAACTTTGGCTTCGTTCAATTCATAGGAAATGCTTTCTTGGATTTCCATGATGTAAGCAGCTCTCTCAGCTTTTAATTCTGGGGGAACATCGTCTTCGTATTCATGTGCTATGGTGCTTTCTTCATGTGAGTATTCAAAAACACCCAATCTTTCAAAACGCATTTCACGAACAAAATCAGCCATTTCTTCAACATCTTCCTCCGTTTCTCCTGGGAAGCCGACCAACATGGTGGTTCGAATGCCTATCTCTGGAAGAATTTTGCGAATGTCATGAATCAGTTTTACACTTTCTTCTTTTGTTGTATTTCTTCGCATTCTTTTCAGAACTGGATTACTAATGTGCTGCAAAGGCATGTCGAGGTAATTGCAAACTTTATCACATTTTTTCATTACCTCAATGATGTCCAATGGGAACTTGGTAGGGTAGGCATAGTGCAAACGAATCCATTCAATGCCTTCCACTTCATTTAGTTTTTCAAGCAATTCGGGCAATGCTCTTTTCTTGTACAAATCCAAGCCGTAATAGGTTAATTCTTGTGCGATCAACATGATTTCTTTTACACCGTTCTTCGCTAGATTATTGGCTTCGACAATGATGTCTTCCATTTTCTTGGAAACGTGCTTTCCACGCATCAAAGGAATGGCGCAGAAGCTGCAAGTTCTGTTACAGCCTTCCGAAATTTTCATGTAGGCGTAGTGCTGTGGAGTTGTTAAAGACGGTCGCTCTCCAATCAATTCGTGCTTGTAATCCGCTCCAAGTTCCTCCAATAAAAAAGGCAAATCGAAAGTACCGAAAAAGGCATCAACCTCAGGGATGGTCTCTTCGAGGTCATCTTTGTAGCGTTGAGATAGGCAGCCGGTTACGTACAATTTTTCCAATCCACCACTATTTTTGATCTTGGCATAATTGAGAATGGTATTGATAGATTCTTCTTTGGCCAAATCAATAAATCCGCAAGTATTGACAATGACTATATTGGCATCTTCATCATTTTCATGGGCAAAGGCAATGTCATTTCCTTTCAATTGTCCAGCCAATACTTCTGAGTCAACCTGGTTTTTAGAACAGCCCAGTGTAACAATATTGATCTTGTTATTTTTATTGATTTTCGTTTTCATCTTGAAATTTTATTCAATACTAATTTGTAATATTGGCTTAAATAGCCACGATGCATACTTTTGGTCTCCAGACCAAAAGCTTTCGGATTATTTCTTAGGTAAAAATACTTCTGCCATCATGCAGCGAACGGATCCTCCTCCAAGGTTTTCAATGGTTGGAATTGGACTGCTCAATATTTCACAATGTTTTTCTATCTGCTTAATTTGTTTTGGCTCTAATGAGCCAAGGGCAGACTTTGACATGATCAAATATTTTTTTCCATCAGCGTTTTGAACTTGCAACATATTGCCAGCAAATTTATTCATTTGCTTGTAGGAGATGCTGATTATTTTATGTCCAGTTTCTGTTAAGTTCTTTTTTACCTTTTCCAATTCCTTGCTGTGAGGAATGGAGTCTTCGCAAAGGATGGCAATTTTATCAGCAATGCACATCATCACATTGGTGTGATAAATTTGTTGACCTTCTTTGTCTACAGAATGAAAAGGGATGACTTTTTTATAACCAAGGTGTTTTGCAAAAACTTCTAAAACCAATTTATCTGTTCTTGGTGAAATACAAGCATAGGCAATTTTGTTGACCCTGTCTAGAACGAGGCTTCCAGTTCCTTCCAGGAATTTTCCATGAAATTCAAACTTGGTCATGTCCACCACTTTTGAAATTTGATGGCTTTCATGCAATTGCTCAATCAGATCTTGTCTTCTTTCCAATCTTCGATTTTTGGCCATCATTGGATAAAGGCCAATGGTTCCATCCTGGTGAAATGAAATCCAGTTATTGGGGAATATAGAGTCTGGCGTGAAAGGCTTTTTCGTATCTGCAACTTCAATCACCTCAATTCCTTTGGAACGAAGCAATTTTACAAATTTGTCAAATTCTTTTTTAGCCTTGCTTTGACTGGTTTTTGCATCCATTTTAACATCCTTATTTTGAAATGCATTGGATTCAACGGTTTGTTTGTTGAGACCAAAATTGACCGGACTGATCATTAAAATGGTGTTGCTAGATTGAGTACTCATTTTATTCAATTGATTAAAGCGCAAAGGTACGATTATTCTTGATTTGGTAGCAAACTCTGCGGCAGAAATCAATTTGTTATTTGACTGGCATTATTCTTCCGTCAAGAGCTCTTTCAGTACCAATTTTGCATGTTCGTATGCTGGTTCCTGTTCCAAAGATTTTTTCAAATACTTGATTGCTTCTGTTTTGTTGCCAAGCCAATGGTGAGTTTCACCGAGTAGTGCCCAGGAAAAATGGTCCTTTGGATATTTCTTGCTGTACAATTTATATATTTCAAGAGCTGCCAAAGTATCTTTTACTTCCAATAGCTCTTCTGCCAATTCTTCAAAATCCCAATCGATGAAGGGAATGTAATCCTCAGATTTCTCCAATTCATTATAGGTCTTTATTGCTGCTTCAATGCCACCTGTGGCATAGATTTTACCAATCTGTTTAAGCAGAGATGTTTTGTCTAATTGAAAGGTTTGATTGTTCAATACTTGCATGGGAAAGGTGAAATCATAACGATTTAGTTCTTCATTGTTTGTAAGTACAATGATGCACTGATTGTTTGAAATATTTCTGCTGAAATGACATCTTCCTCCTGGAATGCCTCCCGAATGGTAGACTACTTTCCCAAAGCTGTGATTCTTTCCTATTCTCCAAGATAGGGCACTCATTGCTGGATTATTGGAATCTCTATTGATTGTATAATCCTTGTTTCCTTTTAACTCAAAACTTGTATACATGGTTTCGAGAAATTTTTGATTTAGAATTTTTTCATTTTGTAATGCATTGTGAAATTTCAACAAATCTCTGGCTGTTGATGAAATTTTATCTCCTCCGTATTTGTTTTTCCAGGTTAAGGCTTCAATTTTGTTAATCTCATCTGTACTAACAAATGCGGTATCGATGATCCCTGCCCTTTGATAATTGCTCACCAAATGTTGATGATTTGAGCTTGTAGCGGAGGATCGATTGAAGAAAGTGTCTTTCATTTCAAACTTATCGAAAATATGTTCTTGTAAATAGTCAGGTAAATCCTTGCCAGAGACAGTTTCGAAAATCAAGGCCAAAAAGGTGTAATTGCTGTTGCTATATTGATATTCTGTGCCAGGAGGAAAATTCAATGGAGGCTTTATTTTAAGGAAAGTATCTTTAATTTGATTGTTGGTAAAAGCTTTGTTTTTTATTTCATTAAAGATGGTTTTTCGTTGTTCTTCGACGA
The DNA here is from genome assembly GCA_937927195.1 of uncultured Chitinophagales bacterium. Taxonomy (GTDB): domain Bacteria; phylum Bacteroidota; class Bacteroidia; order Chitinophagales; family UBA2359; genus JAHDGP01. The sequence continues at coordinate 29,719 of CALBCY010000264.1, forward strand.
GTCCAGAAGTATGAGAAAGTAGATTTTTTAGTTTGATATCGGGATACGGGAAACCCGGAATATGGTTTACGACAGGATCACTCAATCCTAGTTTGTTTTCTTGGGCTAATTTTAAAATACAGACTGCTGTAAAAGTTTTTGCAATGGAACCGATGTCAAAAATACTGTGATTATCTAGTGGTAACTTGTTGTCTTTGTGGGCATAACCAAACGATTTCTCGTAAATAACTTCACCCATTTCAGCAATGAGAACATTTCCGTTGAAGTTTCTTTTCTGTTTTAATTGTTTAAAAACTGAATCAATTGTTGCGATCCTGCTATCTGAATTTTGGGCAAGACTGTTTAAATAAAAAATGTTGGCAAGAATTAAAATTGAATAGAGGACCTGAAATTTCATCGATAATAAATTATTAGTAAAATGACCAATTTAGATTTTGATTATTGGGGCTTTAAAAAAGCCTTTTTACTGTTCGTGGTGTTCCTGCAATAAAAGCGTAAACTAGGTGAAGTTTCCCGACTTCTCCTAAATATTTTCGTGATTTTTAATCTGTGAAACAAACTATAAAAGTAGTTATTAACTACTTGCTTTTACTTTGATGACATCGCCTTGTACAATTTTACAGCAG
>CALBCY010000265.1 GCA_937927195.1 uncultured Chitinophagales bacterium
AATGTTTGACAAACACCTTCAACATTGCAAGCAGTTAGACTAACAGTATCAATTCCCAACAATTCAAAACCAGGTAGTGGCGTATATCTGATGCATGTTTCATCTACAATAGCGACACTGCATCCATATGCAGAAGTTGCCTCGCTTATTCCTTCATGAGGATTGATGTCACAAAAATCAGTACAAATAATCAATGGCTCATTTGGTCCCGTACATTCTTCAAACAGATCTTCAGAAGTACAACCTTCTGGCCCACATCCTCCAATTTCGATTGCTAAAATCTCCTGAACACATCCAGCAACATCACCAGCAATACCTGTAATCTTAACACTGTAAATCCCTTCACAAAGATTGTCAAATGTTATAGGAGGATTTTTAGATGCATTGGTTTTAAGAGATGGTCCATCCGTAGTTGGCCCTGCTTTCAATTGGAACAACCATTGATTGGTTCCATTTGCTACACCATCGCCCGCATCAACAATAATAACCCCATTGCAGAAATCACAATCAGCATCATATGAAGCAGATCCAACTTGACATGGACCGAAATCAGTAACATCTGTCGGTTCTGGTTCCGGTTCTGGTTCTGGCTCAGGTTCCGGCTCTGGCTCATCGTCACAATTGCTGTCCAAATCAAGATCGGTAAATTCAGCAACACAGCCAGCAACTTCACCTGCTAGACCAGTAATTCGAATACTATATAAGCCACCACATAAGTAGTCATAGTTCTGTGGGAAGCTCTTCGTCGCATTTATGCTAAATACATCTCCACTTAAATCGGGGCTCATATAAAATTCGATAAACCATTGGTTAACTCCATCAAGCAATGAAGCAGCAGCATTAATAGTGATTTCACCATTACAAATACCACCACAAACATCTTTCGCAAGTGTTAAACTCATTCCACAAGTTCCTTGAATCTCAGGATCTAAAGGAGTGGTACAAGAATCGTCATCACAAGTTGCATTTGAATTGTAATTCTCAGCTTCTGGATCTGTACAACCTAAAACCACATTACATGGATCAGGACAGTCAAACAATCCGAAATCACAAGAATCATCGTCTTCATTCGCAACAGGATTGTAGTTACAAGCTGTGGCATCTGTACAACCAGGTACCGGGTCTTCAGTATAAGTACAACCACCATTGTCACAAGTAGCAACAGGATTGTAATTGTCTGCCTCAGGATCGGTACAACCTGAAATCACCATACAAGGATCTGGACAGTTTTGATTTCCAAAATTACAAGTTCCATTGTCTTCCGTGGCATTTGGATTGTAATTACAGGCCGTTGCATCGGTACAACCAGGAGCGATGCAAGAATCATCATCACAGTTGGCTGCTGGATCAAAATTGTCAGCGGCAGAATTGGTACATCCCAAAATTGTATTGCAAGGATCAGGACATCCAGTTTCACCAAAATCACAAGAGCCATCATCAGAATTGGCTTCAGGATTGAAATTACAAGCACTTGCTGTTGTACATCCGGGGATAGTAGTAACACAAGTTCCATCTTCGCAATTAGCAGCGGCATCATAATTATCAGCCCCAGGATCCGTACAACCTAGTAAGACATTACATGGTTCCGGACAAGCAGCATTTCCTGCATCACAAGAACCATCATCTTCGGTGGCTTCAGGATTGAAATTACAAGCTGTTGCATCTGTACAACCAGGAACAGCACAATCATTGCTAATTGAACCTTCGTTGGCTGCCCATACATTACCATTTCCGCCACCTAGGGTGGTTATTTGGTTTCCAGCATTCACACCTTCTGAGTTTGGTGGAAGGAAAGCATCATTTGATTCCATAAGTGAAATACTTTCAGCACAATTTAAGCCATTGCAGAAACTGAACAAAGCGGTATTCTCACCAGCAACATAATCTATATCGGTCGTACCCAAACTAGTCAATCCGAATGTGATGTAATCAAATTCTGGATTTTCGCTTGGTGCTATTGAGATCGCATTGTTAGACCAAGTTCCATTTATGCTTTGAAGATCAGCAACCTCGAATTGTCCCGTCGGAACAAGAATTGTAACCTGAGCGGTAGCCGTTGTAGACATCGGAACCGTCCAACTTATATTGGGGTTTAAAGCAATTTCATAGCAACCATTTGCCGCTGAAAGAACATAAGTGATTTCAGGAGTTATAGTTGGAACACATGAATCATCATCACAGTTGGCCGTTGGGTTATAATTGGCAGCAGTCGCATCAGTACAACCAAAGATGACATTACATGGATCAGGACAAGCTGTGTTGCCCAAATCACAAGAACCGTCGTCTTCTGAAGCATTTGGATTGTAGTTACAAGCAGTTGCATCTGTACAACCTGGAACAGCACAATCATTGCTGATCGATCCCTCATTGGCGGACCATATATTTCCATTTCCACCGCCCAATGTTGTTATTTGGTTTCCGGCATTAACGCCTTCGGAATTCGGTGGTAAAAACACATCTGTCGATTCCATTAATGAAATGCTTTCTGCACAGCCTAAACCATTACAGAAACTAAACAAAGTCGTATTTTGTCCAGCAACATATTCGATGTCAGTTGTTCCTAAACTGGTCAAACCAAAAGTGATGTAATCAAATTCCGGATTTTCGCTTGGAGCAATGGATACAGAATTGTCTGCCCATGTTCCATTGAGGCTTGTTAAGTTATCGACAGTAAACTGTCCAGTTGAGACCAAAATTGTTACTTGTGCAGTTGCCGTAGTAGACATTGGAGCCGTCCAGCTAATGTTCGGATTCAAAGCTATTTCATAACAACCATCTGCCTCCGAAAGTACATAAGTAATTTCAGGAGTTACAGCGGCCATACAAGAACCATCATCACAATTTGCACTTGGGTTAAAGTTAGCAGCTGTTGCATCTGTACAACCCTGAATGGCATTACATGGATCAGGACAGGCAGCTATACCAGCATCACATGAACCATCGTCACAATTGGCCGCAGCATCGAAATTACAAGCAGCAGCATCTGTACAACCCATTGCGACATTACAAGGATCTGGACAAGCGGTGTTGCCTAAATCACAAGAACCATTGTCTTCAGTAGCAGTTGGATCATAATTACAAGCAGCAGGATTGGTGCAACCACCAATGGTAGTAACACAAGTTCCATCATCACAGTTGGCTGCAGCATCATAATTATCTGCAACAGGATCAGTACAACCTTGAATTGCATTACATGGATCTGGACAGGCAACTACGCCAAGATCACAAGAACCATCATCTTCTGTTGCATTTGGATTAAAATTACATGCGGTTGAGTTGGTACATCCAGGAACAGAACAATCATTGCTAATTGAACCTTCATTGGCAGACCAGATGTTTGCGTTTCCACCACCCAAAGTAGTTATTTGATTACCAGCATTTACGCCTTCTGAATTTGGAGGAAAGAATGCATCATTTGATTCCATTAATGAAATACTTTCAACACAATCTGAACCATTACAGAAACTGAATAAAGTAGTATTTTGACCAGCGACATATTCAATATCGATGGTTCCTAAGCTTGTCAATCCAAAAGTAATGTAATCAAACTCTGGATTTTCACTTGGAGCAATGGATACCGAATTATCTGCCCATGTTCCATTAATACTCGTAAGGTTATCGACAGTAAATTGACCAGTTGAAACAAGTATCGTAACTTGTCCAGTAGCTGTTGTTGACATTGGAACCGACCAGCTAATGTTAGGATTTAAAGCAATTTCATAACAACCATCTGCCTCTGAAAGGATGTAGGTTATTTCAGGAGTGATTGCAGTCATACATGAACCATCATCACAATTGGCGGCTGGATTGTAATTGTCAGCATTAGAATCGGTACAACCTTGAATAGCGTTGCATGGATCTGGACAAGCAGCAATTCCGCTGTTACATGAACCATCGTCGCAATTGGCTGCTGCATCAAAATTACAAGCAGCAGCATCGGTACAACCTAGAAGGACATTGCATGGATCTGGACAAGCGGTGTTGCCTAAATCGCAAGAACCATCGTCTTCCGTTGCTGCAGGATCATAGTTACATGCAGCAGCATTCGTACAGCCTCCGATTGTGGTAACACAAGAGCCGTCATCACAGTTGGCAGTTGCGTTGTAATTATCAGCACCTGGATCGGTGCAGCCTTGAATGGCGTTGCATGGATTTGGACAAGCCACAACTCCTAAATCACAAGAACCATCATCTTCGGTCGCGTCTGGGTTGTAGTTACAAGCAGTTGCGTCGGTACAACCAGGAACAGAACAGTCGTTGCTGATTGAACCTTGATTTGCTGACCAGATGTTCGCATTTCCTCCACCAAGTGTGGTAATTTGATTGCCCGCATTTACGCCTTCGCTGTTAGGTGGAGTAAAAGCATCATTTGATTCCATTAAACTTATTGATTCTACACAATCCAAAGCATTACAAAAACTAAACAATGGCTCATCTTGGCCAGCAGCATATGTAATGTCTGTGGTTCCCAAACTAGTCAAACCGAAAGTAATGTAATCAAATCCTGAATTTTCGCTCGGAGCGATAGAGGTTGAATTGTCAGCCCAGGTCCCATTGATGCTCGTAAGATTATCAACTGAAAATTGTCCTGTTGGGACCAAAATAGTTACCTGAGCAGTAGCTGTTGTAGCAGCACCTCCTGTGAAATTCACATTTGGATTTAATGAAATTTGATAGCATCCAGCTACTTCTTCAATTATAAAAGTGATTTCAGGATCTGGTCCGAAGACACAAGATCCATCGTCACAGTTTGCATTTGTATTAAAGTTATCTGCTGCAGGGTCTGTACAGCCCTCTACCGCATTACATGGATCAGGACAAGCTACAATTCCCAAGTCGCAAGAACCATCGTCTGAATTTGCATTCGGATTGTAATTACAAGCAGATGCATCTGTACAACCAGGAATAATAAGAATACAACTTCCATTATCACAGTTAGCAGCAGCATTGAAATTGACTGCCAAAGGATCTGTACAGCCGAAAATGGCATTGCATGGATCAGGACAAGCAGTTTCACCCAAATCACAGCTCCCATCGTCAACATTTGCTTCAGGATTAAAGTTACAAGCTTCAGAGTTTGTACATCCAGGAACATCATTGGCAGTCAAACAATCGGCAGAACCCACATCATAATTTCCCGTCCATGCGTTGATATTTCCAGAGCCCAAAGTTGTAATTTGGTTTCCTACATTTATATCTGCTGAGTTTGGAGGATTAAATGAATCAGTGGCTGTCATCAATTCAACAGGGCCCGTACAATTGCCTATGTTTTCGAATGTAAATAAAACAGTTTCCTGCCCTGCAACAAAAGGAATGTCCGTTGTCCCCAAACTGGTTAGTCCTATTGTACAATAATCAAAGCCCGGATTCTCAACTGGAGCCATTACCGTAGAATTATTCGCCCAACTTCCATTTATGCTTTGCAAATTGTCAAGCATAAATCCACCGGTAGGCATTAGTATTGTTATTTGGGCTGTAGCCGTCAAGTTAAATGGAGGATTCCAAGAAACCGCTGGCAATAGACTTACCTGATAGGTAGTTCCATCTGGCAAAAGTTCGATCTTGTATTCTACCTGAGATTGAGCGAATTGCCATGAAAATAGCATCCCAAATACTAGTAAAAGTATCCTTTGCATATTTAAAAAATTTTGTTCCCCATATAAAAGAAGGGGAGTTGATAATCCGGAGGGGATTTGGACGTTTGGGATCGAAACAGAATAATATTCTTTAGTGCCTTGGAACTGTCAAAAATTTCAAGAATAAAATGAAGAATTTTTTATTCATCGAACCCATAAATATTTTTTATTTTTTTTAAATACCGACCTCAAAATAAATTTTGAGGTCGGTATTTTTGCAATTTAAACTTTGAAAATATTATTCAGGTAATTGCTCCTGAATGATAAAGTTGGTAGAAAAGTCATTGTTATCCGGGTGAGTCAAAACATTGAAGAAAATAATGTTTCCATCGTTTGACGAACCTTGATAAATAGCTTGACAATTCATATCCAAATCACTCTTTGTATATTCATTTAAAATATAGTTGATTTGGTAGTCTCCATTTTCAGAAGCTGTCATAATATCGAAGAATATTTCATTCAATCCATTTTGAGCTCCTTGGAAAATAATGTCTCTGCTTCCTTGTGGTGTACCAGCCCATAGAGCCATCGTGTTATCATCTAAAGCAATACATGCATTTTGACCATAACATTCTGTTGAAGGGTCTGTAAAATCAACATGAGTTGTTCCTCCACCAATTGTCACTGTATTTGCAGTCATTAGACCTAAGTGATTTCTGTGACGAACAGCAATGTGATATTCACCTGGTGGTAAATCAAATGGCAATGTTGAATGTCCATCAACATCCACAACGTCACCGTCTCTTTGAAGTAGCGCAGCTCTGGTTTCAATAATATTGGCAGCGTCTGCTGCATCACGAACTTCAACAAGGATCCAATCAACAATTGCATTTCTTCCTGTAACAGCTAATACATCATCAGTAGCAGCTTCCGTTCCGTTGTAATTAAATTCAGCCAAATTTCCGTAAGGTTGTTCATTAGGAATCAAGCCCTCATATCTAAGTAGATCTTTCATCATCCAGTTGCCGTATACTTCTGGAGCTTTTCCGCCTCCAAGATCAGCTTCGATATCGTTAAGGAACAATGAATCATTTGCAGGTCCTTGTAAAATAACATCGATGTCAACAACACTAAACTCACAATTCAAGCTAGAGTGGATATCACCTTTACCTACTAGAACTCCATTTAATTCAATTCCAAACCAAGCACCAATACTGAAGTTGCAATTTGGAGCAGAGTTGTGTGCACCATAACCAACTTGAGCACCATAATTATAATCAACTGGGAAGTGTGTTAGTGTCATTGTTGCACCTGCATTGTCTCCCAATCCAACCAATGTACTTGTATTGGCATTTATTTCATAGAAGTCAAAGAATTCATACTCTGAACCACCACAAGTAGCACCTTGTGCCTTATAATCTCTTCCCAATGCTGACCATTCAGTCCAATTCCTTTTGTTTATAAAATTCACTTTGAACTCCCATGAATCGGTAGGATCATCAAGATTAACAATGGTTCCTTGGTAATTAGCCGTTCCATCGCTGTATTGAGTCAATTTTCCACCGTCAGCATCAAAGTTGTACATCTGCCAGTTGTATGGAGGAGTAGTTCCAACGTCAAAGTGGAAACCAAGTGCAAATTCACCTACCTCAAAAGGCATTAAATCACATCTTTGGTCAATTGCATTTTGCTCACACAAATTAGGAATTCCATCACAATCATAATCTTGTGTATCATCTTGTCCTTCACAAACGTCTTTGAAATCACAAACACCATCCATGTCAGAATCACCGTCGCCCATTGGAGTACAATAGCTGAAATCACAATTGTCGAAATAAGAGTGAATATCACCTTTACCAACAACTTCTCCATTTTCAAGCAATGTCCACCATGCTCCGATTCCATAATCACAGTAATTGTTATTGTTCTGACCCATGATTCCAACTTGCGCACCATGTGTATGGTCTGCTGGGTAATGTCCGATTTCATAATCCGTTCCAGAATTTTCTCCATATCCCAATAGGAAACTAGTAGAAGGATTGATTTCAAAATAATCCCAGTACAAATACTCATCACCTGTACATGCATTTCCTTGAATAACTGCTTCTCTTCCTAGCTCAGACCATTGAGCCCAGTTTCTTTTGAATTTCATGTTTACACAAATTTTCCAAGTATCAGTTGAATCAGCTGTATTAACAATGTTCCCTTGGTAGTTTGCTGAACCATCGCTAAATTGAGTGAAAGTTCCTCCGTTCTCATCGAAGTTATAATAAGACCAATTGTAAGGTGCATTTTGTCCAACATCAAAGTGGAAACCTAAATTAAATGAACCAGGAGCAAGAGGATTCAAAGAACATTGTTGAATGATAGATCCTTCTTCGCAATCATCCGGAATGCCATCACAATCAAAATCTTGTAAATCATCTCCACCATCACAAACATCTCTAGAATCACATACACCATCACCGTCAGAATCATCTGGACCAGCAACCGAACAAGGTTGAATGTTACAGTTGTCTAAAATTGAGTGGATATCACCTTTACCAACTTTTTCTCCGTTGATTGTAAGGTCAAACCAAGCACCAATACTGTATTCGCAATTTGGTGCAGAATTGTGTCCACCATATCCTACTTGAACACCATTTTCGTTATTGGTTGGATAGTGTGAAATTACGTACTCAATGCTGTCATTAATTCCCAAGCCTCTTACAAATGAATTACTTCCATCAATTTCATAAAAATCCCAATACAAGTATTCGTCTCCATTACAAGCTTCTTTCAACTTGTAATCTCTTCCTATAGCAGACCATTCAGTCCAGTTCATTTTATTTTTGAAATTCATGCAGAAATAATATTGATCATTGGGATCTTCTGTATTCACAATGGTTCCTGAATAATTAGCAGTTCCATCATCATACTGGGTAAGTTTTCCACCTGCAGCATCAAAATTGAAAAATTTAGTTGGAAGTTTAACTCCATCTTCATCATAGAACCAATATCCCAATGCAAAAGCATCTGTATCATATGGATTCAAATCACATTGAGTAACCATAGACTTACTCTCACAATCATCAGGAACACCATTGCAGTCTTCATCTTGATTGTCGTCACCACCTTCACAAACATCCTTGATGTCTACAACACCGTCACCATCAGAATCGTTATCAACATCACAGTAGTCAGGAACACCGTCGCCATCAGCATCAGCAGAGTCATCTCCACCTAAACAAATGTCATCAGCATCACAAACACCATCGCCATCCGTATCAGGAGATTGAACAGACTCTGTACAGTTGTCTAAATCAACGTGTAAATCACCTCTTCCAGCAGCACCAAAAACCGCTTCAGCAGTTGGGCCACAAGTTGTATAATAATACCAACCACCAATAGAATAAGAGCAATCAGGATCGTCTACATTGTGTGCACCATCACCAACTTGCCATGCGATTGTTCCATCTTCCGGCTTTATAGTTAAAATGATTTTTTCGCCCATATTACATTCTGAAGTACCAGTAATTACTGCTTCTCCCAATTCGTAATAATCGTAATCTAATTGAACCATTGATGTGGAATCACATCTGTGATAATATGAACCACCACCAGCAGTCCAATCATCATAATTTTGTCTGTTAACCATATTGACATTAACTTCCCACAAACCACTTTCACATGGAAAAACATCCAAGCTATCGCTGTTTGAAGAATGGTACAGGGTTCCAGTCAATGTAGCAGTACCATCACAATTCATTCTTAAGGTTCCTGCATCATTTGTAAATATCATCCAATGTCTCAAATTAGTAATGTCATTTCTAAAAGACATACTAGTGTAAACATCGAGGATATTCAAAACAGCAGAAGCTGAACATTCTTTGACTTCGCAGCCATTGGCTGGACAGTCTTGAGCGTTCAAATTTGGAAGGCTAAAAAACAGGAGGGCAAGGAGGGCCGCAGCTATTTTCGGGAGGTAAAATTTGCTTTTCATAAATTTAAAATTGTAAAAACTTAATAATTAGTTTCAAAGTCTTTGGTAATAAAATTGGTTTTAGTGGCTAAAAAAATAATTTATTTATAAATATACTTAGATATTCTATTCATTTACAGCACATAAGTTTGCTGTATTTGGCCATTGACAAAACGAGCAAATTGCTAGAATTGAAAATAGACCAATTGGAAAATTCCGCAATAAACGGATTTTATAATCAATTGATAATGAGGATGTTATTCCTAAAGGGAAGTTAGAGAATCCAATATTTCTATTGAATTAAAAGAAATAATCCAGCGCGATAAAATTATAGTGTGATGTGGTAAAAAAGTGGAGTTGTCAAGGGAGATAACCTATACAAATCTATATCTTTATTTGATGGCATCAAAATAAAGGTATAAAAAAACGAAACATTTAATATTTTAGATACTCAAAGTGTTGATATACAATTATTTAATATTTATTTTATTGATTTAAAAATTTTGAAATAAAAAATTTGAACATATCCACAAATCGAACAAAACAAAGAGCAATATAGATGAACAGATTTCGTAATTTATGGCATCAATGAAATTGGATTCACCTTCAACTAAATGCCTTTTAGAAATTTATATATATGAACGCAATTTTATGTAATTCTTTTGGTTTGGATAATCTTGTTTATCAACCAATTAATGTCAAAGAACCGAGACCAGAAGAAATTCAAATTGAGGCAAAAGCAATTGGAGTAAATTATCCTGATTTATTGATGATTGAGAATAAATATCAATTCAAACCAACCATGCCTTTTATTCCAGGGGCTGAAATAGCAGGAATTGTAAGAAAAGTGGGTAGCAAGGTTGAAAATTTCATTAAGGGCGACAGAATTATAGCCATTGATACTCATGGAGCCTATTCCCAATTGTGTAATATGCCAGCACAAAACTGCTTTCATTTAGATAAAAGCATCCCTTTTGAAAGCGGAGCAGTATTGCAATATACCTACGGGACGGCTTTTCATGCATTAATAGATCGAGCAAAAATAGAACAGGGAGACAAAATTGCCGTTTTAGGAGCTGGTGGTGGAATTGGTCTAGCGTCGATTGACATTGCAAAAAATTATAACTGTGAAATTTGGGCAGCTGCTTCCAGTGAGACAAAGTTAAGACTGGCAAAAAAAGCGGGAGCGAATGGATTGATAAATTATTCTAAAGAAGACCTGAAGATCGCTTTGAAGGAAACAGGCAATCCGTTTGACCTTGTTTTGGATCCCGTTGGCGGCGAAAACAGTGAAAAAGCATTAAGATGCTTGAATTGGAATGGGAAACTAATGGTGGTTGGATTTACGAGTGGTAAAATCCCAAAGATACCATCCAATCTAGTCCTGCTAAAATCATGTCAAGTAATGGGCGTTTTCTGGTCAGCATTCCGAAAAAAATTTCACGAAAAATTTCGAAAGAACAGCGAAGAATTGCTTTCGATGATGAAAGAGGGCAAGTTAAGCCCAATTATTGATCAGAAAGTCCCTTTGAAGGATGCAAAAAAAGTCCTAAAATCCATCAAAAACAGGGAATCGAAAGGCAAAACGGTACTTATTCCATAAATATTGCTTTTATCGACGGTTTTACAGGCACAAGATTCTTCATTTACTATATTTTACGCATTTTATTCCTATCTTTGCACGAATTTTCCGCAGAGAAATAACATTTTTATTTGCGTAAAATACAAACCATTTTATTAACCCGAGGCAAAGGCTGATTTCATGTTCTGATTTCATATTCTGAATAGAACAGCCAAAAAGCTTCACAAAACTTTTCTAATTTTGGTAGACGAATTAGACAACCCTCAGGAGCATGATGCTCCAAAAGTCGAGGGACAAATCACAGAGACAGTAGAAACAGCTGCAGAAACTACGGTTGAGCAGGCTGAGGCTAAGGTCGAACATGTAGTATTTAAAGAGGAAGAAAAAGCTCCTCACGACGAATTTGATTGGGATGCAGGAAACAAAATGAACCCTGGTTATTCTGATAATGAAGTCGATGACATGATTGTCATGTATGATGCTACTTTCAAACAAATTAATGATAATGAAATCATTGATGGTATAGTTGCTTCTATTACTGATCAAGATGTTTTATTAAACATCGGTTTTAAATCAGACGGTTTGGTATCGCGTTCTGAATTCAGAGACACACCAGACCTTAAAGTTGGAGATGCAGTTGCAGTTTATGTCGACGAGAAAGAAGACAAAAACGGTCAGCTGGTACTTTCAAGAAAAAAAGCCAAACTACTCAAAGCTTGGGAAGGTATTGTTGACTCTTATAAAAACGATACTATCCTTACAGGAACAATTGTTAGTAAAACCAAAGGTGGTCTTATTGCAAATGTATTGGGACTTGAAACATTCCTACCTGGATCTCAAATTGATGTTAAGCCAATTGTTGATTACGATGCATATGTCGGAAAATCAATGGAGTTCAAAGTTGTGAAAATTAATGAGCAAATTAAAAATGCCGTTGTTTCTCACAAAGCCTTGATCGAAAGCGATTTGGAAGATCAACGTCAGAAGATCATTGGACAATTGGAAAAAGGTCAAGTTCTGGAAGGTGTTATCAAAAACATCACAGACTTCGGTGCATTCATCGATCTTGGTGGAGTGGACGGACTTCTTTACATCACCGATATCAGCTGGGGACGTGTTAACCACCCATCAGACGTATTGGAGAATGGTCAAAAACTGAATGTTGTTGTTCTTGATTTTGATGACAACAAAAAACGTATTTCACTTGGATTGAAACAATTGCAACCACATCCATGGGAAGTATTGGAAGAGCAAATCAACGAAGCATCTGTTGTTAAAGGTAAAATCGTTAACATTGAAGATTACGGTGCATTCCTTGAAATCAACCCAGGTGTTGAAGGACTTATCCACGTTTCTGAAGTTTCATGGTCAAATCAGCCAATCAACTCGAGAGACTTCTTCAAATTGGGAGAAATTCACGAGGCGAAAGTTGTTACGATCAACAGAGAAGAGCGTAAAATGTCATTGAGTCTTAAGCAAATGACTGACGATCCATGGCAAATCATTGATAACGACTTCCCAATTGGAAGCAGACACTCAGGTATTGTTAGAAACTTAACACCTTACGGAGTATTTGTTGAATTGAAAGACGGTATCGGTGGAATGGTTCACATCTCAGACCTTTCATGGACGAAGAGATACAATCACCCATCAGAATACACCAAAGTTGGTGAGGAGTTGGAAATTGTAATCCTTGAAATTGATAAGGACGGAAGAAAACTTTCATTAGGACACAAACAAATCGAAGAGGATCCTTGGGATACTTTCGAATCTATCTTCCCTATTGGAAGCGAGCATGAAGGAACCATCGTTAGAAGAGATGACAAAGGTGGTACAATTTTACTTCCTTATGGTGTTGAAGGATTCGCTCCTAAGAGACATCTTAAGAAAGAAAATGGACAGTTTGCTATGGAAGATGAATTGATTGCTATTAAAGTAATTGAATTCAACAGAGACGATAAGAGAATTTTAGTTTCTCACCTTGTAACGCATCAAAAAGCGAAAGAAGGAGAAGAAATTAACATTACTGATCCTAGAAAATCTTCTCCAAAGAAACCTTCTTCGAGACCGAAAAGATCGAACAAATCTTCTGCTAACATCGAAAAAACCACGCTTGGTGATTTGGATGTATTGAGCAAATTGAAGCAACAATTGGAAGATTCTGAAGCTGGAATTAAACCTTCAGCTCCTGAAGCTAAAGTTGAGGCTCCAAAAGTTGAGGAACCTAAAGCCGAAGAACCTAAAGCTGAAGAGCCTAAGGTTGAAGAGCCTGCAGTTGAAGAAGTAGTTGCTGAAGCAAAAACTTCTGAAGAAGAAGAATAGGTTTTACTTTCATCTTTTAGAAAAATAATTCAAGAGGCTGCATCAATTGTGCAGCCTCTTTTTTTTATGTCATTATTTTAATACTAGACTAGAGTTCTGGACTGTTCTTTTAATAACTCAAACTTGACTTATTAAGCGGAAGCCTTTTTGCCATAAAACAAATTTCAAAAAACGAATGGTGAGAGAACAGAAAAAACAAATACCGGACTAAGTATTGAAAAAATATTTAACTAAATTCGAGTTCAAAATTTCCAAGACCATGTCTATTACCCAAAGAAAAGATACCAGACTGTTCGTCCTATTAGCTGGATTTTTTATTACCAATGCATTGATTGCTGAAATAATTGGAGTTAAGATTTTTTCATTGGAAAAGACTTTGGGCATCTTGCCTTTTCAATTTGATTTTTTTGGAGAGGAAGACCTTGGTTTTAATCTTTCCGCAGGCGTTTTATTATGGCCTGTCGTTTTCATCATGACCGACATTATCAATGAATATTATGGATTGAAAGGGGTTCGTTTACTTTCTTTTCTGGCGGTGGCACTAATTGCTTACGCCTTTATAATGATTTTTGCAACGATAGGATTGACACCAGCAGATTTTTGGCCAAGTTCACACCTCGCAATATATGCCGAAAATGAGCATCCTGAAATTTTAAAAAAAGTAGGAGATTATAATTTTGCCTTTAAATTGGTTTTTAGGCAGGGATTGTGGATTATTATAGGATCCATAGTAGCATTTCTGGTTGGACAAATTATCGACGTTGCTATATTTCACCAAATAAAGAAAAAAACGGGGGATAGATTGCTTTGGCTCAGGGCCACTGGATCAACCATCATTTCACAATTGATAGACAGTTTCGTTGTATTGTTTATAGCCTTTTATATTGGAGCAGGTTGGAGTTTAGGTCTAGTAATGGCCATCATGACCGTAAATTTTATTTACAAATTATTCGTAGCAATCTTATTGACGCCCGTGATCTATTTGGCTCACAACCTTATAGATGGTTACCTTGGAGAGGATTTAGCAAATCAAATGAAAGAAGAAGCTGCGAAATAATACCAATAGACATTATTTTAGGTTCTGCTTATCCCTCTATCCAGCTTTTGGAGCGTATCTCGTAATTCTCAACAATAATTCATCAAGGTTCAATGGTTTCACGACAAAATCCTGAGCACCTAATTCAAAAGCGGTAAGTATCAATTCTTTTTGGTCCAAAGCAGAAATCAAAATGATTGGTGTAAGTGGACTAGCAATCTTTATTTCAGACAACAATTCAATTCCTGAAATGTATGGCATAACAATGTCAGAAATGATCAAATCAAAATTGGAATCTTCCTTTTTCAATTCTTCTAGTGCCTCATTTGGATCTAGCGTGGCAAAAACTACATGACCTTCACCAGCAAGACGACTGTCTAAAGCTCTTACCATTACTGGATCATCGTCAACGACTAATATTTTCATAATTATGTTTTTATTTATTTACTATTGGATAAATTTTGATCAATTGCTTCACTACGGCTTCGGCTAATAAAACGAATTTAGTGAACAGATTGGAATCAAATGTGAAATTCTCTTTCTTTTCTTCTCTTTCTAAGGCTTGAACAACTGTGCGATCGGTTTTCAAACCGACGTAACCAAAAGTTGTTTTTAGCTTATGCGCTATTTTATAATAGCCCTCAATGTCCGTTTGTGCATGGCATATTTTCAATTTTCCCATCTCTTTCGGTAAATCATCAATGATGCTTTCAATCAAAGTGTTTTTTAATTTTTGATCACCATTGGACAAGTGCTCAAGATAAGTCAAATCAATGTCAAAACTCCCTTCTTCATTCTGACTAATCGGTTGTGCTTTCTTTGGAATGCTTTGTTCCATTTCAATCTTAGAAAGATTAAGAATTTTGTTAATCTTCTTATAGAGTAAATTTGGATCAATTGGTTTACTTATGAAATCATTCATTCCAATTTTAAAGCACTTATCACGCTCTGATTTCAATGCATGAGCAGTCATTGCTATTATTGGAACTTGATTCTTAGGGTTTGGAAGTTTTTCGCGGATATGTTTCGTAGCATCTAATCCATCCATGATCGGCATGGCAATGTCCATTAACACCAAATCATAATCTTTTTCCGAAATTTTATCAACGCCTTCTTTGCCATTGTTCGCGATGTCGATATTCAAGCTAGGAGACCAATTTTTCAATAATTGGGTGGCAACCATCTGATTGAAATTGTGATCCTCCACTAAAAGGATGTTAATCTGCTCTTCGCCAATTCTAGAATCAGGAACGGTATCGTCTTCGATTTTCGCAATGATGTTATCAGAAGCTACTTTTTTAACTTGAATGGTAAAAGAGAATTCTGATCCCTCCCCTTCCGTACTTTTGACTTCCAGTTTGCCTCCAAAGAGTGAAACGAGGTATTGAGAAATTGACAATCCCAAACCAGTTCCACCATGCAAACGAGTCGTTGATTCATCTGCTTGAACAAATGAATCAAATATTTGCACTAATTTTTCTTTTTTAATTCCAATTCCAGTATCCGCTACTGCAAATCTAATCGTCGCCATGTCTTCGGTTTCTTCAACCATTTTGGCTTTCAATTCTACTTCTCCAGCGGGCTTGGTAAATTTGATTGCATTGTCAAGCAAATTGATCAAAACCTGGTTCAATCGGTGTGAATCACCAATGACCATGGTAGGAAGCAATTGATCCAGCTTGCCATACAAATCCAACTTCTTTTCTCTGGCGTGAAATGAATACAATTTTAACAATTCATTTAAGCCTTTCACCAATTCAAATTGGTGGTTTTCGAGTTTTATTTTATCAGATTCTATTTTTGAAAGGTCAAGGATGTTGTTTACCAAACCCAACAGCTTTTGAGATCCAATTTTCAAGGCCTCAATGTATTGTTGTTGCAAACGAGTGTGTTCGCTTTGCTCCAATAATCGTGTTGTTCCGGTAATTACATTCAATGGAGTTCTCAACTCATGGCTCATACTAGCAAGAAACTTCTGCTTCATTTCAGCAGTTTTTTCTGCAACGATCTTCGCTTTTTGCAAAGCTGCGTTATCCTTACGAATGCAGGCATAAACAATTGATTTTGCCAAGATGTAGGTATTCATGTTTCCCTTGGTCAAATAATCCACAGCTCCATCTTGCAGAGCAAGGAAACCTGTTTTTTCATCTTCAAAACCAGTCAAAACGATTGTTGGACAATCGTGGAAGTTTGACAAAAAATCTTGGAGGGTTTTCATTCCCCTACTATCGGGCAATGATAAATCAAGTAAGGCAACATCAAATGTCTCCTTGTCCGAAAGAGCGATGGCTTCTCCCAATGATCCTACCCTTCTTAGTTGATAGGTAAAGTTTAATTGTTCCTGAAACTGTACAGATCCTCCCAAATAGATTTCAACCAATTTGGCGTCGCCGTCATTATCTTCTATATTCAGTATGTTGTATATCTTGCGTTCGATGGCTCAATAATTTTAAGAAAAATAAGGAAATTGAATTATGCTGTTTCTGGAATAGAAGCTGTCGTTAGCCAGAAATTTTCTATGTCTTTGATGAGTGTAATGAAATCCTGAAAATCGACTGGTTTTGTAATATAGCTATTGGCAAATAGGTTGTATGCCCCATCGATGTCCGTTTTCGCGTTAGAGGTCGAAAGAATAATCACAGGAATTTTTCTTAGATCGTCGTTGCTTTTGATGAATTGCAAAACCTCTCTGCCGTCTTTTTTGGGTAAGTTTAAATCGAGTAGAATAAGATTGGGTCTTTTCGCTTCCGCATAATCTCCTTGCTTTGTAAGGTACAGAATGGCTTCATCGCCATCCATAACGTACTCAAGGTTCTGAGGGACAGTTCCCTCCTTGAAGGCTTCTTGCGTGAGACGGATGTCTCCAAGATCATCTTCTACCAATAAAATTTCTATCGTTTTTGTATATAACATGGACTTGTTAGATTTATACGTTTTATTAGCCATTTAGTTTTAATAAACAGCTTAAATGTGTTGTTGTTGTCTGTGCATGAAAGACATAAAATCAAAATTTAACAAAACGAATTAATTATAAACTAATAAATTCTTTTGATTTTCAGTTTCTTCCGTGAAAATGGCTTTTGCAAAAAAATCAATTCAAATTGAGGCTGAACCTCCATGAGACGAATTAATCATTAGAAAAAAACGAATTTTTATTGGATATTGCTTGAAATTTTGACGAAATGACCAATAAATTTCGTTGATTAAACGATGAATCTATCATCAATAAACTTATCATTAACTCAAACCACTGTAAAATGAATCTAAGAAATAGCAACTGCAAATATTTAGCCAAAATTTGCCTAATCGCACTTTTTGCTGGTCTCTTCTTAAATTCAGATGTTAAATCTCAAGAATTTCTTCATGGATATGGTGCAGATTACCATTTTTACGCTGATGAGCACTTGACTGAAGACTTTTATGGAGCAGTTCCTGCTGTTCATTACAATGCCCGATTTGCCTTCAAGGAAGTTGGCGATGCAGGGACTTTCACAATAGGAGCCAATCCTGCGCTCGGATTTAATTTTAGCTACAACACCGCTTATGGATCAAATACCGGTTTGATGTTTCATTTCCCCATATTGTTAGAATACAATTGGGGATTAGGTGCCTATCAGGATGCCTATGAAGCTGGAGGATATTTCGTCGGAATTGGTGGGGAATACAATTTCAATAATTATTTTGGAGGAAGTACTGAAAACCTGCGTCATCAAATTGGTCCAACATTCACAGCGGGTTTCCGTTTTCGTACATTTACAGTTGGTACAATAAGGGTAATGTATTCACCTAAACTGGGCAACGATCGATATCAAGCCCTTCGTCTTAGTTATGAAATTTTGATAGGAGAATAAAATTTCATCAATCTGTCTACTAAACCAATCAATTGGTAAAAAACACAAACTATTCATTTTAGCGAAACTTCTGGCAAAATCATTGACAAAACCACTGACAAAACCACTGACAAAACCACTGAATATACCACTCAATAAACCACTCAATAAACCACTCAATAAAACCTAATAAATAAGCCCAAAGACCTTTTTTTACCTGCAAATTATAAAACATGAAATACACCCTTATTAAATACTTACCCTCCGTTCCTAATCTTAATCAAAGTTTAATCCTCCTGCTTTGCATTTCGATGCTTTCGCTTTATTCTTGTTCGGGTGAAATGCGCAACAAAACTAGCAATGCACCTAGAATAGGGTCATGGGGAGGTGGTTCCGGAAAAATGATAAAAAAGGAATCAACAAAATTCGCTTCGTCCGAATTTGATGGGGTTCAATTGACAGATTTGTTGACCAAATCGCCTCGAAAGCATGAAATTTTGCAAACCAACGGACAAAAGACCTTTTTGAAGTATAAAATGAATAATGATTCCAAAGAATCGTCCGTTTCATTTAACAGCAACCCTTACAATAATCCGAAAAAACTAGCCAAGCAGGAAAGAAAAATAAAAAGGCAAAGCAAAAGACTGGGTAGAATCATTAAACTAATGCCTGATGGAGATTTAAAAAACACTTTGGTTACCATAAAGAATGCACCGCCTAGAAACTTTGATGAAAAAGTTGGAAAGGATGGTGAAAAACAAAAGATATTCAGTCCCTTAGCCCTCGCCTCATTTGGATGTGTTTTGGCAATGATTTTGTTCATATTGATGGCGACTATCCCTGGGAGTATTTTTCCTCTTTTCGGACTGTTTGCTGTGTTTGCCACAGCTGGGGCACTGGCAACTGGAATTTTAGGATTAAAAGAAATTTCAGTTTACAACTTAAAAGGCAAGGGCTTTGCTTTGGCTGGGATTTTAATACCCGCTTTGGCTTTGTTGTCCTTAACTGCATTGTTTATTGCTGCAATAGCATCATTTTGAAATAAAGACCCAATGGCAAAGCGTTCAAAATCTCTTTGCTCAATTGTCGAATTTATTATTCAAAGGTTGCTTATATTTGAAATAGTATTCACAATTATCTTATTGTTAGATGAATAAGGAATGTTGAGAATTGTGATTTAAAGTAAATTTCAAAACAAGAAATAAACCTATTTAACTGTTAATTGTTAAAACAGTATCTTTAATACTGAGGTTCGTGAGCTGTTGTATAAAATTTAATTTATGAGTTTTAAAATATCAAAAGGTATATTTCTTATTACCATCCTACTTATAGTTTCTCTTGGTTCTGCCATGGCACAAAATGCCAAAGAAGAAGACAAGCAATTTACTGATTACGACAATTTGAGAATGACAGGGGACATTCCTCGTGATTTTACTCAAAGTACAACCAGTAAATACAACCGAGACATCAAGAAAATTGCGAAAGACGAAAAGAGAAATGAACGAAGAACTCAGAATCGGTTCTACGAAGAAAGCAATTTCATGATTGATGAACTTCTTTTAAGTGGTAAAGTCATGTTTGATGACACCATTACAAGATACATCAATAAAGTGGCTGATTTGATTTTGAAGGATGATCCTGAATTCAGAGAGGACATCAGAATATATTCAGTTAAAAGTTCTACGCCAAATGCCTTTACAACCAATAGTGGAGTTATATTGGTTAATTGGGGATTGCTGAACAAGCTAGAAAACGAGGCGCAACTTGCTGCTGTTCTTTCACACGAATTTGTCCATTTTAGAAACGAACATGTTATAGAACAATATCTTGAGACTACCAGAATAAAAAAAGGTGTGGGCGTTTACAAAAGAAGTTCTTTTCTTGATAAACTTACCGCCAAAACGAATTACAGCAAAGAATTGGAATTAGAAGCCGATGTACAGTCGCTTTCAACTTACCTAAATTCTGATTATGACCCACAAGAGGTTGTCAATTTATTCGATGTACTAGCTTTGGGCCACACTCCTTTTTCAGATTTTGAATTTGATCCGACCTATTTCAATACGGACACCTTATTCAATCTAAATGGTGATTTTGAAGTAAAATGGAATTTGAATGAAATTGAGGAAAACATTGGAAGCGATTCGTCAACTCATCCAGATATTTCAGAAAGGAAATCAAGCATTAATCAAGAATTAAAAAGTTCTGAAAGCAATGGCAGTAAAAAATTCATTGTTGGTGAAAAGGATTTCATGGAAGTCCAAAAAACGGTTAGAAGTGAACTGAGCAAATTATTTTTGTATCGCCAAAATTATCCAATGGCTGTTTATCATTCCTTGGCGATGCTTCAGGATGATCCGATGAATAGATATCTGAGAGCCAATATTGTCAAAGCCGTTTATTCCATTGCCAAATACAAAAATTATGAGCGATACGATGAGTTGATGTATGATTACGACTGGGAAGAAATTCAAGGAAACAGCAAAGCTGTTTATGAATTTTTCAGAACTTTGGACCAGCAAGAAGCAACTGCTCTTGCTTTGAGTCTTTGCTATCATTATCAAAGAGAATATGATTATAACAATGCTGCAATCAACAAAATGTTGGATGATTTGATTGAAGACTTCGTGGTTGTTCATGGTTTCCAGGTTGAGTCTTTTGTAGAAAATAGACAATCTACTGAAGAGGGTTCTAAAAAGAATGCAGAATTCAACCTCGGATTTTTGGTTTCAGATATCAAACACCAAGAAATCGCGGAAAAAGCTTTGGTAGAATTTGATGATCTTTGGGAAAAACGAAAATTGACGGAACAAGACGGAGACTACCGAAAAACTGGTGATGAAATGAGAATGAACGGATACAGTCTTGGAATAGACAAATTGGTAGTCGTTGATCCGTTTTACTTAAAAGTTGACTACCGCAGACGCAATCCTATGAATTATATTGATTCAGAAGCGAGTCAATTGGATTTCAGTGATAAAATAAAAAAGAATGCGGATAAATTGGATATGAAAGTCAAAATATTGAATTCCAAAACAGTTGGTAAAAGGTCAGCAGAAAAGTTTGAAGACTTGACATTCTTGAACAATTGGGTTTCAGAAAGGTTGGGCTATGAACGAATGGATTTGGTAAGTATAGACTATGACAGACTTTTGGAGTTAAAGACCAAATACAAGACCCCGCACTTTCTATGGACAGGCGGAGTCAATACCAAAGAAGCGAACTTTTCAGCCTTGTACAACTTTTGGTACATGCTTATATTTCCTCCAATAATTCCAAGAGTAGTTGGTCCAAAACACAACACTTATTATTACTCTTTGTTGTTTGATTTAGAATCTGAAGAACCCATTGTTTATGATTACAATTTGGGGAAAACAAAGGACAACAGAGCCACTTTGAATTCAAATATCTATTATCATTTGTGGCAAATAAGAAAGGATTAAGCCATCCTTTTTTTCAACCTTTTATTAACTCTTGTCAGAATTGAAATAATGAAATATACAATTAAAAATAGAAGCAACAATAGCCACCAAGTTCTTAATGTGAATGGAAAATTTATTAAACAATTTGGCCTTCTTTTTCT
>CALBCY010000266.1 GCA_937927195.1 uncultured Chitinophagales bacterium
CTTTTGGTCTTATGACCAAAAGGGCATTAAATGCTGTCTTTGTCGATAATAGAGATCGAGTTCCCTCATTTACTATTCAGTGAAGGACGTTTTACTATAGTTGTGCACCATTAGTAAGATACAGAAATATCGAAAATAAAATTAGAAATAGAATTAGAAATAGTTGGATTAGCTATTGATAGCTTCGAAAAAAAAATCATATTTTTATTTTATTGTTAATCAACATAAATTACTAAAATGCAACTTTATACTTCAATTCCGAAAAGTTTAAAACCGTTCTATAATTCAGAATT
The DNA here is from genome assembly GCA_937927195.1 of uncultured Chitinophagales bacterium. Lineage (GTDB taxonomy): Bacteria > Bacteroidota > Bacteroidia > Chitinophagales > UBA2359 > JAHDGP01. The sequence continues at coordinate 294 of CALBCY010000266.1, forward strand.
AGAAAAATTTGAAAATGAATTTCAAAATGGAAATTTAAGTAAGGCATGGAATCATTTGGAAAGAGCTCATATACTTGGTCAAAAATATCCCTATGCACACACTTATGTACATTGGAAAATGCTTCAATTCGGAATTAAAATAAAAAGTGGAAAAGAAATAATTGGTCAAATCCCAAGGTTAATATTTGGAGGAATAAAATCATTTGTAGGAAAAATTCCAGTCGGAAATCCAGGCGGAGCAAATGTTCCTCCATTAAAACCATTTCCAATCGAAAAAGAATTACAAGAAATATTTTTAAAAGCTGGCCTAACAAATTAAAAAAAAGAAAACGGTGTTCAAGAAATAGGACTCAAAGGCGGCTGGAAGGTTTGTGGTGGATGCTAGGAACTTACAAGGAAGCCATCATTGTTTGGGAAATATAAATGCTGGCTTTGTTTGTAATAACGGAAGTGAACCCTCATTACTATACAGCAAAGGACGTTTCTAATTTCGAAATAGAACGATTTAAAATGAATACTTGTGTTAAGAATTGTGAATTGTTCTAATTCTTTAATTTACTCCATTATTTTAAGTATTTATTGCCAAGTTTGAAGGAGAATCGAAGTAGAAATTCGATTCCCGTAAAATACTTGGCTTATCATAAAATATGGAATATGCGAATAATACTTTACTTCACGTTCGTCTTTTTTGCCTTGATTGTGGAGGCACAAATTCCAGAAAATAAAATCTTTGTTTCAGGGGAAACCCCTCCAGAAGTGGAATTTCTCACCATTGCTGAGGACACTATTTATGTCAAGGATGGAGAATTTTCTGATTCACTCTTCAGAGAACAATCAGAATACAATTATCTACGATTGGATTCTTGGAAATGGCCAAGAATTGTCTATTTGGAATCAGGGAAGAGCATAAGTTTTGATTTTCGAAAAGAATATGCAAATGTCGAAGACGATTTGTTCAATGAGTTTCTTCTGAATACCGATTCAATTTTAACCACCTATACTGCAAGATGGGATTTTACAGATTCAGAGTTTAGAAAAACTTGGCAAAAAGAATTGCCTGTAAATCTGGAAAAGATAGACAACTTTTTTGCCGGTTCCCAAACTCCTCAATTACTAATCCATGAATTAAAACAAATGGAGTTAATGAAAAGAGCTCATAGGACTGCTAACTTTATTTCATTTCAAGAAAAAAAAGACAAGCCAATTGATCGGAACATTTATGCTTTTGTAGACAGCATTGATTTAAAAAACGAACGCCTTGCATTTCATGTAAACAATAGAAATTTTCAGTATTACTATTTCCTTGACAAAGTAAGCCCTGAAGTTCCAGATTCTGTTTATCCCTTTGCTGCGATTGATACTGTCCTAAAGTATGTGTCAATCTTGGACATTAGAAACATGATCATAGGCAAGGTGGTGAAATCAGGATTGTATGATGAAACTGTTAATCACGATGATTTATTTCTCCTTTATGAAAAGTACATCGGAAAAATTTCAAAAGATGATAAAATTGTAAAACTGTATCAAAAGATCCAAGATCTAAAAGTTGGAAACAAGGCTCCGGAATTTGGGGAGCTGTACAATCTTCAAGGGGCAAAAATATCACTAGAAGATTTTAAAGGAAAAAACATTCTGCTTTCGGCCTGGGGAACGTGGTGCCCTTATTGCAAAGAAGAGCTGGCTCCTTTAAATAACTTATTGACAAAGTATCCAGACAAGTTTGAAAATGTGGCAATATCCTTAGACAAAGATGCAGAAATCTGGAAAGGTTATTTGGGTGAAATAGAATGGCCAGCGCATCATTTGATCGATCCCAATAAACAGTCAACCTTTAGAAACAACTATTTAATATCTGGAACCAACCTGTATTTTCTAATAGACAAAAGTGGAATAATTATAGCATCCTACTTAAAACCCTCCAATGAACAATTGGAAGAACTCATTAAAAGTTTGGACTGAAAAATTTCAAAGGATCAATGCGAATCACTAAGATTTGCTAGAAACCTTTTGTGTTCAATGCATGAAAATTTATATTTTTAAAACTACGCAAAAAGATTGCGCAGTTGGCTTTTAGATTTGCATTGTATTTGAAAACAAACAAATGAAAGCTCTAGAAAATTTGCACAAAACGCTTAGTCAAAGAAAACGTCCCGAAGATGTTGCTCAAATGATACTTGAGATATTAGGCGAAAAATTGTCTGCTAAAGAAGAAAGTATCTTGAAGAAGGCTTCTAAAGGATCACTAAAAAATACATTTTTTAGGTACACATCAATGATGCAGGAATTTGCCACTGCAATAGGCGCTGAAAAGCAAATTAAAAAGACCATTGAAATCTTTAGGCTTGATGATAAGGAGTCCATTGATTTCAACAGTATAAATGAAATTGAAAAATTTATTGAGCAAGTTTCTCCAATCATTAACAAAAAAGTTGGAGCCAATAACTTTCTTGCAGATCGCCTAAACAAGGAACAACGGAAGGAAAAAGGAATAGATCTAAGCAAAAGAAACTATAACAAGAAATGGAGACTTTTGAAAAGACTCGAATTCAAACTTCTAAAGTTTAGTCGAGAAATAAGAAAAATCGAATTCCAAAAATTGGGGAAACATGGTCTGTCGCATAGAATCGACATTGACGAGTTTCAAAAAGACCTTAATTCTGCTTGTTTTATAGCCTATTACAATGCAAGATGCAACCTTAGAAGTGTTTTTACAAACGGAAGCCAAGAAAGATCATTTGACGAAATTTGTAAAATGCTATTCAATCGTTGCAAAGGAATAACAACAACTTCTGTTTTAGGGATATTCAAAACAGAAACCAAACAGCAATCTAATCTTACGACCAACTGGTGGGCAATTTCACACATATACACTAGCAAAAAAGTTTTAAGCCAACTTACTGATGAACAAAAGGGAAAACTATTGGGGAAGTGGACTGGTATTCTAGAAGAGATAGCTCAATTTTTAAATAAACTTTGGATGGATGACAACATTGATAGACAGACAATGGTTGTCAAAAAGGGGAATGATTCGACAACTTGGAACAATACGGCCGGAGCGTGGAACAAAGCCAGAGATAACTGGATGAACATTATCTATTCTTTGGGAATGGATTACGTATTAGAGGAGATTTGTTTTGGAAAAACATTAAGGCTAATGGCAGCTGATGTTGTTGCTTGGCATCATTCAACTGGAGGGAAGCTTGACCCAAATACTGAAGTATGGAATAAGATTCCATTGCCTTGGGAAGTATTTCAAGGAAAAGAAAAATGCAACAAAGAATTAGTTGTGAAATATTGCAGAAAGGCAGGAATAGATCCTCAAAAATCAGGATGGATAGCGCCCAGAAAACAGGGCTTTACTGAATTTAAACCCACTCCTGAACTGGTACATGGTGTAACAGTTTCTAATCCATATTTGGCAACGGTACTTAAAAAGCATAGGTATTTTTCTGGAAAGGCGTAAAAGAATATTTTTAAGAAAGAAATTAGATAGGTTAGTTCAGTGGTAGAACGTTCGGCTCTTCACCCGAATGGACGCAGGTTCGAGCCCTGCACTTATCTAAGTCTGATATAGCTCAGTGGTAGAGCGTCCGGCTCTGGACCGGATGGACGTAGGTTCGAGCCCTGCTATCAGACCAAAATTCATTGGCTAGAACAAGGTGTTGAAATAAAAACCGCTTGTGAAATGCCATAATGATAGATCATATTTTATTGTAAAATAATAGAATGTTTATTGTTTTTGCGCTGCAAGACATTTTATGAAATCAAACAGTGCCTTTGGTTTTTATGGCCAAAAGGCATTATTTGATTACTTATGCCTGTAATAGAATTTTGCTTCGTTTAATAAAAGTTAAACAGCTTTATTGATCTGAACCAACAAAAGAAAGCAACGAGTTTTCTAGGTGCTTAAATCAAGTACCTAGACTATTCATTAAATCATCAAAAGAGACACAAACGTTTTGGGCGTGTGTATTGGCCGTCAAGATTTTACCATCCTAAAACATAAGCAAAAACCAAAGGAGCGACTATTGTGGCATCACTTTCTATAACAAATTTCGGTGTTTCTGGTAATAGTTTTCCCCATGTTATTTTTTCATTGGGAACTGCACCGGAATAAGATCCGTAACTGGTGGTACTGTCACTGATTTGGCAGAAATAAGACCACATAGGAATATTGGTTAATTCTAAATCTTGGTGCAACATTGGCACAACGCATATCGGAAAATCTCCCGCAATACCGCCACCTATTTGAAAAAAACCAACACCATTTTCTATGGCATTATCTTGGTACCATTTCGATAAATTCATCATGTATTGAATACCAGATTTCATAGTTGAAGGCACTAAATCCTCTTGAATACAATAAGATGCGAAAAAGTTGCCACAGGTAGAATCTTCCCACCCTGGGACAATGATTGGGATGTTCTTTTGTGCAGCGGCCAACAACCAACTATTTTTTGGGTCAATTTGATACTTACTTTCCAATTCGCCACTTAGCAATATCTTATAGAAATATTCATGTGGGAAAAAGCTTTCACCATCATTATCTGCTGCTTTCCAAACATCAAACAAATGTTCTTCGATTGCTCTCATGGCTTCAGCTTCTGGTATACAGGTGTCCGTAACTCGATTAAAATGATTGTCTAACAAATCTTTCTCTTCAGCTGGTGATAAGTCACGGTAGTTTGGAATCCGCTTGTAGTGTTTGTGTGCAACAAGATTAAACACATCTTCTTCCAAATTAGCGCCTGTGCATGTGATGATATGCACCTTGTCTTGCCTGATCATCTCTGCTAGAGATTTGCCTAATTCTGCTGTACTCATTGCACCCGCCAAAGTTATCATCATTTTATTGCCTCCGTCGATTTGGGCTTCATATTCTTTAGCGGCATCCACCAAAGCAGCTGCATTGAAATGTTTGTAGTGTTCCACTATAAACTGAGATACTTTTCCTTTTTTCATCTTTGTATAAAATTTGTAAAATTCACTAAATACTTGTTTACTAACTGGGAATCTATTTATCGAAAACTACTCACCTGAAATTTTGAATTAATGGATCTTTTCGATTCAAATAAAAGCTTTTTCCAAGGTGCTATCTTAAAGCTATTTACGTTGATAAAAAGTTAATTTTTATTCCTGTTTGCCACCATAAAATTTATAGGATAACATCTTATAATACAGTTTTGCTGCTAAATAATTTGGCGCATGCATTCCCTCTATAGGAGCCAATTCAACAATGTCAAAGCCAACAACATTTTTCGAACCAAAGACAATACGCAAATAATTTTCAATTTCTTGCCAGGTCATTCCATTGGGTTCAGGCGTTCCAGTTGACGGCATAATAGATGGGTCAAGTACGTCCAAATCTAAAGTGATGTAAACATCATCTGTCATTAAATTCACCGAATCATCTATCCATGCTTTTCCTTCTTTTATTTCATTGCCAAAAAATACTTTGCGTCGATCCATTTCAACTTTTTCAGACACATCCATGCTTCTAATTCCCACTTGAATCAAATTAGTATTTTGTCTGGCGTCATAAACCGCGCAGGCATGGTTGTATTTACTCCCATCATAAGCAGGTCTTAGGTCAGCATGGGCATCTAATTGGAGAACTGTAAGGTTTTCATATTTTTCATAAAATGCTTTTATGACACCAATGCTAACGGAATGTTCTCCCCCAAAAAAGGTCAAGAATTTGTTAGTTTGCAGCAGTTTTTTTGTGTTTGAATAAACACTTTGAAACATTAGTTCAGGACTTGCAAATTCATTCCATTCATCAGGCATATAAATGCCTTGGAAGTAGGCTTCCGAATCCGTTTCAATGTCATAAAGTTCCATGTTTTCGGCAGCTTCTAAAAAAGCTTGAAAGCCTCTGTCTGCTCCTTTGCCCCAAGTACTTGTGCCATCATAGGGGATGGATTGAAGTATCACATTCGAATTTTCAATGGTGGAATATTCATTGGATATATTCGCAAATGTTCTCATGATTCTGTTGATAATAAAAAGTTATTAAATCGATTTTATTTTTATTAAGTAGATGGACATAAATAAGACACAGTTAATTTGAGATTTGTGTCCAACTACTTAATTAGTATTTGAATGCAACCTTCCTGTTATTCATTATATCCTAAAATGGAAAGCATGTCTTCTACGGTTTGTTCATTCCTATAAACATAATCTATAAAATTCCCAGTTTCATCTTTGTCAATGATGATCAGTTTTGGGGCAGGAATTAAACAATGTTTTATGCCACCGTATCCACTAATAGAATCTTGATAAGCACCAGTATGAAAAAAGCCTACATATAATGGTTCTTTATCTTCATTCTCGAATTTCGGAAGAAACAGTTGTTGGTTAAAATCTTCTGAATTGTAATAATCAGAATGGTCGCAACTAATTCCTCCAATATTGACTTTTGTGTACTCATTGGTCCATTTATTTATTGGTAGCAAGATGAACTTTTCAAGAATAGACCATGCGTCAGGAATCGTATTCATCAAACTATTGTCTACCATATACCAGACTTCTCTATCGTTCTGCTGTTTTTGCTCTAATACCTGAAAAATGATTGCCCCACTTTCTCCAACGGTGTATTTCCCAAATTCTGTAAAAATGTCTGGTTCATCAATATCAGATTCTTGACAAACTGATTTTATATTACTGACTATTTCGTTGATGATGTTTTCATAGTCGTATTCAAATCTTAAGTTGTTTCTAATAGGAAATCCACCTCCAAGGTTTAATGCTTTAATTTCAGGGCATGTTTTTTTGAGCTCAACAAATAATTTCATTGCTTTCTGAAACTCACCCCAGTAATAAACATTGTCTTTTATACCAGAGTCAATGAAGAAATGAACCATCTTCAAACTGAGATTCTCATCTCCTGCGATTTCGTTGTGATAAAAGTCTAAAATCTCACTTGGTCTAATACCTAACCGAGAAGTGTAATAGGCAGCCTGCGGTTCTTCATCGATAGCAATGCGAATTCCAATTTTAATTTTACCATTATATTCAGATGCGAACTGTTTTACTCTTTTGATTTCTGATTTTGAATCAAGAACAAGAATAGAATTTTTGAAACCTTCCTGATTCAGTTTGATAATTTTCTTTAAATAATCATCAGTTTTATAACCGTTATGAACTATGATAATATTTTTGTTTAGCTCCCCCTCTTCGAGTAGTTTAAATATTAAGTCTATGTCAAAGGAAGATGATGTTTCCAAATTGACCTTCTCACTAAGTGCAGATTTGATAACATGCGAAAAATGGCTACACTTTGTACAGTAACAATAATTGTATCGCCCTTGGTAATTGTGCTTTTTTATGGCCCTATTGAAAAGGTTTCTTGCTCTCCGTATTTGTTCGCCTATTCTGGGAAGATATAGAAGCTTAAAAGGCGTACCGTATTTGTCTATTAAGTATTTAAGAGATATGCCATGAAAGGTTAGGTAGTCGCTTTTTAGATCGAAGCCATCTTGTGGGAAGTAATAGCTTTGGTCTATCAGATCAAAATAGGTATTCTTCATAAATAATTATCTTTTTACTATTTACAATGGTTCTTATTTATAGCCTTTTAAATATTAAATGATGTTTTTTTTATCAAAAATGCTCGATTATTTTATAAAATTTTCAAGTACTTTTGTGAAAAATCTACCTTTATTTCTGTTTAAGTTTATAAATATTATTATAGAATGAAATCAAAAAATGTTTGTTTTGCATCCTCACTTCTCAATCCAATTTTAAGCATTTGTTATGGGGCTAATATTGCAATTGATCAATTGGGATATCAAAACTTGAAAATTCCGCGCAAAGGTGCATTTTTTTTTATAAAATTGCTCTATTTTTTTAATAATTATTCTATGATTTTTCTACGACTTTAGCAGCTTGCTTTTGAAAAGGTTACGGATTATTGCTCAGCGGTTTGATGACCATTGTATGATTTAAAAAAGGGCATCCATGATGGTAAAAAAGACGACACTTTGTGATAGGATGGCTATATTAGATAAATGATCTACAGAACAATAAATGAGATCGGAAATGGTTTTGGCATTTAAGAATGATCCTGACTTTTCTTGTTCAAAAGGATCTTTAACCCATCGATTTTTGATGTTTTTCTTCTTTTGTTTGCTCCAAATTCCAAATGTGTTCTAATCAAAAAATGCTTGATTTAAGGATCGGATTGATTCTTGGTAAAATTGACATATCTTTCATTTGTAACAAGGTCAATACAACAAGTTTTTTTTCGTCACTAGCGTTGCAAGGTGATATCGATTAGATCTTATCAATGAATGAAAGGTTGTTATAGATTGGTATTGAAATGTGATCAGAAATTACAAGAGATTTAACCAAATAAGCAAGAGGCCTTCTCAATGTTTTCGCTGAGAAAATGGAAGATGTGCCCGATGATTTAAAACATGATCTTGATTTGTATAACAGTATTGTTGTTTTGAAATGAAGGAGGATTGTGAGAAAGGTGTCTTTATTCCTGTTCAAAATTGTTTTAGTTAACCATCTTTTATAAATCGCACTAAAAGTAGTTTTACTTTTAATTGTATATCAAAAAATGATAAGGAATAGATTCAAATCAATGAAATTGTTCTTCTTGAGGTAGCTCTTCAAAACTTGTTAATTTTACAGTCTGTTCTCCATCATATTTCCATTTTTCTTTGTAAATGGATTCATAATAAATAACTATGGATAGGCCATTTTTTCTTTCTAAAAATGCTTGAGCCAAGGGAAGATTATCTGCCAAATTTAAGATTTCCAAAGTCTCTCCAATTTTCATTACCTGATCATTGAATCCACTTCTGTTGATTGTTGTTCTTATAGAATCTGGTATGCCTTGTTTTTCAAACAAATCCCACCAATCATTCACAACAATGCCTTCGTAAGTTACTTTCACGTCAGTAATTATCGCTGGCCCAACACCACTATTCGTCAGATTTAGAACCAGCTTATTCAAATTACCATCATTTACATCATATCCTTTCTCGAATCTCATTTCTATCCTTGGCCAAACAGAAGCCCTGGAATATTCACGCTGCAACTCACGCTCTTCTTGCATAATGTGCGTCTGCAACAAAGAGACGCCCAATGCGCATAAACTGATGATCGTTACACCTATGGCAATGATAGTTTGTGGATCTTTGAAATTAGATTTATTCACTTCTTTACTTCTTTAAAATTAAAAAACCAATCAACCACAATTGGGGCATTAAAGCAGCAGAAATCCGCTTTATGGTTTTGAGTTAAAATAGGAGAAAAAAATAGGAGGATAAAATAGGAGGAAAAAATAGAATTCCTAGATTTATCATACAATTTCCGATTCGTCCCTGTTATGTCTTATTTCTTCTGTTGTATATCACTATTATTGTTTGATCAAGTTTCTTTCAAATATAAAAATTTTTATACTATACTTGTGAATCATAAAAACAATACAAAAGTCTTGTTTTGAAAAGAATGGCCCAGAATAATGGAAGCTGAAAACCTAATATACAACAAAACAAAAGCCATGCATTTTGACCAATATGCTCAAAAGGTCAGGACATTTCAATAAATGTTAAATGAGCATTTCAGTATCACAAACTCTTTTATCTGCTGCACAGTGATCATCCGAAAGTTTAATAGTTCAAAACAAGCATTGCAGAAAATTGCAGCTTCATCATTTTAGCTGTCTATTGTGCATTATCAGAATCAAGAAAAACATATAAGAATCTAAAAAAGAATAACTCAAAAACTCCCATTAGAAAGTTTGAAAATAAACTTAAATTGCGGTCTATTGCTTAGTTAACTAACTCTGATTTGTTTAATTATTAATTGAGTGTAATGCGAAATTTACTAGCAGGCCAGTCAAATTTCACAAGACCAAATCGCGTGAAATAATTCGTATTAGTTTGACGAAAGATAAAAAAGAACGTATAATAGATATAGGTTGAAACAAGACTAACTAAAAGTATGTCAGAAGAAAAAAAGGAAAGGGATTACCTTTCAAATTTGTTAAAAAAAGTTGACCGAAAGCTTACTGAAATAAATGAGGTCATTCAAGGAAAGAGTGATGAAATCGCCGACATGCACAAACACATGCAAGATCATAAGCGAGACATGGACAATCTTGAAAAAAATGCCTTGCGGGAAGTCATTCGCAATTATTCCTTGTTGGGAGATCACAGTGTTGGCAACAAAAAACGGTTGATACGCTTAAAGGACACTGCATTTTTCGGTAGAATTGATTTTTTAGAGAAGGGCAATGAAACAGCAACAAACTTATACATTGGTGTACATAACTTTCAGGATTCTGAAAGCAAAAGTAACTTAGTACTCGATTGGCGAGCACCCATCTCAAGTCTGTTTTACGACTTTGAAATGGGAGAGGCATTTTTCGAAATTAAAGCCAAAACAATCGAAGGCAACATTGTACTCAAAAGACAATTCAGGATTCGCAATGGTGAAATGGAATACATGTTAGATACTGATCTAACCATTCACGATGAAGTGTTGCAAGAAGAACTCAACAAGGCATCCAGTGCCAAAATGAAAAACATTGTTGCCACCATTCAAAAAGAACAAAATTCTATTATTCGCAATGAAGAAGCACGCCACCTCATCATTCAGGGAGTTGCCGGTTCTGGGAAAACATCAATTGCCTTGCATCGGATCGCTTTTTTGTTGTACCGTTTTAAAGAAACAATTACCTCACAAGACATTTTAATTATCTCTCCAAATAAAGTTTTTGCCAGCTATATTTCCAATGTATTGCCCGAATTAGGCGAGGAAACTGTAGCCGAGACAAGTGTCGAAGAAATTGCCAACGATTTATTAGATTATCAAATTAAGTTTCAAACCTTTTTTGAGCAAGTTACAGAATTACTTGAAAAAAATGACCCAAAATTGATTGAGCGAATTCAGTTTAAATCTTCCAGTGAACTAATAAGAAAAATCGATGAATACCATGTTTGGTTGCAAAATGATGGTTTTGAAATTACAGACATTTTTGTAAAAGGCAAGCTCGTTCCTTCTTGGTTTATCAAAGAAACATTTGAAAAATACAACAGACTGCCACTTTTAAAAAGATTCAATGAAGTAGTGCGAGAAGTAGTTGAAAATATTTATCGATATTATAAAATTGAAATTCAATACAAAGACCGTACAGAATTACACAACACCATTCGTAAAATGTTCCCATCCTATAATCCAAGAGTATTGTATAAGGGCTTTTACAATTGGATGGGAAAACCTGAACTATTCAAATTAAAAAAAGGGAGCAAATATGAATGGAGTGATGTTTATGCATTTTTGTATTTTAAAATGAAATTAGAAGGCTTTAAACAGGACCGAAAAGTTAAGCACTTGGTTATTGATGAAATGCAAGATTATTCCATTGTTCAATACAAAGTGCTAAGCAGATTGTACGCTTGTAAAAAAACAATTTTAGGAGACATAAATCAGTCTGTAAACCCCTTTAGCTCTTCTAATCTAGACACAATAGAAAAAATATTTCCTGGTGCTACGTCCATGACCATGCTAAAAAGTTATAGATCAACTTATGAGATAACTCAATTCACAAAACGCATCAGCGAGCATGTAAATGTCGAAGCTTTAGAAAGACATGGGGAGGAGCCTCGCATCATTAATTGTAAAAACAAAGATGCTGAGTTGGAGGAAATAAAAATAATAATCGATGAGTTCAATTTGAGTAAATTTAACTCATTAGGCATCATTACCAAGACTCAAAAACAAGCCGATACACTGTATGACTCATTAGGCATATTATTCAAAATTAATCTGTTAAATGCAGTGAGTGTTGCTTTTGGAAGTGGCATTGTTATTACCACCGCTCATTTGGCAAAAGGATTAGAGTTCGATCAAGTTATCGTACCATTTTGTACAGAAAAAAACTACCAGTCTGCTCCAGATAGACAAATGCTATATGTAGCTTGCACAAGAACAATGCACAAGCTTTTCTTAACTCACGTTGGCAATCCAAGTAAATTTATTTTAAAATGAAATTGAAAAATATCAAAAATGTATTACTTTGGTAATTCGATATTTGCTGGCTTTCAGCTATTTTTTAAACGCTAACAGTTATCAGCAAACTGAAAATGATATGGAAAATATACTACCAGACATATATTGGAATCACACGAGTTTTAATATTCAAGTGATGAATTTCAAACAGCTTTCTATCCTGTTAGATCAAGCAAAAGATCACAATCCTTTTGCAGCACACAAAATTCAATTTTACCTCATCCTGATTGCAACTGAAAATTCATACACCCATTTTATTGATTTTAAATCATACGAATTAAAAAAAGAAAGTGCACTTTTCGTGACTAAAAATCAAGTTCATTGTTTTAATAAAGAATTGCATAAATCCAAGGGCTTTGCGATTGTGTTTAATCATTTGTTTGTTGATAAGCATTATTTTCTAACAGATAATTTTAGATTAAACAGATTATTCAATTATCATATTGAAAGTCCAGTCATTCACCAAGAAGAAATGGGGGAAGACAGTTTTGTTGGATTATTCTTAGACCTGCACAAGGAATATTATTCCGACAGTAATTTTGCTAAATCTGAGATACTAGCTTCCTTACTTCGCCTGCTATTACTTAAAGCTGAAAGAGCAAAAGAGTTCCAGTCTACTCCAAATATCAATACACTTTGGCTGGAAACATTTAGCAAATTTAAAGACCTGCTTGAAATAGATTACTCAAAAAGCAGGAATTCAAAAATGTATGCTTCCAAGTTGTTTGTGTCTTACAAATTTCTAAACGAAGTTGTAAAAAAGTTAACAGGCTCAACTGTAAAAGCTTTTATAAATAACTTTGTAACAATTGAAATCAAGCGTTATTTGATTTCGACCTCTCTAACTGTAAATGAAATTAGCTACATGACTGGATTTGAAGACCCTGCCAATATGGTGAAGTTTTTTAAGAAGAATGCAGATACGACTCCACTGAAATTTAGACAACAGTTATAAGCCTGAGGTTACACTTTAACCACTTTTATAATCACTTTCACCATTATTATAGATGAATTTACAATCTATGTTCCTTAGTATGAACATACCTTTATGGTATTGTTAAACTAATTTATATCTAATGCAATTTTCAAGTTTTAATCTAATAATATTTGGTTTTTTAGTCTCAATTTTCACTTTCACTTCTTGTGGTGATGACGATGATCCAACATTCCCTATTAGCTTGGGTTCCGGTGTAACTGTAACCAATACTTTTCAGTCAACAGCATTTACAATGGGAACTGAAGAAACAATCGAAGAGCTTTTTCAAGTGCCTGCAGGCTCATTAGCGGCAACTGCCAACGTCGGTAACGCAACTGAGTTTTCTGCCTATCTATTGGGCCTATACGATATTGAAATCGATGAAAACAGTATTTCTTTCGAAGTGGTGGCTCAACAAGATGATCCGAATTACGGCAGTTTGTTTAGAGTTTTAGAACCAGCTACTTTCGACAGATATTACTTCACTTTCGATACTGTTCAAAATGTAAACGGGTTTACCTCAAGTAATTCTTCTGTAAATCTTAGAATTGATTCTAATAGTGTTTTAGTAGTTGAAATTGGTGAAGACTATGACTTCATGCCTGGGCAAAGCTTTACAATCACTTTAAACTAATACAAATGAGACCCTCTTTATATTCATTTTTATTTCTGGTATTGTCCTTATCATATTCCAGTTGTTCGACAAATAAAAATCCTAATTCAAAAAATATGGATGTTCCTACAATAATGGAAGTTACTACTTTCAATATAAATTCAGACTCCAATCAAGCTGCGTTTGCAAAGCGAGATGCTAGGGTGGGAGATAACTTTACAAGCAAACAACCAGGCTTTATAAAGCGACAAAGCGGTATAGATGAGAAAGGGAATTATGTAGTAGTTGTTTATTGGAAAAGCATGGCCGATGCCGATGCTTCGATGAACAAATTTATGAGTGACCCTTCTGTTGCTGATTATGCCCAAATGATTGATGGACCGACTATGAAAATGTCGAGGTATGTAATGGACCGACCTTGGAATGCAGTTGATAGTCGATTTGTAGAAATTATGGCCTTTGATTTAAAACCAGATACAGATTTGGACAAATTCAATGTCTTAAATCAAAAAGTTGAATCTGATTTTACTGGAAAAAGAAAGGGCTTCTTACAAAGATTAACAGGTGTAAATGAAGAAGGTAAACAAGTGGTTGCTGTTTACTGGCTAAGCAAAGAAACATCTGATGCCTCTTTGAAACCTTTCATGGAAGCATCAATTTCAAAGGAATTCATGCAAAAGATGAATCAGTCTTCTGTGATGATGGGACGTTATAAATTTTTATCGAAATAGCCAATAGTAAAAAAAAAATTGATAGCGCTCTCAATCAATTTTCATTCATAAGACCAAGCTCCTTTTATTTTCAACTACTCAAATAAAGATACCTAAGTTGTATTTTTTTAGCTGTATTCAGGATTCGGTTGCGTCCAGAAACTTTTAAAGACTACAGCAGCAGGTATCTGTTTTTAAGAACTCTTTAAAAGCCATCTGCTTTACTGAACTGTATTCTTATTTAAGCAACTGATTTTAAAATGTTCACTTTTTTGAAAAAGAATGGCCTTAACAAATTATAAATTCAATTTAACTCAAAGAAAAATGAAAAGAATTATTCTCTTTCTATTTGTATTGGTCTCTGCTTTTGCTGCTATTAAAGCACAACCAGCAGAGATAACTATTAGCGATGCGAATTTCTTCCCAGAAGACATTGTTATCGCAAATAATGTTGCTTATGTAAGCGGATTAGGGGATGGAACATTGCGTTCTTTTGACCTTGCACAAACCAATCCAACAGCCGAGGTTTTTGCGGAAGCCGAAGCGGGTTACACCCAAGCTTGGGGATTGAAAAGCGACGG
>CALBCY010000267.1 GCA_937927195.1 uncultured Chitinophagales bacterium
AAATTGCATGTCATGCAGCTTTTTGTAATAGCCGCCTTCAGCAATCAATTCTTCATGCTTGCCCATTTCCATAATTTCACCCTTCTCCAAAACCATTATTTTATCGGCATTCTGAATGGTGGAAAGGCGGTGAGCGATGACGATGGAAGTTCTGCCTTTTACCAGCCTTTCAATTGCATTTTGAACCAATTCCTCCGTTTCAGTATCAATAGAAGAAGTAGCCTCATCTAGGATTAAAATTTTTGGATCAAAAACCACAGTACGGATAAAGGAAATCAACTGTCTTTGTCCCAGTGAAAGCGTTGCGCCACGTTCCATTACATTGTAATCGTATTCTCCCGGCAGCTTCATTATGAATTCATGTGCCCCAACAATTTTGGCAGCTTCTATTACTTTGTCTTTTGAAATGTTGGGATCGTATAAGGTAATATTGTCCATGACGGATCCAGAGAAAAGAAAAACATCTTGAAGTACCAAACCGATTTGTGATCTCAAATTGTGGAGGTCATAATCTCTTGTGTCTATACCATCAATAGAAATACTTCCTTTTTGAATTTCATAAAATCTATTGATGATGTTAATCACAGAAGATTTACCTGCCCCAGTAGCCCCAACAATGGCCATCGTTTCGCCAGCATCTAATTTGAAAGAAAGGCCTTTGATCACCATGTCAACTTCATTGTAGGCGAACCAAACATCGTCGAAAATTATTTCACCTTTAACTGTTTCTACTTTTGTCGTTCCAGTGTTTTCAATTTTTTCATTGGTTTCCAAAAGAACAAAGACTCTTTCGGCCGCGACTAAACCCATTTGTAAAGTGTTGAACTTATCGGCCAGCATTCTAAGTGGACGAAACAACATGTTCAGATAAAGTATAAATGCAATCAATGTTCCAAGACTTGCAAGGTCGGAAACAACCAAGTTGGATCCAAACCAAACCATCAATCCCATTGCACTGGCTAATATAATTTCAATAACAGGAAAGAAAATTGAATAGTACCAAATTGACTGAATATTTGCGTCTCGGTGTCTTGCGTTTATTTCTTGAAATTTTCCGTACTCTCTTTCCTCTGCACTGAATATTTGAATAAGGCTCATTCCTGAAATTCGCTCTTGCAGAAAAGCATTCATAATAGAAACCTCATTCCTTACTTTTTGAAATGATTTTTTTACACCCTCTTTAAAAACATAAGTTGCATAGACGAAAATAGGAAAGGTCGATAAACTCACGAAAGTCAGTTTCCAATTGGCCGAAAACATAAAGGCCAGAACGATAACAATGGTGAGAACATCAGCGATTATATTAATAATTCCAGCTGCAAAAACATTGTTGATGGCTTCAACATCGCTGATGGTTCTGGTTGTAGCTGCCCCAATCGGAGTTTTATCAAAAAATCGCAATCGCAAACTGTTGACATGCGAAAAAACCCTGGTTCGAAGATCTCTTATTATTGATTGACCAAGCCAGTTTGAATAGAAAATAAACAAATAGCGACAAACCCCATTGGCAATCAAAACAGCCAATAACATATAAATAATATTGACAAGACCAGGATAATCATTGGCGGCAATTTTAGTATCCACCGCTTGTTGAATCAGGTATGGAGTAAGTGGAGATAGAATGGCCAAAGCAATGGCCAGTAGGGTCGTTAGGAAAAAGGCCAATCTGAAGGGAATTGCTAAAGCAAGAACCTTGTAGAACAGTTGGGTATCCAGTATTTTATTTCCAATTTTACTAAACAATAATAGAGATTTTAAGATTTTAAACGCTGGGTTTTAGATTGAAATGTCCTATCTGTTTTATACAGCTTCAGTAGTGTTGCCAGAAAACCTTTCCATGATGAATACGATTGCAAAGCCAAAAATCATGCTTAAAATGGCGCCTATCAAATAGGGATCTCCCACTTCGATGCCAAATTGTGCTGGCATTAAGTTGACTTCTTTAATGATTTTATCAACTTGCATACCATTCGTTATTTCAACCATATTGCCTTCTTCAGTCAAGCCTAAAACAGGTTTTCTCCAAGGCCAAACCTTGTTCAATGAACCCATCATAAAACCTGTCAATAAAGCTAAGGTACTGACTCTGTAATTTTTAAAAGTCCAGGACAAAACACGGGCAAAAGTACTTAGACCAACAATGCAACCGATTCCGAAGACTGCCATTATTAAAATGGCATTTGGATCAAATTGTTTTAAAACACCTTCTTTAAAGGTGTCATGTAACACAAATTGGTACATTCCCAACAATAAAAGCATGAAACTGCCAGATAAACCAGGAAGAATCAGCGCAGAAATGGCGATTACTCCACAAATAAAGACGTAAAGCAATGATTCCGATCCACTTACCGGGCTGGCAATCGTTACAAAATAGGCAACAACAGCTCCCAAAACAAGCAGAACGATTTGGGCGATTCCCCATTTATCTATTTGTCTGGCCACATAAATAGTCGAAGCGATGATTAGTCCAAAGAAAAAGGCCCATAACATCACAGGGTAATTTTCCAACAAATAGCTTATGCCGATCAGCCCAATCAAGAATCCTAAAACCATCCCCGCCATTAGGGCGACTAGAAAGTTTCCATTTATTTTTGCCCAAACTCCTTTAACTCCATCGTTTTTAAAAACGCTTAAGAGAGCAGGTGAAAAAGCTTTGATTGAATCTAGTAATTGTTCATAGATGCCCGTTATGAAGGCAATTGTTCCTCCCGATACGCCCGGAATAACCTCAGCAATACCCATGCACATTCCTTTGATGGCATTGCCTATGAAATTGCTTTTTGTGTTCATGACTGCAAAGGTACAAACTGTTGAATTCCTTTTTGTATCTTGTTAGCTAAATAAACAAAAGCAATTTTCTTGATTAAAGTTTTCAGATATTTACTTTTCCCCTTTTCATTGCTCTACATGGCGATCCTTTGGATGAGAAATTATTGCTTCGATAAAAAAATACTGAAAAGCATAACTTATGACATTCCCACCATTTCTGTAGGAAATTTAAGCACAGGAGGAACTGGAAAAACTCCAATGGTTGAATATTTGATTGAGCAACTTTCTGATAAGTATGAAATAGCCATTCTTAGCCGGGGATACAAAAGGCGAAGCAGTGGATTTCTCATAGCGGATCTCATAGGGGATAAAACAGCGGATAAAACAGCGGATAAAGCGGATAAAAAAGCAGATAAAACGGCCAATGAAAAAGTGGATGCAGCGAGCATTGGGGATGAGCCGTTTCAGATATTTCAAAAATATCCGCAAGTTACAGTCAGTGTCGGAGAGGATCGTGTTTTGGCCATTCCAGAGCTTTTGTTTGCAAAACCTGAAACACAAGTCATTTTATTAGACGATGCCTTCCAGCATCGCTATCTCAATGTAGGTTATCAAATTCTTTTAACCAGTTATTCCAGACTTTTTACCGATGATTGGTATTTGCCAACAGGAGATCTTCGCGACTTAAAAAGTAGTTATAAACGGGCAGATTTGATCATCGTTACGAAATGCCCCTCCGATTTGGATAAAATTTCAATGAATAAAATTTCACAAAAAATTTCACCAATCTCCTCACAAAAACTACTTTTTGCCTGCATCAAAACCAAAGGATTGTGCGATGTTTCAAAACCTGAAGACGCTCAACTTTTAGGGCTTGATTTTCTGGAAAACAAGCAAGTTGTTTTATTGAGTGGAATTGCGCATTCAGATCAATTAAGCGAATTTTTGAAAGGCAAAAGAATGGGCTTGTTGAAAATGAAATTTTCGGATCATCATTACTTTACAGAGAAAGACATTCGTGATATCAAGAAAAAATTGATGGCCTTTTCCAAGCCCGATGCGGTCGTTGTGACAACAGAAAAGGATTGGGCAAGACTGCAATTACACAAAGCATTGTTGGTTGAGCTGGACATACCTATTTTTGTATTGAAAATTGAAATGAAATTTTTGGATGGAGGGAATCCCATTCCAATGGTAGAAGAATATATTTTGGCAGAAGAAGTTTAAAACACAGACAGGATTTCGGACCCGTCTGCTTTTATATTTATCTATTAACTGAGTTCGATTATAAAATTTACATTTCTTGGAGCTAAAAAAGATATAGTTTGTTTGAAAATAATAAGTTAGAATTTATTAATTTAGTTCGAGGGGAGCCGAATATTTTGATACTATTTGCCTATCATTTTTCTTGACCGCGGCGGCGGTCCGCAAAAATGACGAAAAATCAAGGACTTATGTCACAGCGCCGGCTGCCCGGTTCTTAACGCTTCGAAACTCACTTAAATCCTAAAAAAAATAAACTCGCTTTATAGAGAATTTATTAAGTTTTCTAAAAGATTTGATGACTGGAATTATTTAAATTGAGTAGGCTCAAACAGCATTTTTTTTAAACGGATTTAAGCAAATTCCTCTGCTAAACCGGGCAG